>CAKTUS010000070.1 GCA_934621485.1 uncultured Clostridia bacterium
CGGGGCGTTTTCGGCTACGCCGAAAACATTACCGGCAGTTTCTGGCGAAAAAAGATCGCCGTCAGGCGAGCTTCAGGTTGCTGACAAAGCGGAGGTGCAGGAGGCACTGCCTCCTGCCGGGGTTTTAGGGGCAGAGCCCCTAAGCCTTATGTCGCAGCACTTTCCCCGTGAACCAGCAAAGCGCTGCTTCCGGCGATGGCGGCCAATCAGGGGTTTTTCGACACTCTGAGGCTCGCCGCAGGCGAGCTTTTTTGACAAGCTGAAACAGGGAAATATGTCCCTGTTTGTTATTTGTCTTTCAGCAGGTTTTGCGCAGCCTGTTGCGCCGCCTTCATGGCGGTGGGAAAGGGCAGCGCGTTCAGCTCGGTCAAGGTCACAAGCCTGCCTTCGTCCGCCTGAGGGGCGTTGTCCAGTTCGAAATGAAGCAGCTCCATTTCCCACACCCGGTGCGTGAACACATGCTTGGCATGGCCCAGTTTTTTTGAAAAACGGCAGGAAAAGCCTTGATCCGTTAGCCAGGACTCTACGGCGGGCGGGTCGATGGTGTCCTCCAGCAAATAAAACACATAAAGCCCGTTCAACATGCGCTCGTTGCGGCGGCTGACCCAAATGCGGTTTTCAAAAGTGAGCAGGCATACGGCAAAGTCCATTGACTTGGGAGGCCGCTTTTTTTCATGGACCGGCAGAGAGGAAGCGTCTCCCTCCAGACAGGCGTCGCAGCGCTTTTGCCAGGGACACTCCTCACAGCCGGGCGCGCCGGGGCTGCAAAGCGTGGCGCCAAGCTCCATCAAGGCTTGGTTGTAGTCGCCTGGTCGGTCGGAGGGCATGCTTTCCGCCACCAGGCGGCGAATTTCTTTTTGCACTTTGGGCAGCCCTACATCCTCACGCACGCCGAAATAGCGGCTGGCTACCCGGTACACATTGCCGTCTACCGCGGGAACGCATAGCCCAAAAGCGATGCTGCTGATGGCGCCTGCCGTGTAGGGGCCAATGCCCGGCAGAGCCAGAATTTCTTCGTACGTTTCAGGAAAACGCCCGCCGTATTGTTCCTGCATCACTTGCGCGGCTTTTTGCAGATTCCGGGCGCGGCTATAATATCCCAAACCTTCCCAGGCCTTGAGCACCTGTTCCTGAGGCGCCTGAGCCAGGGCGGTAATAGTAGGAAAAAGCTGCAAAAACCGAGCGTAATAGCCCTTTACGGTTTCCACCCGGGTTTGCTGCAGCATGATTTCTGAAAGCCAGATGGCATAAGGATGATGCGTGCGTCGCCAGGGCAAATCGCGCTTTGTCCGGTCATACCAGGCGAGCAGAGCCGAGGCGGGTGAACTGTCCATTAGGTTTCCTCCTCTCTTTGACAGCTATTGTACCACAGGCTTCAAAAGCAAACAGAAGCAAAAAGCAAAGAAATAAAGAGAAATTTTCTGAAAATGCAAAAAAACACTATCACAATTCGGAGAATACACGAAATTTTCAGAAAAAAATCCATTTGTTCACTCCTTAGCCGCTTGCCACTTTTAGGCAAATGACGTATAGTTAACCATGTTGTTAGCACTCGAATAATGCGAGTGCTAACAAAGCCAAAATCAATCTTACTAAATTGGGGAGGATACAGATATGAACGTGAAGCCTTTGGGCGACCGTGTGGTCATCAAAAACGTTGAGATGGAAGAAACCACCAAGAGCGGTATTCTGCTGACGGGTACCGCCAAGGAAAAGCCTCAGATGGCGGAAGTGCTGGCAGTTGGCCCCGGCGGCCTGGTGGACGGCAAAGAAGTGAAGATGAACGTGAAGGTTGGCGAAAAGGTGATTTATTCCAAGTACGCCGGTACGGAAGTGAAAATCGACGGTCAGGAATTGATCATCGTGCGCCAAAGCGACATCTTGGCCACGGTAGAATAATGGCGTTTACCCACTTTTTGTGCAAGTAGAGTTTTCAGGAGGAATATGACGTATGGCAAAGCAAATTAAGTATGGCGAGGAAGCCCGTCGCGCTTTGGAAAAGGGCGTTAATGCTCTGGCGGATACCGTGAAGATTACCTTGGGCCCCAAGGGCCGCAACGTAGTGCTGGACAAGAAATTCGGCGCTCCTCTCATCACCAACGACGGCGTGACCATCGCCAAGGAAATTGAACTGGAAGACCCCTTTGAGAATATGGGCGCTCAACTGGTGAAAGAAGTATCTACCAAGACCAACGATGTGGCTGGCGACGGCACCACCACCGCTACGCTGCTGGCTCAGGCCATCATTCGCGAGGGCCTGCGCAACCTGGCTGCCGGCGCGAATCCCATGGTTTTGAAGCGCGGCATCGAGGCCGGTGTGGATGCGGCCGTTCAGGGCCTGGCCAAGCTGAGCCAGCCCATCAACGGCAAGCAGTCTATTGCTCAGGTCGCCAGCATTTCCGCCGGTGATGAGGAAATCGGCAAGCTGATTTCCGAGGCCATGGAAACCGTTGGCAACGACGGCGTGATCACCGTGGAAGAAAGCAAGACCATGAAGACCGAAATGACCACCGTGGAAGGTATGCAGTTTGACCGCGGTTACGCCAGCGCCTACATGGTAACCGATACCGACAAGATGGAAGCCGTTCTGGACAATCCTTACATCCTGATTACCGACAAGAAAATCTCCAATATTCAGGAGATTCTGCCCGTGCTGGAGCAGGTTGTGCAGGCTGGCAAGAAGCTGCTGATCATCGCCGAGGACGTGGAAGGCGAAGCCCTGGCCACTCTGGTGGTGAACAAGCTGCGCGGCACCTTCACCTGCGTGGCCGTTAAGGCTCCCGGTTTTGGCGACCGCCGCAAGGAAATGCTTCGCGACATCGCCATCCTGACCGGCGGTCAGGTCATCAGCGACGAGCTGGGCATGGATCTGAAGGAAGCCACCGTGGAGATGCTGGGTACTGCCAGCCAGGTGAAGGTGGATAAAGAGAACACCACCATCGTTGGCGGCGCTGGCGACAAGGATGCCATCAATGCCCGTATCGCCTCCATCCGCAGCCAGATTGAGGATACCACCAGCGATTACGATCGCGAAAAGCTGCAGGAGCGCCTGGCGAAGCTGGCCGGCGGCGTAGCCGTTATCCAGGTGGGCGCTGCTACCGAGATTGAAATGAAGGAGCGCAAGCTGCGCATTGAGGACGCTCTGGCCGCTACCCGCGCTGCGGTAGAAGAGGGCATCGTTCCCGGCGGCGGCATCGCTCTGCTGAATGTGCTGCCCGCTGTGCAGGCTGAGCTGGCTAACTACGCCGGCGACGCCAAGACCGGTGTGGAAATCATTGTGCGCGCTTTGGAAGAACCCCTGCGCCAGATTAGCAAGAACGCCGGTATCGATGGCAGCGTGATTGTGGAGAATATCAAGAACAGCCACAAGAACGGCTATGGCTACGATGCGCTGAAGGGCGAGTATGTAGACATGATCGACCGCGGCATCATCGATCCCACCAAGGTGACTCGTTCCGCTTTGCAGAACGCCGCCAGCGTGGCTGCCATGGTGCTGACCACTGAAAGCCTGGTGGCCGATATTCCTGCTCCCGAACCGGCGGCTCCTGCTGGCGCTCCCGGTATGGGCGGTATGGGCGGCATGTACTAAGAGACGCCGCAAAACCTTGAAATTGCTTGATTTTTTGAATGCGCAAAAGCGGATTTACGCCAAACTTACGCCACTTACGCCCAAAATTCAAGCGCATGATAGGGTAATAGAAATCGGCATCTGCCTCAAAAGCAGGTGCCGATTTATTTTTTTCTTGACAACGATAGGTTTCTCTGTACAATAGTCAATGCTATTTACCGTAATAAAAATGACTAAGGAGAACCAGATGGAACCGAATCTAAACTCGCTGAACATCAAAGTATCAACCTCATCCCTGCTGAAATACGCGCTGCCGACGATCCTGTCCAGTATTTTTATGAACATTTACAGCATCGTCGATCAGCTTTTCGTGTCCAATCTGCTGGGAACGGACGCGCTTTCCGCCGTCAGCATCGCGGGACCTTTTCTTGCCATCGGGACGATGATCGCCACGGGCGGCTGTGCGCTGGTGTCCCATCAGATGGGTAAGGGACGAAATGAAACTGCACGGCAGAATTTTTCTTTTTTCATGCTGTTCAGCGTTATCATCAGCACCGCTTTTTGTGCGCTGGGCATTGTATTTCGCACGCCGATCCTGTATGCTATGGGTGCGGATGTGTCGCTTTATCCCCTGTGTGAAGCCTATGCCGTTCCCATCTTTCTGCTGATTCCCTTTGCAATGGTCAGCATCGTGCTGCAAATCTTCTTTGTGGCGGCTGGCAAACCGGGGCTTGGCTTCGGTCTTTCCATCGCGGGAGGCATTACCAATACTGTACTGGACTATATGCTGATCGCTGTGATCCCGCTGGGTGTGGCAGGCGCCGCCTACGCAACGGCGCCGCCTACGCAACGGCGGCTGGCTATGTCCTGCAATCCTTGATCGGCGTGATTTTCTTCTTTGCTAACCGGAAAGGCTCGCTCTATTTCGCGCGCCCGAAGTTCGATGGGAAAGCGCTGCTGAAAGCCTGCTCCAACGGTATGAGCGAAATGGTGGGGATGCTGGCGATCACAGTGACGATGATCGCCATGAATGTGATCCTGATGGACATTGTCGGCTCGGATGGCGTAGCCGCTGCTGCCATTATCCTTTCGGCACAGACGATTCTCTCGGCAAGCTACGCAGGCTATGTGCAGGGGATCGCCCCCGTGGTCAGCTATCATTACGGCGCGGGAAACGATACGGAGCTGCAAAAGCTCTATCGCGTCGCGCTGAAAACCATTGCTGTGATGTCGGGCCTGATCTTTGCCGCTTCCTTTCCGCTGGCAAAGCCCATTGCACACCTTTTTGCCGATGGCTCGGAAACGGTTGTAGCGATGGCAGTGCGGGGAATGTTCATCTTTGCGGCGGCGTTTCTGCTGATGGGCTTTAATCTGTTCGCGTCCGGCTTCTTTACGGTGCTGAACGACGGCAAGACCTCTGCGATCCTTTCGCTGTTCCGAACGCTGATTTTTCTCATCATTCCGCTTTTGACCCTGCCGCTGCTCTGGGGTGCGGACGGCGTTTGGGTCTCTATGCCGACAGCCGATGTGCTGAGTGTTTTGCTCTCCATATTCTACTTCCGTCACATGAAGAACAGATACCGCTACGCATAGGGAGGAACAGATGGATTCGATACAGGAACGATTGATGCAGCAATTTCAGAGCATGGACAAAGCCTATGAGGACTATGCCAGGTCGAAAGGCTTGAACTATCTCAGCCTGATGGTGCTGGAAGAAATCTATGAGCTGGGCGATGGCTGCACACAGAAGCAGATCGCCGACGATACGCATTATCCGAAGCAGTCCGTCAATCTGGTGGTCAAAGCATTTTTAGAGGACGGCGTTGTCGAACTGAAAGAGCTGCCGGAGAACCGGAAAAACAAAGGTATCACCCTGACTGAAAAAGGACGGCAGCTCTGTGATAACATTGTTGTTCCCCTGTTGCAGCAAGAGGAAATGGCAACGCGGGAAATGAAAAGAGACGAGCGTTTAGAACTGATTCGACTGCTGGAACTTTATGGAGAGGCATATTGCAATCGCCTCAAAAGCATCGTATAGATGAAAATGGGATATGCTCAATTGATGTTGAGCATATCCCATTTTCTACTTGTGTTTCCGTTTTCCCCTTCCGTGCGGCAGCTGCGGTCGTGCTTTCACGCGCTGGCTGATGGGGCTTTTCAGAGGCTTGGACTTTTGAAGTCCGCAAATGTATTGAAGAAAATTCTTCCTTCGTAAGCGTGTCATAATCAAGTCCGCTTATTGCAAGAAACGCGCGGATTTTCTTTCCTCGGAGCTACATTCAAAGTTCATCGTTTTCTGCAACTGCCCCTGCACGGCTGCTGCGAGAGAGACTTCATCCGCAGTCATAGTTTCGGGATGCTGCTGCTCACGAATGTCAAGGAGGATGCCTTTCAGATCATCCGCAATCAGGGTTTCGAAATACACGTCCTCCCGAATCTGCGCAACTTCCAGCGTCCGCATATGCAGGTCATTTTCATTGCGCCCTTTTTCATCAACGCCATTTGTCGAACCGTTTCCAGCACAGCGTTCATGTCGTTGACCCGCATATCCGCGATCCGGTCAACGCAAATCTCGGCGTCCGGCATGAAGCGCCGGAAATCCTTGCGGCAGATCAGCTTCGACAGCAGCCGGCGGTTGAACTTGCCCGTTCTCAATCCTTCGATTGCATCATCATCCGAATGCAGAGCGTTCTCAGCTCTGTAGTTGAGTGATTTTGTTGTTCGGTCAGTCCCTACAGGTAATCGGTGGACGCGCCCTGGAGCTTTGCCGGCTCCATCAAGCCGCTTGGCTTTTTTGCAATGCTGGGTTGTTCCCCAAATGCTGAGCGAATCTGAAACCAATAAAAAACATTTGAAATTTCCAGCTGAAGCCGCTATAATAAGCATACAGCGTGTGGCGTTTCTGCGTAAATCCAGTTGCAGAAACGCCACACGCTGTATTTTACGGAAATGGGGGAGAGATGGACGGATGAGGAACAATTTCATAAGCAAATCGTGTAGCAGAAATGCGTAAGTCCGGATTTGTAGGACTTGCGCATTGATTTTTTTCAAGATGAAAGGATGGTTTTCAATGGATACCGGAAATCAGTTTTTGGGAACGGAACGTATCGGTAAACTAATGCGGCAATACGCCGTTCCCTGTATTATTTCGCTGCTGGTGGGCGCGCTTTACAATATCGTTGATCAGCTTTTTATTGCAAATGCAAGCTACCTGGGCTCATACGGCAACGCGGCCAATACCATTGTTTTTCCGTTAACAGTGGTAGCGCTTGGCTTTGCGGTGTTTATCGGAGACGGCTGCTGCGCGTTTGTGAGTATTGCGCTGGGGCGTAATGCCCGCGAGGAGGTGCATCAATCCGTCGGCAACGCCGTTGTGCTCTGCGTGGCGAGCAGCCTTGTGCTGACGGCGGGTTACCTGATCTTCAGCGATCCGCTCCTTGCCCTGTTCGGCGGAAGGGTCAACGAAGAAACGCACGTGCTTGCGAGGGAATACTTTTTCTATATCACGCTGGGCATCCCGTTTTATCTGTTCGGACAGGCCATGAACCCGGTAATCCGTAGCGACGGCAGTCCGAAATTCGCCATGGTGGCTACTGTTTCCGGCGCTATCGCCAATGTGATTCTCGACCCCATCTTCATTTATGGTTTCCATTGGGGCATGATGGGCGCGGCAATAGCCACGGTTATCGGGCAGGTACTGACAGCGGCGCTCTCTGTTTGGTATCTGCGGCACATGAAGGTGATTGCGCTGGAAAAGAGTAGCTTCCGGTTGGATGGCAAGCTGATCCCAAGGTTTCTCGCGCTGGGGCTCACCAGCTTCCTGGCGCAGATCTCGCTGGTCGTGTCTATGGCGGCCGTGCAGAATATGTGCATGAAATACGGTGCGAAAGACCCGATTTTCGGACAGATGGAATATGCACAGATTCCTCTTGCCGTACTCGGCATCGTTATGAAGTTCTTCCAGATTGCCATCTCCATTGCAATCGGCATGGCAGCCGGGTGTATTCCGATTGCCGGGTATAACATCGGCGCAAAGAAAAAAGAGCGTGCCAAGGCATTGTTTTCCCGCCTGATGCTGTCAGAGTTTATCGTTGGCGCCGTTGCTTTGGCAATCGTGGAGATATTCCCAAAGCAAATTGCTATGCTGTTCGGCGCGGCCAATGAGAGCGCCTACTATGCGGACTTTACTGTGAAATGCTTCCGCACCTACCTGTGCCTGATGCCGCTGGCTACCTTAAACAAAGGTACGTTTATTTACCTGCAGGCACTGGGTAAGGCGTTTGCCTCTACCGCTGTATCCATGACGCGCGAAATCATTTTCGGCGTGTCGCTGCCCATTATCCTGCCAGTTTACTTCGGACTCAACGGTCTTTTATGGTCGTTCCCGGCGGCGGATCTGCTAACCTTCATCATTGCGGTTTTCTTCATTCGACAGACCTATCGGGAACTGAATGAAACGGAACAAGCGTGCAAAGCCGCCTGAAAAACGAAAGCCTGATGAGCCGTGAAGAAACCAGCGGTCCGTTTTTGCGCCTTGACAGCCGCGGCGAACGGCCTGTATAATAGGCCGGTCAAGATGCAAAGCGGGGTGAAAGAATGGCATATTTAAGCGATATTGAAATTGCACAGCAGTGTGTGATGCAGCCCATAGGAGCCATTGCGCAAAAGGCGCATGTGGAGGAAAAGTACATCGAGCCCTACGGCCGCTATAAGGCGAAGATTGATCTGGCATTGCTCAAGGAAAGCCAAAGACCCAACGGAAAACTGGTTTTGGTAACCGCCATCACGCCCACTCCGGCCGGAGAGGGAAAAACCACCACCACCATTGGCCTGGCGGACGGACTGAGGCGCATTGGCAAGGAGGCGGTGGTAGCTCTTCGAGAGCCCTCCCTGGGACCGGTATTTGGCGTCAAGGGCGGGGCTGCCGGCGGCGGTTACGCCCAGGTGGTGCCCATGGAAGAAATCAATCTGCATTTTACAGGCGATTTTCACGCCATTGGAGCCGCCAACAACCTGCTGGCCGCCATGCTGGACAACCATATTCAACAGGGCAACGCGCTGGGCATCGATGTGAAAAAGATTACCTGGAAGCGTTGCGTGGACATGAACGACCGGCAACTGCGAAACATTGTGGACGGCTTGGGCGGCCGCACAAACGGCGTGCCCAGGGAGGACGGCTTTGAGATAACGGTAGCCTCTGAAATAATGGCTGTGCTGTGCCTGGCGGATTCCATCGGCGATTTGAAGGAACGGCTGGCGCGCATCGTGGTGGGGTATACCTATGACGACCGGCCGGTTACCTGCGGCCAGCTGAAAGCCGCCGGAGCCATGACGGCGTTGCTCAAGGACGCGCTTAAACCCAATCTGGTGCAGACATTGGAAGGCACGCCTGCCTTTGTGCACGGCGGCCCCTTTGCCAACATCGCCCATGGCTGCAACTCCGTTATGGCAACACGGATGGCTCTGAAAATGGGGGAATACGCCGTAACCGAAGCTGGGTTCGGCGCGGATTTGGGAGCGGAAAAATTTCTGGACATCAAATGCCGCATGGCGGGCCTAAAGCCTGACGCCGTGGTGGTGGTGGCTACCGTGCGCGCGCTGAAAATGCACGGCGGCGTGCCCAAAACCAACTTGGCCGAGGAAAACCCGGAGGCACTGGAAAAAGGGCTGCCCAATTTGCTGCGGCATGTGCGAAACATTCGCAACGTATACGGGCTGCCCTGCGTGGTAGCGGTCAACCGCTTTCCTACGGATACGGACGCGGAAATTGAAGCCATCATGGTTCAGTGCCGTCAACTGGGCGTAAACACGGTGCTATCCACCGTGTGGGCGGATGGCGGCAAGGGCGGCGAGGCCCTGGCGCGCGAGGTGGTACGCCTGTGTCAGGAGGAAAAACCTTGTTTCACTTTTGCCTACGATTTGGACCAGCCGATTGAAGGCAAGCTGGAAACCCTGGTGCAAAAAGTGTACGGAGGCAGCGGCGTGTGCGTGCTGCCTCAGGCCCAAAAGCAAATCGACCAGCTGAACCGGCTGGGCTTTGGGCGGCTTCCCGTGTGCGTAGCCAAGACCCAATACTCGTTTTCCGATGACGCAACAAAGCTGGGCGCGCCGGAAGGCTTTACGGTTACGGTGAAAAATGTAAAGGTTTGCGCAGGAGCGGGCTTTGTGGTGGCCTTGACCGGCGATATCATGACCATGCCGGGCTTGCCCAAGCAACCGGCCGCCGAACGCATTGACGTAGACGAAAATGGAAGAATCACCGGATTGTTTTAAGCAGTCCAACGGCGGAACGCAAAGAGCATCCTTTGCGTTCCGCCGTTGATGCGTTTGCCCCGAAGGCTTTACCTGCTGAAAGCTCCCCGGGCGGCTTGGGCTCCGCCGGTTCGTACCTGCCCGCTTTCCTCAGGCATTTCACACGCCGCCGCCAGGCCCTTATTGCTGCTCCGACTTTTTCGTTTCCGCGGCCCAGGCGGTTTTCTGACGGTGGATGTCATACATGTGAGCGTAATGCCGGGCCTCCTCCGGGGTCTGTACGGCTGCCGGCGTCAGGCCGGTACACTCCGTAGCGGATGCGAGACCGTTTGTTTCCACAGGCGGCGGATTGGAAATGGGCGCTTTAGATGCGCGTGGACGTTGCATAATCCATCCTCTCCTTTCAAGCAAAGCTAGCCTTTGCCGGGAAAAGAGAAACCATACGCCTTATGCGGCGGTAAAAAACGGTTGACCCTGCCGCTGGAAAGCCGTATAATCCATGCTGCAAAGGAGGGAACGGACCCTATGACCATTTCACGCAACGAACGTTTACAGCGTACCTCGTTGCTGCTTTCTCCCCAGCAGATGGAGCGGCTGCAAAACGCTCATGTGCTGCTGCTGGGGCTGGGCGGCGTCGGCAGCTTTGCCGCAGAGGCTCTGTGCCGCGCGGGCATTGGCACCATGACCATTGTGGATAACGATACGGTAGCCGCCAGCAACATCAACCGGCAATTGCCTGCGCTTTCCAGCACGGTGGGGCTGATGAAAACGCAGGTGATGGGGGAAAGGCTGCGGGATATTGCGCCGGATATGAGGCTTATTGGCATAAACGCTTTTTATCTGCCGGAAAGCCCGGTGGAAATCCCGGAGGATTGCGATGTGGTGGTGGACGCCATCGATACGGTTTCCGCCAAAATTGATTTGGCGGTGCGGTGCCAGGAGCGCGGGATTCCGCTGGTTAGCTGTATGGGCATGGGAAACCGGCTGGATCCAACCAGAATTCGCATCGGCGATTTGTTTGAAACCACAGGCTGTCCTCTCTGCCGGGTGATGCGCCGGGAACTGCGCAAACGCGGGGTAACCCGTTTGCGCTGCGTGTACTCGCTGGAAACGGCCCTGACGCCGAAAAACACGGCCCATGCGGAAACCAAAGCCACAGGGCGCGTGGCTCCGGGCTCGGTGAGCTACGTTCCCAGCGTGGCAGGGCTGTATCTGGCGTATACGGCCGTGAACCTGCTGCTGGAAAAGTAGAATTGTCAGGAATTTGTCAAAACGCATGGCCTTTTTCGGCGTTTCATGGTAAAATAAAAACCATCAGGCGCTTGTGCGCAAATAGGGTTTGGAGGGTTCGCTTTGGATAAGGATATCATCATTATTGGCGGCGGCGTAGTCGGATGCGCCGTGGCCAGACTGCTTTCCCGTTATGAAGCGGATATCGCCGTTTTGGAAGGCGGAAGCGATGTGGCCGAGGGGGCCAGCAAGGCCAACAGCGGCATTGTGCATGCCGGCTTTGATGCAAAACCGGGTTCCCTGAAAGCAAAACTGAACGTGGAAGGCGCCAAGATGTATCCTGCCCTGTGCGCCGAGGTGGACGCGCCCTACAGCCGGCCCGGGGCCATGGTGCTTGCCTTTAGCGAGGCGGATCGCGGTACGGTGCAGAAACTGTATGACCAGGGCGTTGCCAACGGGGTGCCGCAAATGCGCATCATTGAACGGGAGGAAATTCTCGCGCTGGAGCCCAACGTGAATCCCCAGGCAGTCTGCGCGCTGTACGTGCCCACCAGCGGCCTGACCAGCCCCTATGAGTTGACCTGCGCTCTGGCGGATCATGCCGCCGTCAACGGCGTTGCCTTTCTGACGGATACAGTGGTGAGCGATATTCTTCCAAAGGAGGAGGGATATACGCTGCGCACCAGCCGCGGGGAGATGACGGCCCGAATCGTTGTCAATTGTGCGGGCGTTAACTCCGCCAAGCTGCACAATCTGCTTTCGGACAAGCCGCTGACCATCATTCCGCGCAAGGGCGAGTATTATCTGCTGGATCATACCAAGCCGCTGCCGTTCACCATGACCATGTTCCAGTGTCCCACCCAAATGGGCAAGGGCGTGCTGGTAAGCCCCACCGTGCATGGCAATTTGCTGCTTGGTCCCTCTGCGACCGATGTGGCGGACGGCGCCACTGTGGAAACCACAGCCGAGGGGCTGAAGCTGGTAAAGGAAGCAGCTTGCAAAACCTGGCCCAAGGAAAACCTGCGTACTGTGATTACCACCTTTGCGGGAATCCGCGCGCATGAGGCCAACGGCGATTTCATCATCGGCGCGGTGGAAGGCCGCAAGGGCGCTTATGAAACCGTGGGCATTGAAAGCCCCGGCCTGTCGGCGGCTCCGGCCATTGCCAAAATGCTGGCGGAGCAAATTGCCGGCGAAAACGGACTGGTGGAAAAGAAAGAATGGAAACCCGCGCCAAAGCGGGAAAAGCCTTTCTATGACATGACTCTGGAAGAACGGGCGGACGTGGTAAAGCGCAATCCGGAGTATGGCGCGCTGGTATGCCGCTGCGAGCAGGTAACCGAGGCGGAAATTCGCGCCGCCATTCGCCGTCCGGTGGGCGCGCGTACCATTGATGCGGTAAAACGACGCACCCGCGCCGGTATGGGGCGTTGTCAGGGCGGCTTCTGCAGCCCGCGCGTGCTGGAAATTCTGTCCGAAGAACTGCATCTTGATCCTACCCAGGTAACCAAGTGCGGCGGTAAGAGTCATTTGCTTGTCGGCACCATTGCCGAGACGGCCGGAAAGGAGGAAGCCTAATGCTGAGCAACGAGCTTCGTAGCCAGGTTGAAAAGGTAGACGTGCTGGTGATTGGTTCCGGTCCTGCAGGCATGGCGGCCGCCATCGCCGCTCGAGAGGCGGGCGTGGAAAACCTGCTGGTGCTGGAGCGCGAACAGAACATGGGCGGTATCCTGCGGCAGTGTATTCATAACGGCTTTGGTCTGCATCGCTTTAAGGAGGAGCTTACCGGTCCCGAGTATGCCCAACGGGATATTGACAGGGTAAAGGAACTGGGTATTGAGGTACGCTGCGGTACCACGGTGCTCAGCGTGGATGAGAACCACTTTGTAACCGCCGTCAGCCGGGAAAAGGGCGTGCAGCTGTTTGAGGCAAAGGCGATTATTCTGGCCATGGGCTGCCGCGAACGGCCCCGCGGCGCATTGGCAACCCCCGGCACCCGCTGCGCCGGCGTGTATTCCGCCGGTACGGCGCAAAAATTCGTCAACCTGGAAGGCTATATGCCGGGTAAGCGGGTGGTGATTCTGGGCAGCGGCGATATCGGTCTCATTATGGCTCGCCGCATGACCTTACAGGGGGCTAAGGTGTTGGCCTGCGTGGAACTGATGCCGTATTCCAGCGGCCTAAACCGAAACATTGTGCAGTGCTTGCAGGATTACAACATTCCGCTGTATCTGAGCCATACGGTAACCGATATCCAGGGCAAGGAGCGCTTGTCCGGCGTGACGGTGGCCCAGGTGGACGCCAACCGCCAGCCCATTCCCGGCACGGAAAAGCACTTTGATTGCGATACGCTGCTTTTGTCCGTCGGACTGATTCCCGAAAACGAACTGACCCAGCAGGCAAATGTGGAAATGAGCCCCCTCACGCAGGGCGCGCTTGTGGACGACAGCCTGCAAACCAGTCAGGACGGTATTTTTGCCTGCGGCAACGTGCTGCATGTGCATGACCTGGTGGACTTTGTCAGCGCCGAAAGCTTTAAGGCCGGCAGGGCTGCCGCCGCGTATGTGCAGGGCAGAAAGCGCGAGGGCCGCTATGTGAACCTGAAGGATGGCGACGGCGTGCGCGGCGTGGTACCTCAGCGGCTGCTGGTTCCCGATGGAGAGGCGCAGCCTGTGCAGATCATGTTCCGGCCGGCGGCGGTGTATGAAAATGCAGCCATTCGGGTTATGGATGGCGATACCGAAGTGCTTCGTCAGAAAAAACGCATTTTGACCCCCGGCGAAATGGCGGAGCTGACCCTGAAGCCGGAGCAGGTGAAGGCGCTTAGCGGCGGCGACATTACCGTGCGCATCGAAAAGTAAGGAGGCGGAGAACATGGAACATCAAATTACCTGTATCAACTGTCCCGTGGGCTGCCGCATGCAGGTGACGGTGGAAAACGGGGAAGTGACCAATGTAACGGGCAATAGCTGCCTGCGCGGCCTGAACTATGCAAAGCAGGAGTGCATCGCGCCGCAGCGCATGGTAACCGCCGTGGTAACGGTGCAAAACCGCAAAACGCCCGTCAGCGTAAAGACTCGCACACCCATTCCCAAGGAAAAGATTTTTGACTGTATGGCCTGCC
>CAKTUS010000071.1 GCA_934621485.1 uncultured Clostridia bacterium
TGCGGCATAAGGCTTAGGGGCTCCGCCCCTAAAACCCCGGCAGGAGGCAGTGCCTCCTGCACCTCCACTTTGTCAGCAACCCGAGCGCCCCGCTTTCGTAAAAGCAGGGCGCTTCGCTTTTTTCGTCGTTAGCCGATGGTTTCCACAAACTGATAGTCGGGGGTAAAGCGGGCAAAAACGGCGGGGGCGCCTACGCGAATAACGCCGTATTCCTCGTTGCCAATGGAAGCGGCAGGCGTAGAGGTGACCATGGCGGCGGCGTCCTCAGGAGCAATGCCGAAGCGCACCAGGTTCTGGAACGCACGAATCATGGTCAGGGTGCTGCCGGCCAGGGTGCCGTCCGCCAGGCGGGCGGCTCCATCCTTCACAAACACATCCTGGCCGCCCAGCTGATACTTGCCATCGGGCATACCGGCGGCTTCCATAGCATCGGTAATGGCCACCGCCAGCTTTTTGCCCTTGCAGCGGGCAATCAGGCGCACGATATCGGGATGCAGGTGAATCCCATCGGAAATAAACTCGCAAGCCAGCCGTTCGTCCACCAGGGCTGCGCCGGGCACGCCGGGAGCGCGGTGGTTCAGGGGCGTTTGAGCGTTGAAGGTGTGGGTTACGTGGCTGGCTCCATGGTCGGCCGCAGCGTGCACGGTTTCCGCATCAGCGGCGGTGTGGCCGATGCTGACGGTAATCCCGCTATCGGACAGGCGCTTGATGAAGTCCAGCGCGCCCTCCTTTTCCGGGGCCATGGTAATCTGGCGCACGATACCCTCGTAGTCGCCTACGTAGCTTCTCCAGTTTTCTTCATTCGGCAGGGCAAAATACTGCTTCAGCTGAGCGCCCGCCTTGCTTTCCTGCAGGAAGGGGGCTTCCATATGCGCGCCCAGTACCTTAGCGCCGTCAGGCTCCGGCCGATCCATCACCGCCTTGATTCCCTTGAGCGCGGCGCGGGTTTCCTCGGGACTGGCGCTCATGGTGGTAGGCAGGAACGCCGCCACTCCGTGCTTTTTCAGTTCACGGCTCATATGGCGCACGGCTGCCTCGCCGTTCATGGTATCCTGTCCCATGAAGGCATGAATGTGCACGTCCACAAAGCCGGGCAGCAGCACATCGCCGCCCAGGTCCACCGCGTTTTCGCCCTCTGCGGGCAGCTTGCGGCCGATGGCTGCAATGCGGCCCTCCTTCACCAGAATGTCAACGCCTTCTTCAAAGACGCCGTTCAGGAATCCCTTTGCATTACGAAGCAACATGGCGGTTTCCTTCCTTTCTTAGGTGTTTATTGATTTTTGAACGCGGTATAGATTTCCTGATAGGTGGTTTCCGCCGCGCCCACATCTTCGATGAACTCCGCTCCGTTGAGCAGGTCGGAAGGCACGTTCATCACGGGGCTGCTGGTGAATTCCTCGCTCAAGTAGTCCTGCGCCGCGCTGTTGACGCACATGTACATCTGGTATTCGGCGTTGTGGGCCGCCACCTGGGGCCGCATCAGATAATCCAGGAAAGCGTGAGCATTTTCCACATTCTTTGCGCCTTCGGGAATGACAAAACCGTCGATGCCGTACCCCAGGCCCTCCTTGGGATAGGCCACTTTGAAGTCCGGGTGCTCCTGCCACACCATCTGCACAAAGGGCGTAAACAGGAAGCCCACGCTGGCCTCTCCGCTGGTAACGGCGCTGTAGGATTCCATGTCGCCAAAGGTGCGAATGTTGGCATACAGCGGCATCAGCTTCTCCTTCATCTGGCTGAGCTTGTCAGAATCGGTTTCGTTCATGCTCATGCCCAGGGTTTTCAGGGTCATGCCGCACAGCACGCGGGCGTTTTCCAAAACCGCTACGCTGTCGCGCAGTTCCTCCCGCCACAAATCCTCGTAGCCGGTGATTTCAAAGGGCACCTTGGCAGGGTCGTAAATAATCAGCGGGCAGCCGGCCACGTAGGGAATCACATATTCGCTGTCAGGGTCGAAGGACTGTCCCAGGAATTGGGGATTCAGGTTATTATAGTTGGAAAGCTTGCTCTTGTCCAGCTTTTGAATCAATCCCTGCTTGCGCAGAATATCCAGGGAATAGTCGCTGGACAGAATCAGGTCGTACTCCGAGCCGCCTCCCTGGGTTACCTTCAGCAGCATGCTGTCGATGGAGTCCATGGGCGACCACACCACCTTGATGCCGGTTTCGGCTTCAAAATCAGCCAGCACCTCGTCGTCCACATAGCCAAGCCAACTGAAAATGTTCACCACCTGCTGTTCCTGAGCCAGTCCGGCGGCGGGCAGGGCAAGCAGCAGGCACAGAAGCAACGCAATCCATTTTTTCATGCAGAAAATCTCCTTTCCGTATTTCGGGAAAAAGTGTATGTCAAGCGCCGTTGGCGCAGGACAGCAAACCATCGAAAAAACCCAGGGCGGCGTCGGCAGGCCGCTTTCGGCAGTCTTGCGCCGCACGGCCGCCCTTACGTTTCTGGCCGCCGGGCCCGTTTTTGAGGCGGCCGAATGTAACGCGCCTTTAGAGCGTTATGCCTTGGCGCTTTTGCGCCGCAGCGCGCCGATGTAGCGGCTGATGGCCACGGCAACGAACACCGCGCCCATAATCAGGGTACACAAGGCGTTCACCTGGGGCGACACGCCCACCTTTACGCTGGAGTATATTTTGATGGGCAGCGTGCCCTCTCCTGCTCCATAAACGAAAAAGCTGATGACAAAATCGTCCAGAGACATGGCTAGGGCCAAAAAGGCGCCGCTGATGATGGCGGGGCGGCACAGGGGCAGGGTAATATCCCACACCACGCGGGCAGGGCTGGCGCCCAAGTCCCGTGCCGCGTCAAACAGCGCCTCATCCATTCCCACCAGCCGGCTTTTCACATTCAAAAACACGTAAGGAATACAGAACGTAGTATGGGCCAGCACCAGGCGCAGATCGTTTCCCTGCACGCCCATGGCGTTGAAAACCACCATGAAGCACAGGCCCAGAATGATTTCGGGAATCATGATGGGTAACGACACCAGGCTTTCCATGGCCCGATCCAGCCAGCCGGTACGTTTTTGCAGCGTGCGCTGCGCCATGCCCACGGCGCCCAGCGTGCCGATAACGCCGGAAAGCAGCACCGACCGCAAAGCGATGCGCAGGCTCAGCAGCAGCGCCTCGCCAAAGCCGCCGCGCCCGGAAAACAGCTTTTGATACCAGCGGGTGGTCCAGCCGGTGAACGCAATGGGAATCCTGGCGGTATTATCATTAAAGGAATACACCACCACCACCACAATGGGCAGGTACATAAACACCAGCACGGCTGCAATGAACAGCCCGGAGGCGACGGAACGTTTTTTCATGCCAGCGCCCCCTTCAAAACAGGCTCATGTCGCCGGAGCCGCCCAGCTTTCGATACACGGCGATAACCGCGCCGGTTACCGCAAGCAGCAGCACGCTGAGGGCGGCGGCCATGGGCAAATCGCGGCTGTTAATCAGCTGCTGGATGAGCCCGCCCGCCAGCACGCTTTTGGATCCGCCCAGCAGATCGTTCAGGAAAAACAGTCCCATCGAGGGAATAAACACCAGCACGCAGCCTGCCATCAGCCCGGAAAGGGTCAGGGGCAGGGTTATGGTGAAAAAGGCGTACCAGGGCGGCGCGCCTAAGTCGCGGGCCGCCTCCACGGTGGTAAAGTCCATTTTGTCTACCGTAGTAAAGGTAGGCAGAATCATGAAGGGCAAAAGCGCGTACACCATACCCAGCAGCACCGCTCCCTCATTATACAGCAGCTTCAGCGGCTCCTGAATCAGCCCCAGCTTCAGCAGCAGCGTATTCACCGGGCCGTTAGCCAGCAGCAGGATGCGCCAGCCGTAAATGCGAATCAGCGCGTTGGTCCAGAAGGGCACAATTACCAGCAGCAGCACCACGGCCCGGGCCCGCGGATTAAGCCGGGCCACCAGATAGCCGAAGGGATAGCCCACCAGAATACAAATCGCCGTGGTCTGGGCCGCCAGCTTCAGGCTCAGCAGCAGCACGCTCAGGTACTCCGGCGCGGCCAGACGCAGATAATTGGCAAAGGTAAGCTGACTGGTAACGCCCACCACCTCGCCCCGGCTCAAAAAGCTCAGGCCGATCAGATACAAAAGCGCCACAAACACAAACGTAATCGTCCATAGGTACATGGGCAACTTTAGCAAACGGGAAAAGCGCAAATCACGCCGCCGGCTATCCATGGTCATTGCGCCTCCTCGGGAACCAGGGGCGCATGGGCGGGGTTCCAGCTTACATATACCTGGCTGCCCACTGCGCGGCTGTCCATTTCGGCGGACTGATTCACTGCGCTCAGGGTCACCTGACTGCTCAGCGCGATGCGGGTATGCTGCATGCCGCTCACATATTCTTTGCTGAGAATTCTGCCCGGCAGCGCCGTTTCCGGCTCAGGCAGGCTGCCGTAGCGCACCCGCTGAGGCCGCAGGCATAATACCGCCCTTTCCCCCACCTTGGGCGCAAACGAACCGGCAGCCCGCACGGGCAGATCCACATCCCCGGCGCGAAGCGTGAGCCGCTCGCCCTCCGCGGCGGTAATCACGCCGTGAAGCAGGTTGCTCTGGCCCACAAAATCTGCCGCAAACAAAGTGGCGGGATGCTCGTATACCTCCTCCGGCGTGCCCACCTGCTCCAGCGAGCCGCGGCGCATGATAACCACCCGGCTGGACATGTTCAGCGCTTCTTCCTGATCATGGGTAATGTAGATGAAGGTAATGCCCAGCTGTTGCTGAAGCTGCTTCAGCTCATGCTGCATCTCCTGACGCAGCTTCAAATCCAGCGCGCCCAAAGGCTCATCCAGCAGCAGCACTCGAGGGTGAAGCACCACAGACCGGGCAATGGCTACCCGCTGACGCTGGCCCCCGGACATCTGGTTGGGCATGCGCTTTTCATAGCCGCTCAGGCGCACCAGCGCCAGCACTTCCTCCACCCGGCGTTTTTGTTCCTGCCGGCTCACCCGCTCCACCCGCAGCCCGTAAGCGATGTTTTGAAACACATTCATATGGGGAAAGAGTGCGTAGTTTTGAAATACGGTATTCAGGGGCCGTTTTTCCGGAGGCAGCCGGGTCATATCGGCCCCTTCCAGAAGCACCTGGCCGCCGGTAGACTGCTCCAGGCCGGCAATGATGCGCAGGGTAGTGGTCTTGCCGCAGCCGCTGGGACCCAGCAGGGTTAAAAACTCGCCTGGATACACGTCCAGATTCAGGCTTTTCAGCACCGGGCCGTTGCCAAAATCCTTGCTGATGTTCACAAGACGCAAAATGGGCTCAGTCATGTTCTTCCCCCTTTCGCCGCGCGGCGCACAGCGCGTCCAGCAGCGCCTGCACCTGGGGCCAGATGCGCTGATTGGCCGTGTAAATCATGGTGCACCCTTCTTTGCGGGCGTTTACCAGCCCGGCGTCCACCAGCAGCTTCATGTGGTAGCTGATCGTGGGCTGGGTGCAGGCAAAGGCACGGTTGATTTCACACCCCGTCATTTCCTTTTGGGAAAGCATGGTCAAAATGCTCAGGCGCGTTTCATCGCACAGCACTTTCAAAATGGGAATAGCCGCCTTCAGGCAGTTCATCGCTTTCTCCTCCATCCGCAGACATAGAAAGTTTTCAACATAGACAGCTTTCTATGCAGCAGCATTGTAGCGCAGATATAGAAAGTTGTCAATATGTCAGATTGGAAAAATGCAAACCAGATGCACCAGGCTTTTTGAAAAATTTCTCTGGAAAATTCCCCGGAAAAAACCGCCGTCCGGCTTGACAATGGACGCCGCTATGGCTATACTAAAGTAGTTGTTTTGTGGTATCCTGCGTGTATAACAATGCACGCGAAACGCCATACATACTGAAAGTGCAAGGAGTGTTCCGAAATGTTCCGTACCTACCAGCCCAAAAAGCGTCAGCGCAGCAAGGTGCACGGCTTCCGTGCCCGTATGTCCACCAAGAATGGCCGCCGTGTGTTGGCTGCTCGTCGTCGTCGTGGCCGCAAGGTGCTCAGCGCCTAAGGTCTGACAGCTTCATATGTACGATTTGGATAAGGCCCGCCCCATTTCGGCTATCGGGTGAAGTGGGTACGGGCTTTTCCAGTATCGTCATCTCTTCCCCCATTTTTCCTGAAAGGACGATGGCACAGCTTTGCAAAAGCAGCACCGACTGGGCCCCAACAGGCAATTCAGCTATGTATACCGGCGCGGCAAAAGAGCCTCGTGCAGGGAGCTGAGCCTGCTGTATGTGAAAAACGGACAGAAGCGCGTGGGCTTTTCCGTGAGCAAAAAGGTGGGCGTAGCTGTTGTGCGCAACCGTACCAAGCGCCGTTTGCGCGAGTGTGTACGCCTGCTGCTGCCCCAAATGCGCAGCGGCCTGTACGTGTTTGTCGCCAGGCCGGAAGCGGCCCGTTGCAGCTTCCAGGAGCTGAACGCCCAGGTAGCTCATCTGCTTACGAAGGTGGGCGCTTTTGCAGATTCGCCCGTTCGAAAGGAATCCCCATGAAGCAATGCCTGCTGAAGGCCATTCGTTTCTACCAGCGTCACATCAGTCCCCATACGCCCGCCGCCTGCCGGTTCGTTCCCACCTGTTCCCAGTATGCCGTTACGGCGATTGAGCGCTTTGGCGCGCTGAAGGGAAGCTGGCTGGCAGCAAAGCGTATTTTGCGCTGCAATCCCTTTTGCCGGGGCGGCTACGATCCCGTCCCGGAGGACATCCCCACAACGCTAAGGAGGGAATGACTCCCGATGAATGAGTTTCTGGCGAATATCATTAGCGGTATCAACTCGGTTGTACACAGCTACGGCTGGTCCATTATCATCTTCACCGTGCTGGTGAAGATGCTGGTAATGCCCTTGGACTACAAGAGCCGCAAGAGCATGCGCCGCATGACTGCCGTGCAGCCCCAAATGGAAAAGCTGCAAAAGAAGTATGCCAACGACAAGGAAAAGCTGAACCAGAAAATGGCCGAGCTGTACCGCAAGGAAGGCGTAAGCCCCATGAGCGGTTGTCTGCCCATGCTGATTTCCATGGTAATTTTGATGGTCATGTGGGGCGCAATGCGTCTGGTGGCCAACACCGAGCTGGTCAAGCAGGCCCTGGGTCTGCTTGCGAACGGCGGCGAGCAGGTAAATGAAGGCTTTTTGTGGATTAAGAACATCTGGATGCCCGACAGTCCCTTTGCTCCGGTGATTGCCGACCACAACAGCCTGAAAATGATTCCCGCGGACGTGTGGAGCAGCGTGTTCCAGTCTCTGGACGCCGGGCAGATCAGCGCGCTGGCAGCCTATGGTCTTGACGCCAACACCCTGAGCGCTGAAACCGTGTTTGCCGCCCTGCAAACCCTGCCCAATTACGCTCAGGAAACCGCCCTGTGGTCTACCCTGCCCCAGATCAATCTGTTGATTGCCCGTCTGAGCATTTACGCCAACAACAACGGCTGGTTTGTGCTGCCCATTCTGGCGGCCGTCACCCAGTACCTGATGACCCTGAGCCAGCCCCAAACCGCCACTACCGCCGCCAATCAGCAGGCCGGTATGGGCAACTTCATGAAGTATTTCTTCCCGCTGTTCTCCCTGTGGATCTGCTCCAGCTACAACGCCATGTTCTCGCTGTATTGGGTCATGTCCAACCTGGTGGCATGGGTGCAGAGCCTGGTGATGAACCGCATCTTTGAAAAGAAGGATCAAGAGGAGCACGAGACCATTGAGGAGGGTTCGCTGAAATGAGAAGCGTGGAATCCAGCGCCAAAACCATGGAAGAGGCCGTAACCCTCGGCTTGGAAAAGCTGGGCGTAGCCTTTTCCGACGTGAAAATCGATATTCTGGACGAAGGAAGCAAAGGCTTCCTGGGCTTTTTGGGCGGCAAGCCCGTGGTGGTTCGTCTGACTGTGCGTGAGGATAACGAATCCAGCGAGGATGTTCTTTCTTCCATCACCCTGGAAAGTACGGCCAAAGCTGAAAAGAAAACAACCCGTCGCAGTGAAAAGCCTAAGACCCAGCCTCAGGAGAAAACAAAGCCTGTGAAAGCAGAAGCCGCCAAGCCCGTGATGAAGGCGGAGGAGCCCAAGGCCGACGCTTCTAACGACGCCGCCCTGGAGAAAGCCAAAAGCTTTTTGGCCGAGTTGACCCGCCTGATGGGCGTGGAGGTTACCATCAACGCTCGCCGGGACGAAGAAGGCAACGTGCGCGTGGACATGTTTGGCGACACGCTGGGCATTTTGATTGGCCGCCGCGGCGAAACTCTGGATGCTTTGCAGTACCTGACCAGCCTGTATGTGAACCGCGACCAGGAGGATTACACCCGCGTTACACTGGATACCGAAAATTACCGGGCCAAGCGGGAGGAAGCCCTGCGCCGCCTGGCCAACCGCATGGCCAACCGCGCCGTGAAAACGGGCCGCAAGGTGGTTATGGAGCCGATGAATCCTTACGAGCGCCGCATTTTGCACAGCGCCTTGCAGCAAAACGACGCCGTTACTACCCACAGCGAAGGGGAGGAACCCAACCGTCACGTGGTCATCACGCTGAAACAACAGCCCAATCACTAATGGCTCGGGAAGGGGAAGTCCAAAACGGATTTCCCCTTCTTTTTTGAATGGAGGCCGAAACATGGACAAAACGTTGTGGCATAACCGGCTGCTGAGCTTTCCCGGCGCGGTTTGGGATTACAAGGCCGAATGGGAATGGGACCGGTACCGGGTGGGCGATAAGATGTTTGCCGCCCTTTGCCAGCCTGGAAACGAGCATGCCGCCCCATATGCGTCTCATCCTCTGCTGAGTCTGAAATGCAACCCGTTGGAGGCGGAAGCGCTGCGCCTTCAGTACCAGGATATTCTTCCTGGGTTTTACATGGATAAACGCACCTGGATTTCCATTCGCCTGGACGGCTGCGTGCCGGAAGCCCTTGTCAGCCATCTGTGCCAGGCGTCCTACCAGCTGGTTTTTCAAAAACTGACCAAAAAGCAGCAGGCCCTTTTGCAGGCTCACAGGGCATAAAGAATGGAAAAACCCTTTGCCCGGCGCTTTGCGCTGTGTTATAATCGACTCGTTGGATTTTGAAACTATGGAATGGAGGACACGTCATCATGGCAGGCTATGTTTCGGAGGCAGTTATCAAACGCTTGCCCGCCTATTACCGTCACTTGAAGGAGCTGGAAAAAGAGGGAATCACCCAGATTTCTTCTCAGGAGCTGGGCGATCGCATGCGCTTGACCGCCTCCCAAATCCGGCAGGATATTAACTGCTTCGGCGGCTTTGGCCGCCAGGGATATGGCTATTCCATTCCCGGCCTGCGGGAGCATATCGGCCATATCTTGGGCCTGGATCAGCCCCACCGCATGATCATCGTAGGCGCGGGCAATATCGGCCGGGCAGTGGCCTTGTCCGATTCCTTTGCGCTGAGCGGTTTTCAAACCGTGGCCATTTTTGATAACAACGAAAAGAAAATCGGGCTGGACATTGGCGGTATCCCTGTGCAGGATATGTCCGATATCAAACGTTATGTAGAGGAGAATCCGGTGGATATCGCCGTGCTGGCTCTGCCGGCCGCCTGGGCTCAGGCGGTAGCCGACCAGCTATGCGGCTACGGTCTGCGGGGATTCTGGAACTTTGCTCCGGTAGATCTAAAGGTGCCCGCCGGCGTCGCCACCTTTAACGTGCACTTGGAAGAAGGTCTGCAGGTGCTCAGCTTCCGCATGATGCAGGAACAGGTATAACGCCTTTTGGCAAGGAGGAGTGGACGTGGTTTCCAAGCGCTATGGTCTCAGCGGCGTATCGGCTGAGCAGCCGGATGTACGGCCTGCCGCCGATCGGACCGGCGCATTTGGCGCGCCGTCCGGCCCCATTCAATATCAAAGCATGCTGGACGCGTCGCCTGCACAGACGGACGCGCCTTTTGTGTACGATGACGAGCCCGCCTGGAGCCAGCCCGTGAGCGCGCTTCCCGTGCGCGCGCCCATACCCAAAAACCGGCCCGCTCAGCCTGCTCCTGTGCGGGGTAGCAATGGCGGAAAAGGAGGCTGGAAAGCCTATCTTTATGTGGCACTGATTACCATTAGCGTGCTGGGCATGGCGATGTTGGGCGTGATGATGATGCCGCAGCTATCCGGCTATTTCTGGAAGGATTTTGGCAATTACGCGTTCATCAACGGCGAACTGCTGCGCTATGACCCGGCCATCGTTGCCACCTACAAGCAATACCGTTCTTACATGGACCGAGACGTGATTTATCCCGGCGTGTTTGTGGACGGCATCCATGTGGGCGATATGACCATTGAGCAGGCGCAGGCCGCCCTCAGCGGCGAAAGCGCCGACCTGACGGGCGCATTTTCGGTAACGGTGGCCATTGGCGACAAAACCTGGACGCTGGATCCTTCCAACGTACCCGCCCAACGGGATTTAGGCAATGTGCTCCAGCGTGCCTACGCCATTGGCCGCACCAACACCACCGCCATTCAAACCACCCTGCAGACCCCGTTTCGCGAGCGGGCCAACACCGCCGTGGCCTTGCGGGAAAGCGGCGTGAATTTGACCACCTCCGCCAGCTATGACCATGAGAGCGTTCGGAAAATCGTGGCGGAAATTGCGGCCTATGTTACCCGCGACCCGGTGGATGCGCAGATTCAGTCCTTTGATTACAACACCCGCACTTTCACCTTTACCGATTCGCAGCCCGGCGTTACCCTGGATCAGGACGCACTGTACGAGCGCATTACAGCGGCGCTGGACAAATGGGAAAAAGGCGTTACCGTAACCGCCGAGCCCGTGATTACCGAGCCCAAGGTGACTACGGAGCAGATGAAAGCCAATTTTAACCTGATTGCCGCCTATACCACCCAAACCACCAAGGACGCCAACCGCAATACCAATATTGATTTAGCCTGCAAAGCCATCAATGGCACTGCCCTCATGCCGGGTCAAACCTTCAGCTTTAACGAGGCCACCGGTCAACGCACCACGGAAAAGGGCTACCGCTCTGCGGGAGCCATCGCCGCCGGACAAAGCATTGAAGAAGTAGGCGGCGGTATTTGCCAGGTGTCCTCCACCATTTTTAACGCGGTGGCTCGGGCCAATTTGGAAATTGTATCCCGCAGCCCGCACGCCTGGCCTAGTTCCTACGTGAATATTGGCGAGGACGCCACTGTAAACTGGCCCAATTTGGATTTCAAATTCAAAAACAATACCGACAGCCCCATCTTCCTGATTACCTACTATAAAGACCGCCAGATGAGCGCAGAGATTTGGGGCATGTCGCTGGGAGAAGGCGTAACCATCGACCTGGATTCCGCCATTGTGAAAACCATGGATCCGCCGTCAGAGGCCAAGTACGTTTTCAACGGGGAACTTCCCTACGGCGACAGCAAGACCACCGTGAAGGCCCGCACCGGCTATGTGGTGGAAACCTACAAGGTCTGGTACAAGGACGGCGTAGAAACCAGGCGCGAATTGATGCACACCAGTACCTACAAAGCTTACCAACAGGTGATCGAGTATAACTGGTAATACTGGATAGGATGAATACGGCCGTCCAAAAAGCTCGCGTAACAGCGAGCTTTGCTGACGAGAGACATTTCTTTGCCTACTTGCCTGCGCCCTGCGCAAGGCTGCCGAACCCGACGTACAGGCTACCGGGCTCGGACAGTACGCCATGCTGCGCAAAGAAAAAAACAGAATGGAAAAGTTTCCGAACGACCAGAAATCCTCATGAAAAAAGGCGCAACCGCTGTGTTGCGCCTTTCAGGTGTCAAAAAAGCTCGCCTAACGGCGAGCTTTTCTGCCGAGAAGCGCACTTTGCCTGCTCGCCTGCGGCTCGCCGGGCGGTAAAGAGCGTAAGGAAAGCCTTGCTGCGTAAGGCAGCCGAAACCGGCGTACACGCCGCCGGTTTCGGAATGAAAATCGGAGGGCTGCGGCCCTCCGATGCCTCCCGGGGGGTTCCCGACGGTCTGAAAGGCGTAACTACTCTGTCGCGCCTTTTTCATGAGGTTATTAATTGCATTTCAAGCCGCCTTGCGCCAGCCAAAAGCGCCTACGCCTCCACCTCGCTGGCCAGGGGAATGGAATCCGCTGCGCCCTTACGCCCAACCGTAATGGAGGAAGCCAAAGCGGCGCGGCGCATAAGCTGTTCCACAGGCATACCGCTGGCCAATCCGGCCACAAAGTAGCCGGTAAAGGTGTCTCCGGCCGCGGTGGTATCCACAGCTTTCACGCGGAAGGCAGGCTGGAAAAAGGTTTTTCCCTCGTGCATGCAATAGGCGCCCTTTTCCCCCAGGGTTAGCACCACCGACGCTTTCGGATAGCGCACTTTCATCCCTGCCAGAATCTTCTCCGGCTCGGTTTCATCGGTAAGGGCTGTGCCTTCAATTTCGTTCAGCACGAACCAGCTCACGCTGTCCAGCGGGTATTCCTTCAAGCCCTCGTTTATGGGGGATGGATTAAAAATCACGCACAGTCCCTTTTGGGCGGCTTTTTTCATCATCAGGGGGGAATTGTACAGTTCGTTTTGCATAATCACCGCATCCTCTGGGCCGAACGCTTCGAGAATGTGGTCGATATCCGATTCCGCGGGGCGCATGTTTTCGCCGCTGAACACAATAATGCTGTTTTGACCGTTTCGATCTACCTGAATCACCGTATGACCGCTGGGGCCTTCCGCCCGGCGCACAAATTGGTCGTCTACCCCAAAACGATGCAGCGCTTCCAGCAAAATGCCGCCGTCCTGACCCACAATGCCTGCATGGTACACCTGACCGCCGGCCTTGGCGATGGCGATGGACTGGTTCAGGCCCTTGCCGCCGCAAAAAACATTGCGCTCTAATGCGAGCATGGTTTCGCCGGGCTGCACCATATGGTCTACCGTATATACATTATCAATATTCATGGAGCCGTAGTTGATAATCTTCATCCGCACTCTGCCTTCCTTGTTTTGTTCCTTATGGTCATCTTAGCACCGAAAGCATCATGCGTCAAGTGTGAAAAGGCACAGAAAACGTGCGTCAGCCGGACAAAATGTGTAATTCTTGATTTCATCCGGCTTTACCCACAGCGCTTTTCCATGCACGCGCAGGGTCACCTGATCCTGCAGAGCCCTTGCCCGAAGAAACACCAGGTGAATCTCCCGACCGCCGTCTTGATGAACCACCTGACCGATAACCTTTTCCACCTCAACCGGCAGGTCCAGCTCCTCTTTCAGTTCGCGGCAAAGACAGGCTTCAAACGTCTCTCCCGCCTCCCGCTTTCCTCCGGGAAACTCCCACAGGCCGTCCAGATTCCCCCATTCCTGCCGGGCTCCCGCCCCCTTGCGGCGGCAAATGAGCACCTGGCCTCTGGCGTTGTACACCACGCCTGCGGAAACCTCAATCATTGTGCGCCTCCCTAGAAATTGCGGCTCATGTCGTAGCGGCTGAAGAACTCGTTGCGGAAGTCCAGCAAACGATCCTCCTGAATGGCCTGCCGCACCTGTTCCATCAGGCGAATGAGGAACCGCAGGTTATGGATGCTGGCCAGACGCGCGCCGGTAATTTCCCCCGCTTTGAACAAATGGCGAATGTAGGCCCGGCTGAAATTGCGGCAGGCGTAGCAATCACATTCTTCGTCAATGGGGCCAAAATCGTGGGCATATTGGGCGTTTTTGATAACCAGCCGGCCGTCCCGGGTAAAGCAGGTGCCGTTGCGGGCAATGCGGGTGGCCAGCACGCAGTCAAACATATCCACACCCCGCAGCGCGCCCTCGATAAGGCAATCCGGCGAACCCACACCCATCAGATAACGGGGCTTCACAGCGCTCATGTGAGGCATCATAGCTTCCAGCATTTCATACATCATGGGCTTAGGCTCGCCCACAGACAATCCGCCGATGCCATAGCCAAAAAAGTCCATATCGGTCAGGGCTTTGGCGCTTTCAATGCGCAAGTCCTTAAAGAAAGCGCCCTGCACAATGCCAAACAGCACCTGGGTGTCATCGGTATGGTGTGCCTGGCAGCGCTTGGCCCAGCGGTGGGTACGGTGCATGTTTTCCTCAGCGGTAGCATGGTCGCAGGGGTAGGCCGTGCACACGTCAAAAGCCATCATGATATCGCTGCCCAGCGCATGCTGAATATCCATGCTTACCTCGGGAGAAATAAACCGGCGGCTGCCGTCCA
>CAKTUS010000072.1 GCA_934621485.1 uncultured Clostridia bacterium
GCGTTACTGGGCCTGCCTTGACCCTGACTCTTTCTTGCGGATTCTTTTCGGCTGATTCTTAAATGCTGTTGCCCTGCATGCGCGACGTGCTGGTGAAAGCCGTGAATATTTGTACGGAGTGTATTGGCCTTGGCTAAGAAGATAAGCGCCTGGTGGGCGGCGCATAAGCCCTGCAAGCGGCGGTTGATTCAGGTTTATGCCGCCCTGCTCTACAACGCCCATCTCAAGGGCTATATCAAAGGGGATATCTACACCGGTCCTCTCAAAAATTTCTGTGTGCCCGGCTTCAACTGCTATTCCTGTCCGGGAGCCATCGGCGCATGCCCGCTGGGCGCGCTGCAAAACGCGCTGGCCTCCTCGGATAAGCGCGCGCCCTGGTATGTGCTTGGTACGCTGATGCTTTATGGCCTTCTGTTGGGGCGTACCATCTGCGGCTGGATTTGCCCGCTTGGACTCATCCAGGAGCTTTTCCATAAAATTCCGACCGTAAAAATCAAAAAGAGCCGCTTTACGCATGGGCTTTCCTACCTGAAATACGTGATTCTTGCCGTTTTCGTCATCGCTATTCCCCTGGCGTACAGCGTGCAGCGTTTCCCTGTGCCGGGCTTTTGCAAATACATCTGCCCGGCCGGCACCTTTGAAGGCGCTATGGGCCTGCTGGCCAACCCGGTAAACGCGGAAAAGTTTTCCATTCTCAATATTCTGTTCACGCGCAAATTCATCATTATGGTGGCCATCTTCACGGCGTGCATCTTCTGCTATCGTGCGTTTTGCCGTTTTCTTTGCCCCCTAGGCGCGATTTATGGCCTGCTGGCGCGGCTTTCCGTGCTGGGCGTAAAGGTGGAGGCAGACAAATGTACCGGCTGCGGGCGCTGCGTAGCCCACTGCCGGATGGACATCAGGCAGGTCGGCGATCATGAATGTATCAGCTGTGGCAGCTGCATCAACGTTTGCCCGGCGAAAGCCATCAGCCTGAAGGCTGACAAGCTTGTCCTGATGGCCAACGAAACCGGCAAACCCGGTGAAACGCCCGACCCGAAAAAGGTGCAGAAGCGCCGCATGCGCTCGCTGATCGCCTGGGCGGCTGCGTTGGTTGTGCTGGCAGGCGTGATGATTTTCGTGAACCGCGATGCGCAGACAGCGCAGGTTGAACCAGCCGCAACGGTCACGGAAACGGCGGTTGCGACGGTGGACCCCCTCAAGGACGACGCGCCCGTCGGCAAGGAAGTTGGCATGCGGTGCCCGGACTTCACCGTACCGCTGTACGGCAAAGGCGGAACGTATACGCTTTCCCAGCATGAAGGCAAGGTGCGCGTGCTGAACTTCTGGGCGACATGGTGCACGCCCTGTGTCGGCGAGCTGCCGTATTTTGCGCAGATTCATCAGGAATACGGCGATACCATCGACGTAATCGCCATGCACTCGGATATGGTGACGGACGATGTTCAGGCTTTTATCGATGCGGAAGGGCTGAACCTGACGTTCGCGCTGGATGAAACCGGCGGCGTAATCCAGTCGCTGGGCGGATCTACCCAGCTGCCAATGACGGTGGTGGTGGATCAGAGCGGCACAATCGTTTATAACCAGGTAGGCTCGGTTACCTATGAAAAGCTCAAGAGCTTGATTGACCCGCTGCTGTAAATGAAAAAATCAGGGGGCTTCCCAAAGGCAGGAAGCCCCCTCAGTCTGTCGAAAAACCCCGGAGGGCATCGGAGGGCCGCGCCCTCCGATTTTCATTGCGAACCCGTCGGCATGTACGTCTGGCTCGGCAGCCTTGCGCTGCAAGGCTCAGCCGGTCGACTCTCCTATAAAGTGCGTGCCCGCGAACATCGCTGCACTGGTTTTCGAAAAAAGCGTTTCGGCACAAGGCTTAGGGGCTCCGCCCCTAAAACCCCGGCAGGTGGCAGTGCCTCCTGCACATCCTCTTTTTGGACAATCAAAACGCGCCTCTCGGCTGAAAAGATCGCCGTCAGGACAGCTTTTGGGATGGTCCTCGGGGGCTTCCCAAAGGCTGGAAGCCCCTTTTTTTACAAACCAAAAAACGAGGACAGATGATATGGATGAGATTATGCAAGCGTTCTTAAAACCAGTCAAGAAAGGCCGGGCGCATCGGCTGCGCCTGCCTGACGGCGGCGCTTGCGCTGATGGTCGTTCTGCTTTGCAGCGTTTTGAAAGAGCCTTGGCACCATGAACTCCTTTGTGAAGCAAAGCGGCGTACTGTCTAACAACGGGAGCAATTCATTTCCAAAAGACGGCCTTTTTTGATGCTTTTTACAAAAAGCGCCTTGCTCCCATTGGGGCCATTGGCTATAATGGAGAAAAAGGCCTGCCGTTTCATAAGGAGGATTTCCCATGCTGCGAAAAACTGTCTCTGTTCTTTTGGCGCTGCTGTTGTCCCTCGTCTGCGCACCTGCTCAGGCGCTCACCGAAGCGGACCTGCGAACCGTTGTCCTCGAAAATCATGCTTATGTGCTGGGGGAAAGCACCTTGGCCCATTTTGTGCAAAACGGCTGGAGTTCCTACACCATAGAGGCAGACGGAACCGTCAGCCTGCCCTATCAAAACGGCTGCCTGTATTTGCAACTGCTGGATTCATCCACAAACCCGCTGAGCCAACCCGTGGTGGCGATGGATCTGCAACGGGCGGACAGCCTTTCCTACGCCTATTGCGGCATTAGCCAGGAGGATACCTGGCAAGCGGTGCAAAGCCTGTTTACCGCCTATGAAACCGAGGAGGGCGGCCTGATTGCGGAAGCAAAAATCGACGCCAACCGCGCTGTTTATGTGGAAACCCGCGGTACGCGCCTGTCGCTGTTCTACTACGACGCGGCGCTTCTTGGCGCAAGCCAAACGGAAAGCCTTGCCGACGACGCCATCGGTCTCCGCCCTACCGAAGCGCAAAGCGTGCAGTTTTCCCTCTATACCCAGCCTGAAGGCCTGTTCACCATGCAAATTCCCAATGGCTGGCAGGTGAGCACCGGCGGCGATTATATCAGCTATATCATCGACCTGTACGACCCGGCCCATCCTCAGCGGGAATTGTTCATTCAACTGTGCGGCGTTGGCTTTCATTCCGCCGAAAGCGCGGCTCTGGCCCAAAACTACAACCTGATGGGCAGCCAGCTGTATGTTATGCCCACTCCTACCACTCAGGGGTATTTTGAAGGGTGGTACGGCAGCTTGGGCGGCTCCTTCACCCTGATTGAAAACCTGGGCAATGTGGGCGGCGGCGATTTGCTGCACGCCACTGCCACGCTTCAGGGCGTGGAAACTGAAGGCGTATATACCGCGAAGGTTTACGCTCTGAATTATCACATCGGCATCGACCTGTCCATGACCCTGGGAGAGGGCGTAATGGCGCTGACCGCCGCTCCGGGCGAACTGCCGGAATGGCTGCCGGTGCTGGAAAGCTGCGCGGACTCGCTGCGGTTTTCCGATGCTTTTTGGCAGGCCCGGCAGGCAAATTGGCAACAGGTTTTTCAAGACAGCGCCATGATTTCTTCCACCTGGAACCAGATTTCCGGCATGGTTCTGTCCAGCTGGAGCGCCCGTTCCGCCAGCTATGACCGCATCATGCAGGCTCAAAGCGACGCCACCCTGGGCTATGACCGCTTTGTGGACACTCAAACCGGCAAAACCTACCGGGCCGAGCAGGGCCTGATGGATGGCTATGACGGGCAGCGTTTTGAAAAGCTGGAGACCACATCGGACCTGTATGGACAATCCCTTTCAGGATACCTGTATCGGAAATAATACAAGCAGCCCGGCGCTTTTTCCAGCCCTGCCCTGCATGGCTCTGTGGGAAAGCGGCCCGACTCTTTCAACATTTTGACGGCGATCTTTTCTGCTGAGAGACGCGCTTTGCCTACTCGTCTGCGGTTCGCCGGGCGCGACCGAGGCGCGTAAGAAAAGCCTTGCCCAGCAAGGCCCAGACTGTCGAAAAACCCTCTACGAGAGCGCGCGTCCGTGTACACGGCTACGTTTGTTCACAGGGAAAATGCCGCAGCATCAGGCTTTTCCCGCGAAACAATGCAGCGTGTTTGCGGGCGCGCACTCTCCTATAGAAATTTTTTCCGGTCTGACGCCCCGGTTGGTGGGTCTGTTTGATAACCTTTCGTCAAAGGCCAACATTCTCTGCCGCATTGGGGTGGAAGAGAAAAATCTCGCTCCGCTGCGCGTTTTGCCCATGTGTTCATTGAAGCAGATGGCATAACGGGTTATGACGCATGAGCCGATTTCCGGCGGGCCGTGCGGCGCAGCACCACAACCACCATCATCACCACCGTAACCACATAGGGGGCCATGGCCGTGATATCGCTGGGCATGTACTTTTGCAGCCGCAGCCCCAGCGCGTCAATGAACCCAAACAGCAGCGCCGCCAGGAATACCCGGGGCGGATTACCCTGGCCGAAAATGACGCAGGCAAAGGCTACATAGCCGCGGGAGGCGCTCATGTTTTCCGTAAACATGGTCAGATAGCCAAGAGACAGATGCGCGCCCGCCAGGCAGCTGAGCATGCCGCACAGCACGCTGGCCAGACACTTCATGCGCTCCGGGCTTTTGCCACAGGCGGTCAGCGCATCCGGATATTCGCCGCTGGCCCGCAAATGAAAGCCCAGCGGCGTTTTGTAGATGAACGCCCAGCAAATTGGCACCAGCAGCCAGCTCACGTACACCAGCAGCGTATTCCCGCTGAGCAGCGGCCCCAGCACGGGAATGGACGAAACGCCGGGAATATGCACCGTGGGCAGGGGCACAATGCCCGGGCCGGTGAAGGAGCCCTTCACTTTGAAAATGGTGCGCAGCAGAAATACCGTCAGTCCCCCGGCAAAAATGTTCAGCGCCACGCCAATAATGAACTCGTCAGAATGAAACTTGATCACAAACAGATAGTAGAAAAGCCCCAGGACCATACCCACAGCCAGCGCCAGCAATACGCCCGCCAGCCAGCTTTGGCAAAAGTAGCTGCCCAGCACGGCAAAGAACGCGCCGATCAGCATCATGCCGTCGATACCAATGTTGGTAATGTTCACATGCTGGGTCATCAGGCAGCCCAGGGCCGCCAGCACCACGGGCGTAGCCGTGCGCAGGGTGTTTTGCAAAAGCAGCACGTTAAAAATTTCTCCCACGTCAGGCCGCCTCCTTCCGGCGGGCGCGCCGCAGGGCCGCCCGGTTGCTAAAGCTTTTGCGAATACCGCCCTCGGCGGCCATGAAGAAAATGATGATGGACTGCACAATCAAAATCAGCTCGCTGGAAACCCCCGCCGACAGCTCCATGCTTTTGCCGCCGATGCTAAGAATGGCAAACAGAAAGCTCATCACAATGACGCCGAAGGGATTATAGCGCATAATCATGGCCACCAGCATACCGTCGTAGTAAAACTCGTTGGATACGGTGGTCAGGAATCGTTTGTGCAGGCCGAATACCTCCAGCATGCCCACCATGCCGCACAGCGCCCCGGAAAACACCATGCTCCAAAGCATCAGTTTGCCGGTGGAAATGCCGCCGTATTTGGCAAAGCGGTCGTTTTCGCCGGTCAGTTTCATTTCAAAGCCAATGGTGGAACGGCTCATGAGATACCACACCAGCAGCGCCGCCACAGCGGCGTAAAAAACGCCGCTGGTCAGGTTACTCAGCTTGATGAGCGGAGAGAAGGCCGCGCCCTTCATGATGCTGTCCGTGCCGCTGGCAATGCCCCGCTCCGTGGTTTTCAGCGGCCCATTGGCCAGATAGGAACAGAAGTAAATGGCCACAGAGTTAAGCATAATGGTGGTAATGACCTCGTCCACCTTCCACTTCACCTTCAGCACGCCGGGCAGCAGGGCAAACAGGCCGCCCGCCGCCATGGCCGCCAGCAGCGCCAGTACCGTTACCAGCCAGGCAGGCGCGCCCTTCACCTGGGCTCCCACCACGGCGGCGGCCATAGCCCCCAAATAGAGCTGCCCTTCGCCGCCTACGTTAAATACGCCCGCCTTGGCCGCCAGGCTCATGGCCAGGCCGGTCAGGCACAGGGTAACGGTTTTGGCCAGGGTATTTCCCACAGCCCGGGGCTTGCCCAACGCGCCGTTTAGCAGCGCGCCGTAGCAATCCAGCGGATGGTGGCCGCACAAGGCCATAATGCCGGCCCCCGCCAGCAGGGCCAGGGTTACCGCAATCACCAGCGACACCAGATAGTCCCGCGTCAGCTTCTGGGCGGGCTTCAGGCGCAAAAGCGCCCGAATGGACTGAACAAAGCTTTTCACTGGGCCGCCTCCTTTGCCGTGCCGCCGGTCATGCAGTAGCCGATTTCTTCTTTGGAAATGCTGCCCGCCTCAAACTGGCCGGTGATGCGGCCTTCAAACAGGGTTACCAGCCGGTCGCTGAGGCGGAACAGCTCGTCCAGATCGGCGCTGATGAGCAGCACCGCGCAGCCCTGGTTGCGTTTTTCGATGATGCGCTCATGAATGAACTCCGTAGCGCCGATATCTACGCCGCGAGTAGGCTGGCACACCAGCAGCACGGGCGTACCGAAGGTAAATTCCCGGGCGACAACGACTTTTTGCATGTTTCCGCCGGACAAATCGCCTGCGGGCTCGCCTACATCAGACAGGCGAATGTCAAATTGCCGCTGCATTTCCTGCGCATGGCGGCGCATTTGCCTGCGGCGCAGATGCAGGCCGAAAAAGCTGCTGAAGGCGGGCTTACGCTGGCTGCCCACCAGCAGGTTTTCCGCCACACTGGCCTTGGCGTCCATGCCCATGCTCATGCGGTCCTCCGGGATATAGCTCAGCCCCTGCTGACGAATGACCCGGGGCGTTTGCCCCAGCACCTCCTTGCCGCACAGCCGCACGCTGCCGCCGGCAGCGGAGCGCATGCCGGCGATACACTCGGCCAACTCGGTTTGGCCGTTGCCCTCCACGCCGCAAACACCCACGATTTCTCCGGCGCGCACGGTCAGGTTGACGCCGTTCAGGGCCGGCAGATTGCGGTCATTCAGGGCCGTCAGGCCGGAAACGACCAGCTGCTCCTGCCCGGCGGCCTGCTCGGTACGCAGGTCGTCAAAAATCACATCCCGGCCTACCATCAGCGAGGCGATCTCCCGCTCGCTGGTGTCCCGGGTCAGCAGCACCTTTTCCAGCCGTCCTGCCCTCATCACGCCCACACGGTCGGAAATGCGCATCACCTCCGGCAGCTTATGCGTAATGAGAATAACGGTCATGTCCCGCTCGTCTACAATGCGATGGATGACCTGGAACAGTTCCTCGGTTTCCTGCGGGGTGAGCACAGCGGTGGGCTCATCCAGAATGAGCACATCCGCGCCGGTGCGCAGCGCTTTGAGAATCTCCACCCGCTGCTGCAAGCCCACGCTCAAATCCCGTACCGTATCGGTGGGTTCCACCTTCAGGCCATATTCCTGAGACAGGCGGCGCACGGTTTCAATGGCGGCCTGCTGGTCGTAAAACAGGCCGCGGCGCGGCTCATGGCCCAGCAGCACGTTTTGCGCCACGGTAAAGCCGGGCACCAGCTTAAAGTGCTGATGCACCATGCTCACGCCCATGGCCATGGCGGCTTCCGGGCTGTGCTGCGCCGTGGTTTTTTGCCCCTTGATGAAAATGTCGCCCAGCGTGGGCTGCTGCAGGCCATACAGCTGGTTCATCAGCGTGCTTTTTCCTGCGCCGTTTTCCCCCACCAGAGCGAACACCTCGCCCCGCAGAATGCTCAGCGACACGTCGTCGTTGGCCAGCGTGCCGGGAAACTGCTTGGTGACATGCGAAAAGCGCACGATTTCATTGGCGGATGATTGCATGACAAACTCCTTTGAAAGAATAAGAAAAGGGCTGCGCATCGGACGGATGCGCAGCCCTTTGCACGAGCCGTCTGCGGCAGAAGCGAAGCCGGCGCACGGGCCGTACCCTTAGTTTCGAGTGCTTTCCACCACAATTTCGCCGTCGATGATCTGCTCGGCCAGCGCCTGCACTTCATCCTTCAGCTCGTTGGAAACCTGCTGCGGCATGCTGTCGTCGCCAAAGCCCAGCTGCACATAGCCGCTGGCCATATCGGCTTCCCAAATGGCGCCGCCGTCAAAGGCGCCGTCCTCAATGTAGTTGGCAATCGCTTCATACACGCTGCCGCCGGCATCCTTGATCATGGAGCAAATGATGGTTTCGGGCGCGATATACTTCTGGTCGCTGTCCACGCCGATGGCGTATTTTCCCTGCTCCTTGGCCGCTTCAAACACGCCCAGGCCGGTTTTGCCAGCCACCTGGTACACGACATCCGCGCCCTGGCCAAACAGGCTCAGCGCAGCTTCCTTGCCCTTGTCGGGAGAATCGTAGTCGCCGTCGGTGTACACGGGATCCAGCACCTTGCCTTCGGGGTTGGCATACAGCGCGCCCTGGCGATAGCCCACCACAAAGTTATTGATGGTTTCGCTGTCCTCGGCGGCCACCACGCCCACACAGGCGTTGGCAGACACCTTCATGGCCACGTAGCCGGCCAGAAAGCTGCCTTCGTTTTCCGCATATACAATGGACAGCAGGTTGTCGCCCACGCCGTCCAGGCCGTTATCCACAAAAATAAACTTGGTGTCTTCCATGGCGGGGGCCACTTCGGTCAGGCCGTCCCAGAACTGCCAACCGGCAGCCACCACGATATCGCTGTTTTCAGCGGCTTCCACCAGGGCTACCTGGTACATGCTGGCGTCGCTTTTGCACTCCACCGTAGAGGTTTCAATGCCGTAGTCGGTGGCCAGCCGGGCAACGCCGTCGGCAATGCCGTCATAGAAGCCCAAATCGCCCAGGGTTTCCGCCACGCACAGGGCCACTTTCAAATCCATTTTTTCCTCGGCAGCCGCGCAGGCGCTCAGGGAAAAAAGCAGGGTCAGGCATAGCGCAAAGGCCAAGATTTTTTTCATGTTTTCGTTCCTTCCTTTCAGGTTTTCACACAGGGAAAAGGTCGAGTTCATTATACTATGATGCCCGTTTGGGCGCAAGGCTTTCTTTTTCGGCCCGGGGAAAAACGCTGGCGCCAAAAGGAAACCGCCAGCCGGCTTTGCAAACGACAGGATGCGCCCGTTTACAGCCGCGGCAGATGGTTGCTGAGCCAATAGGCCCCATAGCCGATGACAAAGCCTGCGGGCGCTGCCGCCAGCACCGCCAGCCAGGCTCGGCTCTTCCGCTTTTTTTCATACAGGGGCGGTAGCGTAGGCACGCAAACCGGCAGAGGCATCCTGTCGGTAGGCATGGCGTCCTCGCCCTCCTCGGGCCAATCGTCCTCCTCGTGAAGGGAAGCCAGATAGGCAGGATCCGTTCGTTCCTGGGGCGCCCAGGCAAAAGATGGCTCCTGTGGCATGGGTTCCTCCATGGCAGCGGGGTTCTCCTGCGGCTGCTTTGACGTTTCCTCGCATCCGGATTTGCGCCGCAGCGCGTCCGGCCCCATCGGATGCAGAAAAGGCATCCCTGTGTCCATTTTGCCACCTTCTCTTTCAAAAAAACGATACCATGTTTACGCTCCACAAGCGCCGATGGGTTGAAGAAGCGCTCCGGTAACGCCGGGCCATGCCCTCTCCCGGCGTTACCGGCCAAGCCGTAAGCAAACCCACATCCGTTCAGGCAGGGCTTTTCGCTTGGATGAAAGGATTCGTTCGCGACTGAAAAGGCTTTTACTCCTCTTCTTCCCATTCGCGGCTGGTCAGCACCGGCAGGCCGTCCTCATCCAGGGTCACATCGTACAGACCGGTTGAAGGCATCTCCGTATCCAGATTCAGCAGGCTGCAAAGCTCCTCCCAGTACAGCTCGTCCTCCACCCGAAAGGCCACCACCTGATAGCCATGAGAGAGCAAATCACCCTGCAAATCCCAGCTTTCCATGGTTTCCAAAACATCATATTCCCCATAGGGCAGCTGCAGCACCGTTACCCGCAGTGGCAACCCATAGTAGGCGTACACATGGGTAATTTTGCTGGAGCTGCGAATGTTCGCTCCTTCCCAGGAACAGTCCACCAGCATCGCTTTTTTCCCCTTGTCCTCCGGCAGGCGCTGCTCCGCTACCTCGTCCTCCCAGAAGGCCCGCGCCATCTGAACGGCGGAGCTCACATAGCCGGAATAGCGATAGGCAGATAGCCACTGCGCCGGCGGAAGCAGCAGCATCAGGCCCGCCAGCATGGCGCACAGCAGCCCGCCGCAGGCGATGGATTCCATCTGATCCCAGAGCAGCGCGGCCAGGAACAGGCCGCACAGCACGCAGGGCGTAGCTACCGTGCTCAGGTATACCACTGCGGATGGCGCGGTTTCCGCCTGAACCAGATAGCTGCCGAACAGGCCCACCCAGTAAATCACCGTCATAACGACAAGCCACAGCAGCAGCCGCAGCACCGCCCGGCGCTTTTCCGGCAGCAGCCACAGGCACAGCGCCAATGGAAGCAGCAGCAGGAGCCAGCCCCAGGGCAAGGTGCTGCCGCCATAGGCCGCAAAGGTATCCGTCGCCAACTGCCGGAACAGTTGCAGTTTTTCCGGGGTGAAGGAGTGAAGCAGCTGGCCGGACCGTGGATTGCCGCTGAGCAGCACAGCCAGGCCCGCGTCCGGGGTGCCGGCCAAATGATAAACCACCGACCAGGACAGCTGCAACAGCACAATCAGCGCCGCGCTCAGCAGAAAGGCTCGCCTCAGCGGACGGCGCAGCGCCTTGTCCGCCTGCAGCCATTCCACCAGCAACGCCAGGGCCAGCACCACGGCAAACATCAGCCCGGAATAGATTTTGAAGCCCGTTAATACCGCCGCAGACGCCGCCACAGGCCACAGCTCAGCCGGAGAATGATCCCGGCGAAACAACAGGCACAGCAGACCGGCCGTAAACACGCTCAGCATGGCTCCGTCCGAGCGCAGCAAATAGGGCGTAAAGCCAAACACGCCAAAGCCGTACATCAGCAGCACAAACAGAGCCGCCTTCAGCCACCTGCGCTCCACACACTCGCTGACAGCCGCCATGGAAGCGGCCACCAGGGCGAAGGGTACATAGCCCAAAAAAGCCTCCTGCCAGCCAAACACCCGCACCACGCTGTATTGCAGCGCGGCCAGCATGGGAAAATAGTCCGTGTGGAACATGGTGCTGTTTTCATGAATATAGAAGGTATCGAAGGTATACAGCTCTTTCACTGCGCGGGCCCAGTAGGAGAAATCGTCGTGGCTGCTGAGAATCGTGCCCCGGCACAGCGCAACCGCCAGCACGCAGCCCGCCGCGAACAGCCAAAACACCGGCGACAGCAGCCGCTGCCGAAGCCGGCGCCGGTTCAGGGCCGCCAGCACGATGCAAACCGCCAGCGCCGCCAGGCCGCCATACATCAACCCATAAGCAACGGGAACCATCACCCCGCACACAATCACGCCATAGTACGCTACAAACAGCATGGCGCAGGCTGCGCTCAAAACCGCCTTGCCGGCCTTCAGGCCGGGCAAGGCCGCCATCAGCAGCAGGGCGTAGCCCAGCAGGGATCCAAAAAACAAACCGCCGGTCATTTCCATAAGCAAGCTCTCCTTTCGGTCTATTCCTTCAGCCACGAGGCATAGCACTGGGGAGGGTAAATGGTGCGAATCATGTGCTTGAGAAAGTCAAACTCCTCCTGGGTGAAAAATGAAGCGTATTTCTGATACAACACTCGAAGGGCGTTCAGGCTGTACACATTCAGGCTGTAGTCGCTCAGCTTGACAAAATTGGCGGAGAAAGGAGTTAGCTTGTCGAAAATCACGCCCATCAGGTCGTCGGTGACGGCGGCAATCTGCTCCATGCCAAGGCGGCGGCTGTGATAGTTATCGGTAATCACCGTCATGGAGCCGTTGGTCAACCGGTTCAGCTGGGTCAGCAAAAAGGTTTCCAGCTCGTTTCGCAAATCCAGCAGGGTTTGCCGGTAGGGCGCATAGGCGCTCAGCCGCTGGCTAACCATCTGGGAAAGGGCATTGGAGCTTAAAAAAAGCGTGCCGAACCATGGCCGCAGCACGCGCTCCACGTCCTGTACCGATACAGGAATCGCCACCGTCTCGCCCCTCCCTTTTGCCAAACGAATCCTTATTTTTTATAGTTCTACACATTCCCCCCTTTTTCCTGTTGCGTTTTCCTCAGAAAAGGCGGCAAAAGGAAATCTTTTCAGGTTAAAATGAATATTTATCGATAGCTCCATTTGTATTTATGCAATCTCGAATTGTCAAACGCTATTTTTTGTGGGGGAGCCGTGCGTACTACACCATGGGTAGACCAGCGGTTTTCAACATTGTCCTTCCGTATGCAAAAGGGAACGTTTTTCGGGTACTTGCCAAACCCCTTTGTATCTGTTATGATAGGGAACACGATGCGGAAAAGTGCACCTGTTTTCCACAAGGGCTTTTCCACATCATTTTCGTCTGGAGACGCTTTTGATGTGGAAAACGTTTTGCGGGCGGCGTTGTATAATATACACAAATGGAAGGTTGAATGTACGTGATGAACGCAGAGGAATTATGGGGAAACGCCTGCAAACTGCTCAAACAGGAGATGGTACGCGTCAGCTATGACACCTGGATTGCCACCCCCCTGAAGCCCTATGCGCAGGCCGAAGACGTACTGCTTTTGGAATGCACCGCCCCGGCCATGCTGGATGTGGGCATCCGCCGTTACATGGACCAAATTCAAAGCGCGGTCAACCGGGCGGCGGGCCAGGCCCTGCGGGTGGAAATTCTCTGCGGCGACGATTTGAAAAACCGGCTGAACGAGCTGCAATCCCAAAAAAGCGGCAACGCTTTGGCCATGCTCAACCCCAAATATACCTTTGATACCTTTGTAGTAGGCTCGTCCAACCGTTTTGCCCATGCCGTCTCGCTTGCCGTAGCCGAAATGCCCGCCGAAGCGTACAACCCGCTGTTCATCTACGGCGGCGTGGGCCTGGGCAAAACCCACCTGATGCACGCCATCGGCCACTATGCTCACGACATGTACCCGGAAAAGAAAATCCTGTATATTACCAGCGAGGACTTCACCAACCAGCTGGTCAGCGCCATGCAGTCCAACCAGAATCAGCAGTTCCGCGACCGTTTCCGCAACGCCGATATCCTGCTGGTGGACGATATTCAGTTTATTGCAGGCAAAAAGGGCACCGAGGAGGAGTTTTTCCACACCTTTAACCACCTGCGCGACGCCAACAAGCAGATTGTGATGACCTCCGATAAGCCTCCCAAGGAAATTCAAAAGCTGGAGGAGCGCCTGTGCAGCCGCTTTGAAGGCGGGCTGGTGGCCGATATTCAGCGGCCCGACTTTGAAACCCGTCTGGCTATTCTGCGCAAAAAAGCCGAATATGAAAAACTGGTCATCAGCGATGATATTCTGGTGCTCATCGCCGAAAAAATCGATACCAACATCCGTGAGCTGGAGGGCAGCCTCACCCGCCTGACCGCCTACTCCAGCCTGACCCGCCGCCCCATCGACATGCAGCTGGCCCGGGAAGCGCTGCGGGAACTGTTTAAGCACAAAGCCACCCACCTGATTACCGCCGACAGCATCCAGGAAGCTGTGGCGGACTATTACGGCATTACGGTGGACGATATCCGCAGCTCCAAGCGCAACCACGAGGTAACCGTTCCCCGGCAAATCGCCATGTACCTGACTCGGGAAATGATGGGCCTGAGTCTGAAAAAAATCGGCGACGCTTTTGGAGGCCGCCATTACACCACCGTAATGTCCTCCATCGACAAGGTGGAGGAGTCCATTCGCCAGTCCCCCAGCATGGCCAGCCTGCTGGACGACGTGCGCAGGCTCATCAAAGATGTGAAATAATTCCTTTCTTTTGTAGATATTCAAGAATTTTTTGCAAAACGCTTTGCAAATGCAGCCGTTCATGCTATAATACAGCCGTTGCCCCGGCTCAGGTAATGTGGTTTCAGGTTCCTACCCCTTCTTTGCTGGAAGCATGGAAACCTACAACCAAGTAACGGAAAGCAAATGGGAAACGCACCAACAAAGAAAATGGAGGAAACCAACCATGTTTGAAGACAAGACTTTGGTATGCCGCGACTGTGGCAAGGAATTC
>CAKTUS010000073.1 GCA_934621485.1 uncultured Clostridia bacterium
TCGAACTCCGGACACCTTGATTAAAAGTCAAGTGCTCTGCCAACTGAGCTAATGGGTCACACCCGGGGTGTCACCGCCCAATCGGCTATCAGACCCCTTGACACGGCCGAGGTTGTTCAAACCACGTCATGTATATTAGCACAGCTTTTCTCCCCTGTCAACCCCTGTTTTGAAGAACTTGAAAAAAAGTACTCAAGAACTTGAAAGCAGGGAGCGGTTCAGCCTGTGGAAAACCCGATAGGGAGTCCGCGCCCGCGAGCACCGCTGCGCCGGTTCGAGGGGAATAGGTCAAGGCTTAGGGGTTCCGCCTATCAAACCCTGGCAGAGGCCGGAGGGAAGCGGGCGAAACGAAAGAGGACTTCGACCGCTGTCCTCCCGACGATTCTACCGCGCTCTGCCTCCTGCACCCCTGTTTTTTAAGGCAACACCGCTGCAAATTTCAAAGGTTTACTGGAGGTAAATCAAGAAATTTGCATGCCGCAGATGGCGGAAAGGGCATCGCCCCACGTGCCGCCGAATTGTGCGGCGGCGCCTTAACGCTCTGCGTTGCTTGGCGCTAATAGAACTGGAAGAAATACACGCCGCCGTCTTCGCCGTACAGGTTATAATCCACCTCGGAATCCACCTGTTCCTGCAAGTAGCTGAGCATCAGGCGGGGCGGCGGATCCAGCACGGCGCTGGCCAAACAAATATCCTCCCGCAGCCACATCTCCGCGTCCATCTCATCCAAGTCAATCTCATAGGCGGCAAACTGCCGGTAGCTGCTTTCCGAACGGAAGCCCCAGCCGCCCCAGAACGCTACATTGGTAGGAATCCCCTCGCTCACGTCCGGAAACATGCGTGCGTCGCTAATCAGGCTGTCGTCATAAATGAACAGCATCTCCGGCTCCGACAGGGCATATTCATCCAGCGTAGCCGCCGGGTTGCCCACTTCCATTTCATAGTTCTCATCCGGCAGTAAGCCCGGCGCCGTCTGCACGGTATACCAGCCGGTCCACGCCACGCACAGCGCAAGGCAGCACAGACCCACGACGCGGCCTGTTCTCTTTGGCGGCAGCAGGTTCGGCAGCATGCCAAACAGCGCGGCCGTCAGTGGCAGCATCGCCATGCGCACAGCCCGGAGAGGCAAACGGCCCCGAACTCCCAAATAGAGCAGGCAGGCCGCAAACAACCCTATATTTAGCGCCAGAGCAGTCCACTGCCACCCGCGGCGAGAGCCGCCTCCAAGCGCCAGCGCCGCCATGCAGCCCAACAGCACCCAGGCAGCCACCTCCACCGTGAGCCGGAAACGCTCATTACCCAGCAGCGTGCTTGCCGCCAGCGCCGCGCCCGTCTCCACGCGGTTTTCCCGAGGCTGGGCCTGCTCGTAGGCCAGCAGCGTTTCCATGCTTTCCGTGGTCATGGCGGGGTTCAGAAAGCAAAAACGCTTGGCCATTTTCACCGTGTTTTCATCCCATCCAGCCTGCTCCAGTATTTCGGGAGAAAGGTCATTCAGCGCATAATAATCAATCAAATCGGACCGCGCCCGGCTCCACCGCACAAATTCCGCATTGGCTTTTTCTTCCGCACTGCGCCAAAGCGCCAGGCCGCCCAGAACCACCGCCACCGTCAGCACGCCCGCAGCCGCCGCGCGCAACGCGCCCCGGGACGGCCGCCTGCACACCAGTCCATAGCCCAGCGCCAGAGCACAAAAGCCCAGCACAGGAAAAATTGCCTCCTGCCGCAGCGCATAGGCCAGCACTGCCGGCACAAGGGCCAGCAGAATCCCTCCCAAAACCTGAGCGGGGCGAGCGTCCTCCCAGTCAATCGACATCAGCTGGAGCACTGCCGCCGCCCCCAGCGCCGCCGCCGTGCAGGTAAAGGTAACCTGAGTGCATATTTCCAGATAAAAGGCCGCCAGAAACACCGCGCCAAAGGCCACGCCCAGCCAGAAGGAACGGCCTCGGTTAACAAAGCACTGAATCAGGCTTTTCACCGTAAGCACACAGGCAAAGGCCAGAAAGGCAATTTGGAAAATGGAAAACCAGGCCACGCCCGGATAGCTTTCCCCCAGCAGCTTCAGCGGCCAGCAAAGCAAGCCGTGCAGCAGCAAATGAAAGGAAGGAATACTGCCCTCATAACCCATAAAGGTGCGCAGCATAAAGGTATCGTCGTTCATGGCGTAGCGCATTTCCAGCGCTAAGCCAATCAGCGCATACATCGCGCCGGTCATCAGTGCCGCGCCCAGCCAGGCCCAGCGGCGAAGAACTTGCTTTTTCATTTTTTCCTCCAACACGTGGTTACTTGCGGCGAGCTTTCCACTCTTGCTCCATCCGTTCCATTTCCTCACGCAGCGCGGCCTTTTTCTGCTTCAGGTTCTGCCGCAGCTGAACGCCGGCCTGCTGAATATGCCTGGCAACCGGCGTGTTATAGATTTTGGCATACGGAAAGGCGCGCAGGGCGCGGCGTACCAATGCGCTGTCCTGCGCCAGGCGCTGCCGCACGGCATGGGTGATGGTTTCCGTGTCGTCGCCCTGGGACAGGGTAGCCGTGTGGCGAATTTTGCCCAGCACCGTGGCCGATATCACCGTATCGGTGAGAAGCAGCACGCACAGGCCGATGCTCAGCCCGTTCAGCCACGCATCCGGCAGGCGGCCGAACAAGCCGAACAGGAAAGGCTTCACCACATAAATCATCACCAGGCCCAACAGGCCGAAGGGAATGAGCGTATCAGCGCACACACGTCCGTTCAGGTTAAAGCGCTTATGGCTATAGTCCCACCAGCGGGCATGGAACAGCTTTTCCATGAAATAGCTGGTCAGGTATTCCAGCGTGCCGCACACCACCATGGCCATTACAAACACCAATACCGGCGACTGGGCGTACCGGGACAGCAGCGCGGTTACCAGCACTGCGCCAAACCCATAAATGGGGCAATACGGGCCAATCAAAAATCCCCGGTTGATAAAGCGATGAAACTGAATCAGCTTACAGGTAACTTCCATCATCCATCCCAGCACGGCGCTGATAAAAAACAGCAGAATGTAGGACTCCACGAGACGCTCCATGAACGTTCCTCCTTTTGCAGCTACGAAAAGTGTTTCATTCAGTATAGCATGCCCTCTCCCTTTTTCGCAAGCGGGCCGGTCCTCTGCCAACGGCAGAAAACCGGCCCGTTTCGGCTACTCTTTGTCTTTGTTTTTTTCCCGCAGGATGAAGCGAATGGGCGTTCCCTGGAAACCAAAGCTTTTTCGGAAGTGGTTTTCCAGATAACGCTCATAGGCAAAGTGCATCAGCTCCTCAGCGTTGATAAACAGCACGAAGGTGGGCGGGCACACGCCCTGCTGAGTGCCGTAATAGATCTTCAGGCGGCGGCCGCCGGAAATGGGCGGCTGCAAGCTGGCCTGCGCATCGGCCAGCGCCTCATTGATCACGCCGGTGGGCACGCGCTTGCAGTATTGCCCGTAAGCCTCCTTTACGGCGGAAAGCACGGTATTCACCCGCTGGCCCGTCAGCGCAGAAAGGAACAGCACCGGCGCATAGCTCATAAATTTCAAATCGCTGATGATTTTTTTGCGGAAGGTTTCCATGGTATGGGTGTCTTTCTCAACCGCGTCCCACTTGTTCACCACCACAATGACGGCCTTGCCGCTGTTCAAAATCAGTCCGGCAATTTTGGTGTCCTGCTCGGTCACGCCGGTCTGCGCGTCAATGAGCAGCAGAGCCACGTCGCAGCGGTCAATGGCGGCAATGGAGCGCAGCACGCTGTAGCGCTCCAGGCTTTCGTCCTCAACGGCCTTTTTCTTACGCATGCCGGCGGTATCGATGATGTTGAAGCGCACGCCGTCGCCGTCGGTAAACAGGGTATCGATGGCGTCGCGGGTGGTGCCGGGAATGTTGCTCACCATGGTGCGCTCCTGACCCAGCAGCTTGTTGCACAGGCTGCTCTTGCCCACGTTGGGCCGGCCCACCAGCGCCAGTTGAATAACATGATCTTCTTCCTGCAATTCATCGGCATCGGCGGGAGGCAAATGCTTTACTATTTCCTCCAGCAAGTCGCCCAGGCCCAGCATGTTGGTGCTGGAAATGGGCAACGGGTCGCCAAGGCCCAGACTGTAGTATTCATACAGCTGGCCTTCCAGGCCCTGATAGTCCATTTTGTTCACCACCAGGATGATGGGCTTGCGGGTGCGCCGCAGGTAGTTGGCCACTTCCTCATCCTCATGGGTCAGACCGGTGCGGCCGTCGCAGAAAAAGCAGATCACATCCGCTGTATCCATGGCGATTTCCGCCTGGCGGCGCATCTGGGACAACAGCACATCCTCGCTGCGCATGTCCAAGCCGCCGGTATCCACCATGCTGAAGCGGCGGCCCATCCATTCCACATCGGCGTAGATGCGGTCGCGGGTCACGCCGGGCACATCCTCCACAATGGAAATGCGCCGACCGGCGATTTTGTTAAAGAAAGTCGATTTGCCCACATTGGGCCGGCCAACAATGGCCACAAGCGGTTTTGCCATAGGCGCCTCCTTATTCGTCGGTAAAACGTCCGCGCAGCGCGTCGTAGAAGGACTGGCCGTCGTTGTCCGTAAGGTGCACGGGCAGCGGCGCGCGCCGGCGGAAGGTATCAATGTGCATGTCGTCCAGAAACAGGTCGCGCTCCGCCCGCAGCATTACGGAGCAAAGCAGAATTTCGTCCACTCCCTCCACAACCTGGGGCGTTAGGGCCTCCAGCACGTCGCGGCCCACCAGCAGCCCGGTTACGGTGATGGTTTCGCCGAAAAAGCGGTTTTTCACCGGCAACACCCGCACCTGAACGCCCCTGGGGGCAAAGCGCTCTGTCACGCGCTTCAAGTGGGGCGCGGCGCTCACGCCGCAGGGCAGCAGGTAGGTTTTCGGCTCCACAGGCTCCATTTGGCCGTACCGGCGTTCAAAATCGTCCGCTTCTTCCATTTCGCTTTCCAGCCGTCTGAGCAGACCCACCCCGTTTTCAATCTGGGGAAAATCCTCATACCAGCTTTCCGGGGGAATGGGTCGGCCGGACAGGCAGAAAAACTCGTCGCTGGGGAAGGCGAAGGTGCTGCCCATGGTTTTGCGGCACTCCTCCTGAAAGGGCGCAATCATGTCCAGCAGCTCCGCGGCCTGCTCCCGGGTAAAGGGCTTGAGCGGCGTCAGCTTTTCGCGGAACTTGGTCAGCCCCACAGGCACCATGGCCACCGTCAGGGCGGCCGGAACCAGCGTGCGCAAATCCCGCAGGGTTTTCATCAGCTCCTGACCGTCGTTATAACCGGGGCACACCACAATCTGGCAGTGAAAATGGATACCGGCCTCCTGAAAGCGCTTCAACTTATCCAGAATATCGCCGGCAAAACGGTTATGAAGCATGCGGCAGCGCAGCTCCGGATTGGTGGTATGCACGCTGATATACAGGGGCGATGGCTTGCGCTTGAGCACCCGCTGAAACTCGTGCTCATTCATGTTGGTCAGGGTTAAAAAGTTGCCCATCATCAGGGAATAGCGCCAGTCGTCGTCCTTCACGTACAGGCTTTCCCGAAGTCCCGGCGGCATCTGGGCAATAAAGCAGAAGATGCAGTTGTTGCGGCAGGTACGGGGTGACAAATCCATGGTGCTGCCAAAATGCAGGCCCAGCGGCTCCCCTTCCTGCTTGTGAATATGCAGGGTCATTTTCCTGCCGCCGCGCTCAATGCGTGCTTCCACCTGTTCGCCGGCAATCAGGGCCTGGTAGTCAATTTCATCCTCAATTTCTTCGCCGTTGAGGGAAAGCAGCCAGTCGCCGGGCTGAAGTCCCGCGCGTTTCGCCACGGAATGAGGCTCCACTGCCGTTATCTCATGCCGCATCCGTTTCCCTCCTTTCGTTGCTTGCGTTTGTGTAATGGCATACAAACGCAGTATGTATGATACGCTGAAAAGCCCGCCAAGTCAAGGGAAGGGAATATCAATTGACCTGGCCGTCCCGCCATGGTACAATACCCTCAGCAGTTTCACGCAGGAGGTATTTTCATGTACTGGTGCGATTTTCATTTTTACAGCGAGGTTCTGGAAATTCAAACGGTGGCCAATGTGCTGATGCCGGACCGGCAGGCCCTGGAGGACGGGCGGCCCGTGCCCGTGCTTTACCTGCTGCACGGTTTGAGCGACGACTACACCATGTGGCAGCGCCAAACCCGGGTAGAGCAGTACGCCCGGGACAAGCGGGTGGTTATCGTCATGCCGGCGGCCAATCGTTCCTTCTATATGGATATGGCTCACGGAGCCAGGTACGATACTTTCATCGCCCAGGAGCTGCCGCAAATCATCGAGTGCTGTTTTCCGGTACGACGGGACCGGGAAGGCCGCTTTGCGGCTGGCCTGTCCATGGGCGGCTATGGCGCGCTGAAGCTGGGCCTGACCCGGCCGGACTGCTACGCCGCCGTGGCCAGCTTTTCCGGCGCGCTGGGCATGGATCTCTGCTTTGAGCGCTATGGCTCGGAACGCATATCCGAGCTGCGGGATATTTACGGCAGCCCGGAAGAGCTGCTCAACGGCCCCGGCAACCTGATGGCCCTGGGCGAAAAAATGGCCCAAACGCCGAAGCAGTCGCCAAAAATCTACATTTCCTGCGGCACCGAGGACAGCCTGTTTCCGGCCAACGAGCGCTTTGTCCAAGCGTTTGGAAACCGGCTGCCCATTCAGTACCACACCGAGCCCGGCGGCCACAGCTGGGATTTTTGGGATCGGCAGATTGCCTTTGTGCTGAACTGGCTGCCTCTGGAGGAGGCAAAAGTTGTCTTTTGACGCCGGGAAGAAATGGATAAGCTGGGGCGTTACATGTATACCAAAGCATCCCCACCCCGAAGGAGGCCGTACTGATGAACCCCTCAAAAAAACTGCTGGCCTTTTGGATTACGCTGCTTTTGTGCCTGCTGGCGCTGGGAGGTGCCATGGCCGCCGAATTTGGCGTGATTCACCGCACCGATAGCCTGAACCTGCGCTCCCAGGGCAGCTCATCCAGTCAATGGCTGGGCAGCTATACCCGGGGCACCTGGGTAGAAATCATCGGCAGTCAAAACAACTTTTATTATGTACGCACGCCTGACGGTCGTACCGGCTACATGAGCAAAAACTACATCCATATGGCTCCCAGCAGCGACGATAGCGTGTGGACCGTCTATGTGACCAACCAGAACGGCGGCGCGTTTTTGAATTTCCGCAGCCAGCCCAACTATTCCAGCCAGGTGCTGGGCATCTTCTACAACGGGGTGCCCCTGCATGCGCTGAGCCTGAATAACGGCTGGTACTACGTGGAAATTAACGGCCAGCGCGGCTATGTGCGCAGCGAATATGTAGCCGACTGGGGCTACCGCAACCTGGGCAGCTCCACCGTAGCCACCATCAAAACCCCCAACAACAGCGCCATGAACCTGCGCCGCGGCCCGGGAATGAATTACGACGTCATCGCGCAGTATCCGGGCGACAGCTATGTATCCGTGCTGGCCCGGGGCAACGGCTGGTGGTGCGTGAGCATTGAGGGCAACGCCGGCTTTATGAGCAGCGATTACCTGGCGGAAGGCCTGTGCGCCGCCCGGGACGAGGCCGCTCATCCCAGCGAAACCGCCTATGCTGTTGTGAACAATCCCCGCTCCACCCAGGCGCTGAACCTGCGGCTGTACGCCTCCACCGGGGCTGATGTAGTAGATAAGCTGTACAACGGAACGCGCCTCTGGGTGGACCAGCAAGGCACGGAATGGTGTGCCGTTACCGACCAGACCACCGGGCTGAGCGGCTATGTCATGACCCGCTATATCAAGCTGCACGGTCTGCCCAGCACCCCCACCCGCCGGGTGTATCATCCCAGCGGTACTTATGTCAACCTGCGCAGCAGCGCCAGCATGAACCAAAACAACGTTCTGGCCCGGGTGCCCAGCGGCCGCACCGTTACCGTGCTCGCCCCGGGAACCGAATGGTGCAAGGTGAAGTACAACGGCTATACCGGCTACATGCTCACCTACTTCCTGCAATAGCCCGGTTCACGCGTTCATACAGCGTCTTCAGCCAGGGAAACAGCGCCATACAGCTTATTTCCAGCGCGGCGATGAAAACGGCTCGGCCGTTTTGCATCAGCCAGGCCAGGGGCGTGCCGGCCGGAGCAGTTCTCAAAAACAGATAGTTGGTTTGAAACGCCTGATTAAAGGCGCTCACCAGCAGCAAATAGCCGTTGCCAAAGAGAAACGCCTTGCGCGGGTTCTGTGGCAGCGGCTTTTCCATGCGCCATAGCAGCAGCGGCGTCAGGCTAAGAAGCACATGCAGCTGATTAAAGGCCAGCGCCATGAGCACAGGATGGGCGCAGGCCATCACGGCTGGAAAAAACAGAGTGACAAAGGCTGCGGGAGCCGCCAGATAGGCAATAAAGCCATACAGCCCATTCTTTGGCCAAAACAGCAGCGGCAAGCTGAGCACCCCCGCAAAACCGCACAGGTGCAGCGGCAGTCCGGTGCTCAGGGACCAAAGCCCCTCCAAAACCAGCAGCGCCTCCTGCACGCCCATGGCAAAAACCAGTCCGGCCGCCCACAGCCACCGCAGCGTTTTCAGCCGCGTTGCAGGCCATAGCCCCAACGCGCCGCCCCACAGCGCCAACAAAAACCACTGCACGATACCTTCTCCTCGCGAACGGCACTTTACGCCAAAAACGGGCGTTTTTAGGTGAAATATATGCCTTTTGTCTCCACAACCGCCGCGTTTTTTGCGTTTCCATAGCCATGCTTTACCACCATGGGAAAATATGCTATAATCGATCTGCAATGCTGTGATTGTGAAAGGAGGAAACGCGATGATGCGTTACACCCGCGGCAACAGCTACCGTTCTGTTGCGCGCTCCAACCGATACAAACCCATCCTGATCATTTTGCTGGTACTGTTGGCAGCCTTTCTGCTTTTCAAGTTTACCGGCGTCGGCGGGCTGAACGAAGCCAATTTTGAAAACCAGCGCAACGCCAAGCTGCGCAGCGAAGTGCAGCACGCCGTCAGCTCTGTCAACTCCCTCAGCCGTCTGGGCGCCAGCTCCACCTCCTCCATGCTTGGCCGCATACGGCAATATGTGCATGGCGTCGAGGTCATCAACGACCTGAATGTAAGCATGTACGGCGAGGTGGGCCGGCTCTATGAGCAATCGGTATTCGAGAGCATTTATTCCATCATTGAAGAGTATGACGCCAAGCTGACCAGTGGACAAAAGGTGAACGACAGCCTGAACACCCTCAGCGAGGCCGTCAACCAGCTCAGCGATCAAACCACCGCGCTATTGGACCGAAACACCCAACCAGAGCCGTAGCTTCACTTCAGCTTAAAGAGCACCACACCGCCCAGCATAAGCGCAAGACCCACGTACTGCTTTACGCCCATGGCCACCTTTTCCTGTCCCAGCCAGCCGAAGGCGTCAATCAGCGCCGCCACCAGCAGCTGCGCAATCAAAATGGTGGAAATAGCGACCGTTGCATCCAGCCCTTTGATGGACAGCATCACCGTAACGGTAATCACCAGTCCCAGCGCGCCGCCCAGCAAATAGCCCCTGGGTACCTGGGCAATGGCTTTCCAGCTGCCCGAGCCAAACAGCCACATAACCAGCAGCGACAGGAAAAAGGCCGTTCCCTGCACATAGGCGTTGGCCTCCCACAGGCCGATATCCTCCTGCAAGCGCGTATTCATAACACCCTGCACGCTCATGGCCGCTCCGGCGATCGCGCTGAACAAAAATCCAATCATACAAAACCGCCTCCCCAAACGATTGTGCGCCGGGGAGGCGGTTTCTATGCTTTTGTTTTTTTATAGCGCCAGGCGGTAAATGGCTTTCACATCCTCCACGTCCAGCTTTACAAGCTGGCCCAGAGGGCCGCCCATCAGCTGCACGGCGTGCCTGGCCATACGGTCGAAGTTTTGTTCGTCAATGCCGTTTTCATGCAGCGTGGTGGCCAAGCCCAGGCTGCGATAAAAGCGTTCCAACCGGACGATGCCTTCTTGGGCGATCTCCTCGCCGCTTCCCGGATTTTCCGGCACCGCCATGACCTGCACGGCGAACTGCCGCAGTTTTTTCACTCCGCCACGGGGCAGCACATACTTCATCCACGCAGGAAAAAGAATGGCCAGGCCCGCGCCGTGAGCAATGTCGTACACAGCGCTGAGCTCATGCTCCATCTTATGACTGGCCCAGTCGGTGACACGGCCGGTTTGAAGCAGCGTGTTATGAGCCAACGCGCCCGCCCACATGATTTCCGCCCAGGCGTCATAATCATTCGGCTTCGCCAGCACAATGGGCGCGTTGCACATCACGGTGCGCAGGGCGCTTTCCGTCATGCCGTCTATCAGCTCCACATGCTCGGTCCGGGTAAAATAGCGCTCCATCATGTGCGCCATGATATCCACCACGCCGCAGGCCGCCTGATAGGGCGGCAAGGTGAAAGCGTATTCCGGATTCAGAATGGAAAACCTGGGAAAGTTCAGCGGCGTGTTCCGCCCCACCTTGCACCGGTCCTCCTCCCGGGTAATGACGCAGGAAGCGCTCATCTCGCTTCCCGCCGCGGGAATGGTGAGCACTACGCCCAGGGGCAGCGCCTCGTCATTCTCGCCCCTGCCGGTAAACAGGTCCCATACGTCGCCCTCATAGCACGCGCCGTTCACAACGGCCTTCGCCGTATCGATGGCGCTGCCGCCGCCCACGGCCAGCACCCATTCGATTTTTTCCCGGCGGCACAGCTCAATCCCCTGCCTTACCAAGTCCAGTCTGGGATTGGGCTTCACGCCGCCCAGTTCCCACACCTGCGCGTTTTGGGTTTTCAGGATGGCCAGAATCCGGTCGTACAATCCTGTACGCTTGATGCTGCCGCCCCCGTATACCATCAGCACACGCCGGCCATAGCGCAGCGTTTCCTCTCCCAAATGGCTCAGCGCGCTGCGTCCGAAAAGAATCTTGGTGGGGTTTTGAAACACAAAATCAATCATGCCCCGCGCCTCCCTGAATCCGTTCTTTTGTGCATTTTACCATGGTTTTTCCGGTTTGAAAAGCGTGAAAATATGCTTATCCACCTGGCCTTTCGACAGAAAAACGGAATAATTGTGCTAATTTGCGGCAAAGGCGACAAGTTGCGTATTGAAATTTTGCAAAAATGCAGTATAATAAATGGGTTAGAGAAAGGATGAGCATTGGGGATGGGTTCCGCCGGTGGTTCGTCCGCATCAAGTAACAGAGGAGGAAAAACAACTCTATGACGAAGTATGTGTACCTTTTCAAAGAGGGCAACGCAAACATGCGCGAGCTGCTGGGCGGCAAAGGCGCCAACCTGGCCGAAATGACCAACCTGGGCATGCCGGTTCCCCAGGGCTTCACCGTGACCACGGAAGCCTGCACCCGCTATTACACCGACGGTAAAGTGATTGCCGATGAAATCGTGGAGCAGATTTATGCCGCTCTGGCGGAAACGGAAAAAATCGCCGGCAAAAAGTTTGGCGACGATGAAAATCCCTTCCTGGTGTCCGTGCGTTCCGGCGCCCGCGCCTCCATGCCCGGCATGATGGACACCATCCTGAACCTGGGCCTGACCGATGTGTCCGTTAAGGGCCTGGCCAAGCTGACGGACAACCCCCACTTCGCCTACGACGCTTATCGCCGCTTCATCGCCATGTTCTCCGACGTGGTTATGGAGATTCCCAAGAGCGAGTTTGAGGCCGTTCTGGATGAGTTCAAAGAAAAGAAGGGCGTGAAGTTCGACCGCGACCTGTCCGCCGAGGACCTGATGGCCGTTGTGGAACGCTTCAAGGCCATTTACAAGAGCCATATGGGCGTGGACTTCCCCCAGGATCCCAAGGCGCAGCTGATGGAGGCCGTGAAGGCCGTGTTCCGCAGCTGGGACAACCCCCGTGCCATCTATTACCGCCGCATGAACGATATCCCCGGCGATTGGGGTACCGCCGTAAACGTGCAGAGCATGGTGTTTGGCAACATGGGCGAAACCTCCGGCACCGGCGTTGCCTTTACCCGCAACCCCGCCACCGGCGAAAAGAAGTTGTACGGCGAATATCTGCTGAACGCTCAGGGCGAGGATGTCGTGGCCGGTATCCGTACCCCCAACCCCATCAGCGATTTGCAAAACCAGATGCCCGAAGTGTACCAGCAGTTTGTGGATATTGCCGGCAAGCTGGAAGCTCACTACCGCGATATGCAGGACATGGAATACACCATCGAGCGCGGCAAGCTGTACATGCTGCAAACCCGTAACGGCAAGCGCACCGCCGCCGCGGCCCTGAAAATCGCCGTGGACCTGGTGGAAGAAGGCGTTCTGTCCGAGGAAGAAGCCATCCTGAAGGTGGAGCCCAAGCAGCTGGACAGCCTGCTGCACCCCAACTTTGATGCCGCGGCCCTCAAGAAGGCCCCCGTCATCGCCAAGGGTCTGCCCGCCAGCCCCGGCGCCGGCGCCGGCGCCATCTACTTCACCGCTGACGAAGCGGCCAAGCATGGCAAGAATAAGGAAAAGGTTATCCTGGTTCGCAAGGAAACCACTCCTGAAGACATCGAAGGTATGGACTTCAGCCAGGCCATCCTGACCGTGTTCGGCGGCATGACCTCCCACGCGGCCGTTGTGGCCCGCGGCATGGGCCGCGCTGCGGTCGTCGGCTGCGGCGAGCTGAAGATTGATGAAGAAGCCAAGACCCTGACCGTTGGCGGCAAGGTGTACCACGAGGGCGACAACATCTCCGTGGACGGCTCCACCGGCAACGTGTACGACGGTCTGGTGCCCACCGTGGAAGCCAGCATCTCCGGCGACTTCGCCAAGCTGATGGGCTGGGCCGACAAGGCTCGCACCCTGAAGGTGCGCACCAATGCGGATACTCCCCGCGACACCCTGCAGGCCGTGAAGTTCGGCGCTGAGGGCATCGGCCTGTGCCGCACCGAGCACATGTTCTTTGAAGCCAGCCGTATCGCCGCCGTGCGCGAAATGATTCTGGCTGACACCAAGGAGCAGCGTGAAAAGGCCCTGGCGAAGATCCTGCCCATGCAGCAGGGCGACTTTGAGGCCATGTATAAGGCGCTGGAAGGCCGTCCCATGACCATCCGCTACCTGGATCCGCCTCTGCATGAGTTTGTGCCCCACCTGGATATGGAAGACGAAATCGCCGAGCTGGCCAAGAACCTGGGCCGCACCGTAGACGAAGTCAAGGCCAAAATCAGCGCCCTGCACGAGTCCAACCCCATGATGGGTCACCGCGGCTGCCGCCTGGCCGTTACCTATCCCGAAATTGCCGAAATGCAGACCCGCGCCGTCATGCAGGCTGCCCTGAACGTGCGCAAGGAATGTGGCTACGACATCGTGCCTGAAATCATGATTCCTCTGGTTGGCTCCAAGAAGGAGCTGGCGTTCGTCAAGAAGATCGTGGTAGACACCATCGAAAAGATTTTCGCCGAGCAGAACACCACCATGGAATACCACATTGGCACCATGATCGAAATCCCGCGCGCGGCTGTAACCGCCGACGAGATTGCCGAAGAAGCCGAGTTCTTCTCCTTCGGCACCAACGACCTGACCCAGATGACCTTCGGCTTCAGCCGTGACGACGCCGGCAAGTT
>CAKTUS010000074.1 GCA_934621485.1 uncultured Clostridia bacterium
CTCTAACAGAAATCAGATAGCTCTTTATTCTTGGATAATCTTAAAATGTTGTCATTTTGTTGTCACGGAGCAATTCCGTAACGAAAAAGTCCAGCATTTTCAAGGCTTTTCAGCCTTTTGGGTATTACTCCCACTCAATGCTGGCCGGCGGCTTGGTGGTCACATCGTACAGCACGCGGTTGCACCCGGTCACCTCGCCTACAATGCGGGTGGCAATCTTTCCGATTAGCTCATAAGGAAGATGAGCGATATCAGCGGTCATAAAGTCGTCTGTGGTGACGGCGCGAATGGCTACGGCATAGGCGTAGGTGCGTTCGTCGCCCATAACGCCAACGGAGTGAGCGCCGGTGAGCACCGTAAAGTACTGGGAGATTTGCTTATCCCAACCGGCCGCGGCAATTTCCTGACGCAAAATCAGGTCGCTTTCCTGCACAATGCGCACTTTTTCCGGCGTCAGCTCGCCAATGACGCGAATGGCCAGGCCGGGACCGGGGAAGGGCTGACGATACACCAGGCTTTCCGGCAGGCCCAGGTTGAGACCCAGCTTGCGCACTTCATCTTTGAACAGCATGCGCAAGGGCTCCACCAGGCTTTGAAAGCCCAGCTCTGCGGGCAGGCCGCCCACGTTGTGATGGCTCTTGATAACGGCGCTGCCCGTGGCCTTGCCGCTTTCGATCACATCGGGATAAATGGTGCCCTGAGCGAAGTGATCCCGCTTGCCCAGCTTGCGGGATTCCTCCTTAAACACCTCCACGAAGTCCCTGCCGATGATTTTCCGCTTGGCTTCCGGATCGGTTACCCCCGCCAAATCGGCAAAGAAGCGCTGCGAGGCGTCCACATGCACCAGCTCCACCGGGAAAGTTTTGGTGAAGATATCCACTACCTGGTCGCTTTCGCCGGCCCGCATGAAGCCATGATCCACATACACACAGGTCAAACGATTGCCGATGGCGCGGTATAACAACGCCGCCGCTACCGCGCTGTCCACGCCGCCGGATAGTCCCAGCAGCACGGTGCCGTCGCCCACCTGCTCGCGAATTTGCCGCACAGCCAGCTCGACGTAGGCTTCCATGTTCCAGTCGCCCTTTAGGCCGCAAATGTTTTTCAAAAAGTTCTCCAGCAGGGCAAAGCCCTCCTCGGTATGGGTAACCTCCGGGTGAAACTGCACGCCGTAAATGCGCCGGACAGGATCGGCCATGGCGGCTACGGGGCAGTGAGCGGTATGAGCCGTAGCCACAAAGCCCTTTGGCGGCACGGCTACCTGCCAGGTGTGGCTCATCCAGCACTGACTGTGCGCGCTGAGCCCCTTAAGCAGGCCGTCCTTTGTGTCGTCCATCTGCACATCGGTGCGGCCATACTCTCGCTGAGAGCAGCGCTCCACCGGCGCGCCATGTAAATGGGCGGTGAGCTGCATGCCGTAGCAAATGCCCAGCACAGGTACGCCCAGCTGATAAACGCCCATATCGATGGTAGGCGCGCCTTCGTCCAGCACGCTGGCCGGGCCGCCGCTGAGAATGATGCCCATAGGCTCCGCTTCGCGAATCTGCGCCAGGGTGGCCGTATAGGGCAACAAGCAGGAATACACGCCGCATTCGCGTACACGGCGGGCAATCAACTGGGTGTACTGGCCGCCAAAATCCAGGATGAGAACCGTTTGCATCTGGGGGTCACTCCTCTGTGGTATGATGGAAAACCGGGCAAACAAGCGGGTGGATTAGGGAAATGACGCCTGCAGGCGTTGCCAGTAGGCGGGAAGCACTCGCTCAAACTGTACGCCGTAGCGCAGGGGTTCACCCTGTGAAAGCGTCAGCCGAATACTTTCGTGGGTTAAATCCAGGGCTAACTCGGCAGCGGTAAAGAGCGGCAAATCGTTCATCAACGCGCCCAGCAGCAGCGAGGCAAACACATCGCCCGTGCCGTGAAACACGCCGGCAAAGCGCTGGCGAAACAGGTAAGAAGGCTTGCTCATTCCCCTGGTAAACACGGCGATGCCGGTTTGCCCCGGAAGAAAGCCCACATCCGTGATAACTACATTTTCCGGGCCCAGGCGGCAAAGCTCATGACAGATGCGGTCCAGCGCCGGTTCGTCTGCCTTTTGGCACAGCAAGGGATCGCCAAGCAAAAAGGCCGCTTCGGTAAGGTTGGGCACAATGGTACGGGCCCGGGCGCATAAGCGGCGCATTTGAGCGGGCATGTCGTCGCCCATCAGGCTGTACATGCGCCCCTGATCCGCAAAGGCCGGGTCCACAAAAAGGTGCGTTTGTTCATCGCAGAGCAAATCCATCATGGTCAAAACGGCGTCCACCTGAGCGCCGGAGGCCAGATAGCCGGAATAAAAGGTATCGTAATGCAGCGAAAGCGTGTGCAGGTGACGGGCAATGGGCAGCAGCTGGTCAGACAGGTCCAGATGCGTATAGCCGGTAAACTCCCCGGTGTGCGTGCTGAGCAGGGCCGTGGGCACCACCGCCGTATTCAGCCCTGCCGCGGACAAAACGGGCAGCGCCACCGTCAGGGAGCAGCGCCCCACGCAGGAAATATCATGCACGGCAATGGCCCGCTTCTGCATGCCGGCTGCGCCCCCCCTTCCCAAAGAAAATGCACCCCTAATCATACACGTTTTAGCGAAAAATGCAAGGCGGATTTCCAGGCTTTCTTTGGAAAACCGACATTTTGTACAACGAAAGAACGAAAAAGAAAACGCCTGAGAAGGCGGCGGCTTTCTCAGGACGATTCTGTCAAACGCTGGACAGAACTACTGAAACCGGCGTATTCGCCGGTTAGGCTGCGGGAAACCCTTCCGAAAGTTGCCAGAGGGCCTGCCTTCATCTGTAACCTGCGTTTCGCCAGGCAAAGAGAGCAAGCGCCGTGCGCGGCGCCCGGTTTGGGCGCTTTTGCACGGCTGAAAACAGTCTTCCAAGCGAAGAAGCGTACAGGCCGGTTTTGGAACAAGCGGGCTGGGGCTTGCCAGTGCCGGCGGCGGACGGCCTGCATTGCAAAGACCGTTGCTTCTTCGAAGGCAGGGTTAGTCGTCTACGCACACATGCCAGTTGCCATAGGGGTCCTTGACTGCGCCGGACTGAATACCGGTAACGGTGTCATACAGCTTTTGGCTGAGCGGACCAATGTCGCCGTTGCCAATCACCATCACCTCGTCCTCGTAGCGCAGCTTGCCTACGGGGGAGATAACCGCCGCCGTGCCGGTGCCGAAGCACTCCTCCAGTGCGCCGCTCTTTTGGGCGGCGATCAGCTCATCTACGGAGATGCGGCGTTCCTCCGTCTCGTAGCCCCAGTCGCGGCACAGGGTGAGTACGGAGTCGCGGGTAATGCCGGGCAGGATGCTGCCGGTAAGCATGGGGGTGACAATTTTGCCGCCGATTTTGAAGAAGATGTTCATTGCGCCCACTTCTTCAATGTACTTGCGTTCCACGCCGTCCAGCCACAGCACCTGTGAATAGCCCGCATCATGAGCCTTCACCTGAGCAATCAGGGAGGCCACATAGTTGCCGCCGGTTTTGGCAAAGCCGATGCCGCCTCGCACTGCGCGCACGTACTCATCCTCAATCCAGATGCCTACGGGGCTCAGACCGCTGGCGTAGTATGCGCCGCTGGGAGACAGAATGATCATGAACTGGTAGGTTTTGGAAGGGGCTACGCCCAGAAACTCGTCCGTGGCGATGATGAAGGGGCGCACGTACAAAGAAGTGCCCGGGTCGCTGGGAATCCAGTCCTCATCCACCTTGACCACGGTTTTCACAGCCTGCACAAAATCCTCCACGGGGATGCGGGGAATACACAGGCGGTCGTTGGTGTTGTTGGTTCGTTTGCCGTTCATGTCCGGCCGGAACAGGTAGGCTTTGCCGTCGGCGCCCTTGTAGGCTTTCAACCCTTCAAACATCTCCTGGCCATAGTGAAACACCATGGCGGCGGGAGACAGGGTGACCGGCTGAAAAGGCACCACGCGGGGATCATGCCAGCCCTCACCTTCGGTGTAATTCATGATGAACATGTGGTCGGTGAAGATTTTACCAAAGCCCAGGGGCTGCCCCGGAACGGGCTTGGCGGCCGGATGGGTAGTGCGTTCAATGCGAATGTTCAGCATGTCATCGTTCCTCCTGTTTGTATTGATAGCCCAGCGATACAGCCTCCAGGTTTTTGCCAAGCAGGTCTGCATGGCGGGCGGAAACCACCTTGCTCAGGGCTTTTTCGGCCATGTCGTAGGGAATGACGCCCGTTTGGGCGATCATGCAGCCGGAAAGAATCATATTGGCCAGAGCGTCCAGGCCATGATCCGTGGCCAGGCTTGCAGCCGGAACGGCACAGACGCGCACGTCGCTGCGCTGCACCGGACGGGAAATGAGCGAGCTGTCGTACAGAATCACGCCGCCAGTTTGGACCTCGGCCTCATATTTGTCCAGCGATGGCAGGTTCATGGCCATCAGAATGTCTGGCTGGGTGACAATGGGGGAGCCGACCTGACAATCTGACAAAATGACGGAGCAGTTGGCGGTGCCGCCGCGCATTTCCGGGCCGTAGGAGGGCAGCCAGCTCACGTTGCGGCCCTGCAAAAGCCCGGCGTAGGCCAGAAATTTTCCGGCAAACAGCACGCCCTGACCGCCGAAGCCCGCAATCAAAATTTGCGTAGCGCTCATTCGGCTTCCTCCTTTCCAAACTTGTTTTTATATACGCCCAGGGGATAGTAAGGAATCATATGGCCCTGAAGCCAGTCCAGCGCGCCCTGGGGCGTTTTGCCCCAGTTGGTAGGGCAGGTGGACAGCACCTCAACCAGGGAAAAGCCCTTGCCCTCCACCTGATTGCGGAACGCCTTTACAATGGCCTTACGGGCGTTTTTCACGTTTTGAACGTTGTTCACCGCTACCCGCTCGATATAGCCCGCGCCGTCCAGGGTGGACAGCATTTCGCAGATTTTTACGGGATAGCCCACCGTGCTCACATCCCGGCCATAGGGAGACGTTTGGGTAACCTGGCCCGGCAGAGAGGTGGGAGCCATCTGGCCGCCGGTCATGCCGTAGATGGCGTTATTGACAAAGATGATGGTGATGTTTTCCCCACGTGCGGCGGCATGAACCGTTTCCGCCGTGCCGATGGAAGCCAAATCGCCATCGCCCTGATAGGTAAAGACGATTTTGGAGGGATCCGCCCGCTTCACGCCTGTGGCCACGGCGGGAGCGCGGCCGTGAGCGGCCTGTACCATATCGCAGGCAAAGTAGTTGTAGGTAAACACCGAGCAGCCTACCGATGCAACGCCGATGGTTTGGCCGGTGATGGCCAGTTCGTCCATCGCTTCGGCCACCAGCCGGTGAATGATGCCGTGGGTGCAGCCCGGACAATAATGAAGGGGCGCGTCCGTCAGGGCTTTGGGCTTTTCAAAAACGATCATGCTCCTACCTCCTTGCCGGCCTTTTCAATGGCGGCCACCACTTCCTCCGGCGTGGGAATCATGCCGCCGGTGCGGGCGCACAGGCTCACGGGACGGCTGCAACGGATGGCCAATTCCACGTCCTGAATCATCTGGCCCATGTTCAATTCTACCGATACAAAAGCCTTGCAGTGCCGGGCGGCCTCCTTGAGCGCCTTTTCAGGGAAGGGCCATAGGGTGATGGGTCGCACCATGCCCGCTTTCAGGCCCTTTTGGCGGGCTGTGTCAATGGCGTTTTGCGCCACGCGGGCGGCGATGCCAAAGGCTACCACGCAAATTTCCGCATCCTCCATGCGGTAACCGGCGCTGATCTGCTCGTTTTCCTGCACCCGGGCATAGCGGGCAAAGCGTTCCTGGTTCCATCTTTCCAATTCCTGGGGCTGAAGGGCCAGGGAGTTGACCACGTTTGGCGCGCGCTTGCCCTGGGTGCCGGTCAGGGCCCAGGGCTTCTCCATGGGCTGTGTCTGGGCCTCCGGCAGGGAGACGGGCTCCATCATCTGGCCCATGGTGCCGTCGGCCAGCAGCATGCAGGGAATTCGGTATGCTTCGGACAAGTCAAAGCCCTTGGCCACCAGGTCGGCCATTTCCTGAACCGAGTCGGGCGCCAGCACCAGCAGGTGATAATCGCCGTGGCCGCCGCCCCGGGTAGCCTGGAAATAATCCGATTGGGAAGGCTGGATACCGCCCAGGCCCGGTCCGCCGCGCTGAACGTTCACAATCAGACCCGGCAGGTCGCAGCCGGCCATGTAGGAAATGCCCTCGCTTTTGAGGGAAATGCCGGGACTGGAAGAGGAGGTCATGGCGCGCTTGCCTGCCGCCGCCGCGCCAATGACCATGTTGATGGCGGCAATTTCACTTTCCGCCTGCAAAAACACGCCGCCGATTTTGGGCATGCGCTTGGCCATGTAGGCCGCCACCTCGGTTTGCGGGGTGATGGGATAGCCGAAATAGTGGCGGCAGCCTGCGCGAATGGCTGCCTCGGCCAGGGCTTCGTTGCCCTTCATGAGAATTCTTTCCGCCATGGGTGCATCCCTCCTTATTTTTCTACCGTGATGACACAGTCCGGGCACATGGTGGCGCAGAACGCGCAGCCGATGCAGGCTGCCGGGTTGTCAATTTGGGCCGGATGGTGGCCCTTGGCGTTAATCTGGGTTTTGGACAGGGACAAAAGCCCCTTGGGACAGGCAGAAAGGCACAGTCCGCAGCCCTTGCACAGGTCCTTTTGAAAGGTGAGTTTCGCCATGGGGATTCCTCCTTTGCATTACCAGATGGTGGGTTGAAGGGTTATGGGCAGCAGCGGCGAAAGAGGCAGCGCCCGGGCCACAGCCTTCGTGGCCGCAGTGAAGCGAAGGGGCAGGCCGCTCAGGCGGCAAAGCGCCTCCGCCTGCGGCAAGGCGTCAAGCAACGTTTGCGCGGTGGTTTCCGCACCAAGATGGGTGTTGTGAACAATGCCGGTGAAAGGAATCCCACAGGCTCCTTCGATTTCCGCCATGATCTCCAGCGCGCTTTGCGCATCCCGGGTCAGAGGCCGGGACGCGTTGAACACAAACAGCATATCGTAGTCGTTTTCCTGCAAAATGGCCGGGGCATAGCGCCCCAGGGCCAACGCGCCCCGGTCGTCGCCGCCAATGTCCAAAACCGCCAGACGGCTTTGATCCTCGGTAATGGCATACAGCTCCTGTGGCAGAGCCGGCACGTCCACATTGGTGTTGGCATAGGGAGAGGCAATCACCCGCACGCCTGCCTGCTCAAGCACCCCGGCGGAATCCTTGCTGCGAAAGTAGGGATTCACAATGTCCAAATCTGCCAGGGTCACCAGACGGCCCTCCTGAGCCAGGGCCAGGGCATAGTTGACGGCGACGTTGGTTTTGCCGCTGCCGTAATGCCCGGCAAACAGTGTGATACGCTTGGGCTGCATAAGGGGCCTCCTTTCGCCGTCAGAGCAGGTTGCGCTGAATCTTGCCGGAGATGGTTTTGGGCAGCGAATCGCGGAAAACCACGATGCGCGGATATTTGTAGGGCGCGGTGTGGGACTTGACGTATTCCTGAATTTCCTTCTTGAGGGCGTCGCTGGGCACGGCGCCGCGGGTTAGCACGATGCTGGCCTTTACCACCTGGCCGCGCAGCTCATCCGGCGCGGCGGAAACGCCGCACTCCAGCACATAAGGCAGCTCCATGATGACGTTCTCAATTTCGAAGGGCCCGATGCGGTAGCCGCTGCTCTTGATGACATCGTCCACACGGCCCACGTACCAGTAGTAGCCGTCCTCATCCCGCCAGGCGGTGTCGCCGGTGTGATACAGCCCATCGTGCCACACTTCCCGGGTGCGGGCGTCGTCGCCGTAGTAGCCCTTGAACAGGCCGCAGGGCGCGCCCTTGTCCGTGTGTACCACGATTTCGCCCACATCGCCCACCGCCACGGGATGACCGTCTGCATCCACAATGTCCATCTGATACAGGGGCGATGGCTTCCCCATGGAGCCGTAGCGGGGCTGCGTGCCATAGAAATTGCCGATGGTCAGTGTGGTTTCGGTTTGGCCGAAGCCCTCCATGATGGTCAGGCCCGTGGCTTCCTTGAAGATGCGGGCCACCTCTGGGTTCAGCGCCTCGCCTGCTGTGGTCAGGGTATGGATGGAGCTGAGGTCATACTGTGACAAATCCTCACGAATGAGCATGCGCAGCATGGTGGGCGGCGCGCAGAAGGTGGTGATGTGATAGCGGCTGAACAGGGGCAAAATGGCGTGAGCGTCAAAGCGGTCGAAGTCGTAGGTGAACACCGCGCCTTCGCACAGCCACTGGCCGTAGAATTTGCCCCACAGGGCCTTGCCCCAGCCGGTATCGGAAATGGTGAAGTGCAGTCCGTCCCGCTCCACCTGATGCCAGTACTTGGCGGTCAGATAGTGGCCCAGAGCATACTTGTAGGAATGGGCTGCAATTTTAGGATAGCCGGTGGTGCCGGAGGTGAAGAACATCAGCGCGGTGTCGTCGCCGCAGGGAGCGTCGGCGGTGCGCTCATAGCGGCCGGTGTACAGAGGGTATTCGTTGTCGAAGTCATGCCAGCCGGCGGCGCTGCCGCCCACCATTACCTTTACCGCCAGCGTGGGGCACAGGTTAGCGGCCTCATCCACAAAGCGGGAGGCGTTGCCATGGGCGGTGCACACAATGGCGCTGACCCCAGCGGCGTTGAAACGGTACTCGTAGTCGTGGGGCAGCAGCTGGTCGGTTGCAGGAATGGCCACGGCGCCCAGCTTGTGCAGCGCCAGCATGCAATACCAGAACTGGTAATGCCGACGCAGCACCAGCATCACCCGGTCGCCCCGGCGGACGCCCAGGTTGCGAAAGTAGTTGGCTACCTGATTGGAGGCGCGGCGCATATCGCCAAAGGTGAAGCGGCGCTCATCGCCTTCCGCGCTCAGGTGCAGCAGGGCCAGCCGCCCCGGCTCCTTCTGAGCAATGGCGTCCACGGTGTCAAAGGCGAAGTTGTAGCGGTCTTCGTTTTCAAACGTGACGCCCACCGGTTCGCCATGCTCGCCTTCGGCGCAGCGTACGAAGCGCTCGCAGAGCAGGCGCTCGCTTTCCCGGGCACGAACGATGGTGCGGCTTACATCCTCGCCCTGCGCTTCCTCGCCGGAGAGCACTACTGCCAGAAAGGAGCAGGCTTCTCCCTCTACGGCGATCATGCCGTGAGGCGTGCCGGAATCGTACAGAATGGAGTCGCCGGGAGCCAGCACCTCAGTGTGAGCGCCTACCTGCACCTTCAGCTTGCCAGACAGGATATAGTCAAACTCCTGACCGGTGTGGGTATCGGTGTGGATGGGCTTGTGCTGCTGCTCCTCGGAGTACTCATAGCGCACAAAGTAGGGCTCGGCCAGCTTGTCGCGGAAGCGGGGGGCCAGGTTGCGAATGAGGATGCCGTCGTCATCCACGGTGGTTTGGCCCGCTCCGCCCCGGGTAACCTGATAATGCCGCAGCATGGGGGACCTGCCCTCCAGCAGCTCAATCATGTCCACCTCAAAGGCCAGAGCGCAGTTGTGAATGAAGCTGAAGGGCAAATCCTGCCCGCCCTCCTCATAGTTGCGATAGGTTTCCACAGAGAAACCTGTCTTTTGCGCGGCCTCCTTCTGGCTCATGCCCAGCACCAGTCGAAGCTCCCGAATACGGCCCGCCACCTCGTTCAGCTTGGTTGCTACGTTGGTTTCCATTCTTCCAGCCTTTCCGGCGGGGAGTATAAAAACATCCCCGCCTCAATGTTTTTGCATTGAGACGGGGCGAACAACGCGCTCCGCGGTACCACTCAATTTGCACGTAAAAGTGCCACTCACGCTCCAACAAGCGTTATGCCCTGACGCGGCAATCACGGAATGAACTACTGCCCCTGCGGGTTTTGCCCATTCGGCTCGGAAGGGATAAGCGTCCGGTCGCGTCCGCCTGCTCACACCTGCCGCAGGCTCTCTGGAGGATACGATCCATGGCCGTCTTCGTCACAGCCTTTGATTCAATTCGCGGGTATTCTAGCATGAAACCGGCAGAATTGTCAACTGGGAGAATTGTGCTTCTTCTGCATGGACTTTTTGGCGGAAACAAGACGGGAAAACACCTGATGGAGCGCGAATAACCAACGTCAGAGAAAGGAGGCGGAAACCATGGAAGCTTTTCTGGTACTGGCCCTTGCCGCGCCTGTCGTTTTCAAAATCGGACTGATGCTGGCCCATCTGCGCAGACAGCAGACCAAGCGTTAGCCCTTGCGCCCCATGCCGCGCAGCACCTGACCGATAGGGCCGCCCGTTACCGGCTGGTAAGGCTGCCCCTGAAGCAGCAGCTGCTCCACAGCGATGCGGCTCAGCTTTTCGACAGGCGTTTGGAAGGGATTTTCGGAAAGCAGCGTCATATCGGCAACCTTCCCCGCTTCCAGACTGCCCCGGCGCTTTTCGTCAAAGGTGGCGTAGTAGCCGTGGCAGGTGCACATGCGCAGCGCCTGCGCCACCGTGAGCCGCTGGGAGGGAACGCTGTGGTTGCAGGCTTTAGCAATCCACTGGATGGGGTCCGGATTGGTGCAGGGGCCGTCGGAACCGGCAGAAACAACGATGCCGCGGTCCCAAAAATCGCGCAGGGGATTGAGCCGCTCCGACCGCTCGGGTCCCAGGATGGAGGCCAGATAGCTGTCCGGCTCCTGAGGCCAGTTGATGAAGGCCGTTTGCACCGGCAGGTGAATTTGGTATTGCTGGCAGATATCCAGCCCTTCCTGCGTGGGCAGGCAGGCGTGAATGATGCCGTGGCGGTGATCTGCCCGGGGAAAATCGTCCAGAGCGGCCTTCAAAGCCTGCGTCGCCTGGCGGAAGGCGTCGTCTCCAATGGCATGCAGCTCAATTTGCAGCCCCGCCCGGTTGGCGCGCTTGCAAAAATCGGTAACCTGCTGGTCTGTGTAATACAACACCCCCCTGTCAGCCCCCTGATGCTCGTAGGGGCGCAACAGGGCTGCGTCCATGGAGCCGAAGCAGCCGTCCAGGGCCGTGGCGAAGCAGCCGCCGATGCGGGGGAGACCCCGCCTTTGCACTTTTTTCACATCCATGGTTTGGAAAAACACCCGGTATTGCATGCCGTTTTTCAGGCCGCGGCCCATCCAGCGCTCCATATCCACATCCAAGTCCATGGGAAAGCCTACGCCGCTGACCGTGTGAATCATGCCGATGCCCTTGGAGGCCATAAAATCGATGGCTTTTTGCATGTTTTTTACCAGCTTCACCGGGGATATGGCGTTAGTAACCGCATTGGATACGGCAAAGAACGCCTCCTGGTTCATTTCGCCCGTATCCGGGTGATAGCCGCGAAGCCCCTTGAGCTTGCCTTCCAGCCTGCGAAGCAGCGCCGAGTTGACAACGCAGGCATGCCCGTCGTATTTCACCATAAACACGGGCCGGTCCGGGCACACGGAATCCAGCTGCGCCCGGGTCACCAAATGACCGTCGCTGACCGAATAGGGCGAGGCGCCAAAACCGATGATGAGTTTATCGGAGCTGGTTTTTTGATAATCGCTGAGCCAATCCAGAATTTCAGGGTTGCTGCGGGCTTCCATCACATTGAGCCCGGCGTGAAAGGTAGCGAAGCTGGCAAAGTGAATGTGGGTATCGGCAAAGGAAGGCGTAAGCGCGCCCGTCACTTCCACCGTTTCCGCGCCGGCATATTGGGCGGGCAGCTGATCGCCCACGTACAGGATTTCTCCCCGATCTTCCACCAGATAGCTGGCGATACGGTCTTGGGCGTCGCAGGTGAGAATAGCGCCATGATAAACCTTCATTGGCAAGGCCCCCTCGATGATGAAATATGTGGTTGCGCCGCTTTTGGATTCCCTTGTATTGTAAACGAAAAAGGGCGTGCTGTCCAGCAAAAGCAGCGAAATGAAGAACTTGCGGATATTACGGCGGGAACGATCGCGCCTTGCGCTATGGCAGGCCCGCCAACGCCGGAGACCGTGAAACCTGCGCCGTCGTAAGGCGAAATGGGCGGGAAGCGAGGCCGATGCAGGAAATTCCCTGTTGAGTTTGGAGACGAGACCGAAGCTGAACTCCCCAGAGACTAAAGGGACTGCTTGAAGCAAGCCGACGCTGAACGATAGGGCCGTTTGACGCTGCACGCCTTTACCGGGTTTAACGCTGCGCTCCTGTCCGCGTTTACGCAACTCATGAAAAAGAGAGGGGGAAAGAAAAGCGGCTTAGAACAAAAAGTCAAACCCTCTGCAGAAAACTGAATTTTTGATGCGCCAGAGCAGAGACGATCTACTCGCACCGTCAGAAAAGCACGCTTGTTTACTGCCCTGCGGCTCGCCGGGCGGCAAAGCACGTAAGAAAATCCTTGCTGTGAGAGTCTGCCGAAATCGGCCTGCACGCCGGGTCCAAAATGAAAACTGAAGGGCTGCCGCCCTACGATACCACCCGGAGCTTTTCGACAGTCTGTGCTACGTATTTATCATATGAAAAGAATTTGAAGAGCACAGCAGATCATCCGGCTTCTGCCCAAGGCGGGGGAGAGCAGGCCGCCTTGAGCCCCATTCCTGCCATTGTAACTTCGCAATCTTATGAAGGCTGTTACCGGCAGCAACGTCGATAAAGCAGTTCTGACAGGACACCCCATTTTTTCTGCGGCGCAAAAAGAGCCGTCTGGTAAGCTTGAAAAAAACGCGCTTCGTTACAAACACCCTATGAAATCTACTGCCAACGTACTTTCAACATGAAAATTTCCGCAAAAACGAAAAAGCCCTAAAACGCTTGGCTTAACAGTGATAAGGAACTAATTCAAACTTATTACTATTAGCTGACAGATTCGGGTGTGCGGCGTTACCACAACATAGATAGAATCCACCTGCATTTATAAAAAGCAGGTGGATTTTATTGGATACGGAAACCACCGGCACTGCCGGTGGAGGCATCCCGTAAAAGCTTTAGCATTAAGCATCGAGCGAAGCGAGCTACAAGTAGGAGTCTTGATAAAAGAATTAGCCGCAAGTAGAACATAAATCGCCCGTTTACGGGCTGTAGGGCAGAAAATGCAAGTGAAATAAAATTCAGTGCCTCTTGAGGGGCTTGCCAGTAATAGGCCCTTATAGGGCCAAATCAAACCTCCGGCTTAGCCGGAGGTTATGATTATCTTCTGATACAACAGGAATTTTTATCTACTCTGGTTTTACCTTTATTTTAAGCAGTTCCGGTCGCACAATTTACATTCTAGCTTTATAAAGATGAGTACTATGGAATTCGACTGAACCGGATTTCAAATTGCTTTTTGACGATGGAAGCCAGATTTCCATTGACTGCACCGCCGTTGAAAACGAAGTTGCCGATAACCGCTTCCAGCGG
>CAKTUS010000075.1 GCA_934621485.1 uncultured Clostridia bacterium
CATATCAGCCTTTCAGTCTGGCAAAAAAGCTGACCCGGCGGCGAGCTTCAGGCTGTCGAAAAAAACTGTAGGCGAGAGCGCGCCCGTGAACAGCGCCACGCTGATTCGCGGGAAAAACAGGATGGCGCAAGGTTTAGGGGATACGCTCCTAAAACCACGGCAGAAGGCGCCGCCTCCTGCGCCTCCCTTTTTTGAAGGTCTGCGGCGCCCTTGCGCAGCAAGGATGCCCTTCCTTTCTTTGCCTCCAGGCGAGTAAGCAAAGAGCGTTTCTCGGCAGAAAAGTTCGCCGTCAGGCCAGCTTTGAGAACGACCCCTCCGTCCACTCGGACTGAGGATTTTCGTTTACATGGGGAGCTTTCCGTTATACAGGAAAGGCAAATCCGCCTTATAGATATGGCTCATATCCGAAAGCAGCAGGCACTTGGGAGCCGTGTAGCCGGAGGGGCTGTTTTCCCAATGCAGCAGGGTCACACCGGAATGGGTCAGGTCGAAGGCCGCCCAAAACAGATGGGGCGGAATCGCCATCAAATGGGGCAGCCAGCAGCTGAGGGTGAGCCCCGCATGGCAAAACACAGCAATGCGCTCCTCGTTGGGCGCAGTCACCCGGTACACGCCGCCCTCCCGCCGATAGCCCAGCTCCGCCAGAAACCGGTCGGATTCTTCGGCCACATACGCAAAGGTTTCCCTGGCCTGGCTTCCGGCCAGGCAATCCATGGCGTACCATTTTTCACCCAGACCAATGGCTTCATCGCTGCGGTAGAGCGTGCCGGGCATATCCATTACAAAACGCCGGGAACCGTCCGGCTGCGGCAGGGTCATCTCCGGCCACACCTCCCTTACCCAGGGCAGCACGGTAACCGGCAGCCCAAGCCGCTGCGCCGTTGGCTCCGCGGTTTCCAGGGCCCGGCCCTGAGGCGAGGAATACACCCGGTGCAACCCATGCACGGCAAAGCGATCCGCCAATGCCTGGGCCTGCCGCCGCCCCAAATCGGTCAGGGTATCGGGACCATAAATGGGTTCTCCGTGACGAACAATCCATAAATCCATACTGAATAGAACCTCCTTCGCAAACCCGGTCAAAAGTTTCAGGCAACCAGTCTCCGCGGCCCTTGCCCCTGCGGGAGAATAAGCCGGGATACGCCCTGCGTGTCAACAGCCTTGTGCAGCCATGCGCCTTGCCGCCCGGCAAGCGTGCAAGACGCGCCTCCTGTCAAAAAGGCTGTCAGGCGGGTTTTTTGAACGGCCCTTTGTGAAAAAACCGCCTTCGGGCGAGCTTCCGCCTTTTCTTTTTGCCTTCTTACTAGAATACGCGATTCAGCGCCTGCTTCCTGCTCTCTGGTCGAAAGCCGGCCAAAACGGCCGTCGCAGGCCGTCCGAAAAGCGCTCTTTGCCTGCTCGCCTGCGGCTTGCCGGGCGGCAAAGAGCGTCTGGAAGCAGCGCTTTACTGGTCCACGGGGAAAATACTGCGGCATAAGGCTTAGGGGCTCCGCCCCTAAAAACCCGGCAGGAGGCAGCGCCTCCTGCACCTCCACTTTGTCAGCAACCTGAATCTTGCTGCGCAAAGCAGCCGAAACCGACGTACACGCCGCCGGTTTCGGAATGAAAATCGGAGGGCTGCGGCCCTCCGATGCCTCCCAGGGTTTTTTCGACAGTCTGAGCCGGCCAAAACGGCCGTCGTTTTGTGGTTGCTTTTTTCCATGCGGGTGGTGTATAGTAAAAAAAGCATTTTTCTTTCTATCCGGAAATAACGATTTGGCAAGGAGGAGCGTTCATGCAAGGTTATCAGGACTTTTTGACGGGCATGCTGGAAGAAGGGCTGCGGGAAGGCTGTTATCCCTCCGCCTGCGCCGCCATGGGGCAGGGCCAAACGCTGCTGGCCAAGGTCTGCGTGGGCAGCGTACCTCTGCCCGGCGGCCAAAGCGCCGACGAACACACCCTGTACGACATGGCCAGCATGTCCAAAATTCTGGGACCCACCATGTTGGCGCTCAAGGCCGTGGAAAACGGGGAAATCCGTCTGGAGGATTCCATTACCCGTTACTTTGCACAGGTGCCGGAAGACAAGCGTTCCATCACCATTCGCCACCTGATGACCCACACGGCCGGGTTTGAACCCGCCTTTTGGCTGGAGGAATACATCAGCAACCCTGCCGATGCGGCCGAGTGTATCTTGAATCACCCTCTGGCGGGCGCGGTGGGTGAAAAGCCCATGTATTCCTGCATGGGCTACATTCTGCTGGGCAAGCTGCTGGAGGCCCGCTTCGGCCGGCCGCTGAAGGACCTGGCCCGGGAAAAGGTGTTTTTACCCCTGGGCATGAAACACACCTGCTACTGCCCCAAAGAAGGCGTGTTCGCCGCTACCGAAACCGATCCCAAAACCAACCGGCCGATTATCGGCGTGGTACACGATGAAAACGCCCGCTTCCTGCAAGGCAATTCCGGCAACGCAGGCGTGTTCATGCCCCTTTGCGACGGAATCCGCTTTGTGAGCATGCTGTCCCTGATGGGCGGTTCCTTCCTGAAGCGGGAAACCATGGAAAAAGCCATTCACAATTACACCCCCGGCCAGGATCAGCACCGGGGTCTGGGGTTCCACCTGGCCGGCACGCCCGACTGCTTCATCGGCGGCGAAATGCCCCAAAGCGCCTTTGGCCACACGGGCTTTACCGGCACCTCTTTTGTGGTGGAGCCGGGAAGCGGTCTGTGGGTGCTGCTGCTTTCCAACCGTGTTTGCCCAAGCCGCAACAACGTAAAGCTGATGCCGTTCCGCCGCAAGCTGCATAACGAAGCCTGGCTGCTGTTCAGCCGGGAGAGAAAGGATGGCTGACCATGCTTCGCTACCGCACCGCCCTTCCGTCAGAACGGGAGCAATACCTGTCTTTCGCCAACATGGTTTTCAGCCTTTCCGGCCGAAAGCACGATTTTGCCGCGCTGCTGCCCAAGGTGTATGGTCCCCATGCCGACGGCGCAGAAATGCAGTACCTGGCCGTGGATGACGAAAAAGGCATCCGCGGACTCATCGCGACCCTGCCGGGGGTATGGCATGTGGGCGATGAAACCCTGAAAACCGGATATATCGGCACCGTAAGCGTGCACCCGGACGCCCGGGGCGAAGGCCATATGAAAAAGCTGATGCAGCTGAACATGGACCGCATGCTGCAAAACGGCACGGACATCGCCATGCTGGGCGGGCAACGACAGCGTTACTCCTACTTCGGCTACGAGCCCGGCGGTCTGAGCATGCGGCTGACCTTTTCCAGGCGCATGGCTCGCCACGCTCTGGCGGATGCGGATGTGGACAGCCTGCGCTTCGAGCCCATTTTGCCGGACAGCTTGCCGGAAGCGCAGGCTGCGGCGCTGCACCGCACCCAAGCCGCCTATTTTGACAGAGAACGCGGCGGATTTGCCACAGTGGCGCGTTCCTACGGCGGCACAGCCTACGCCGCCCTTCAGGAAGACGTTTTTCTGGGGCTGGTCGTTTGCGGGCAGGACCCGGCGCGAGTAGCGGAAATACAGGCGGTTTCTTTGGAAGCCTATGACCAAATCATCAAGGGATGGCTGGAGCGCTGCTCAGCCGATTGCTTTACCTTAGACGCGCCCGGCTGGAACGTTCCCCTGCTCAACCACCTGTGGAATTACGCCGAAGACATGCGCGCCGGCGTGTGCGCTCAGTTTTCTATTCTGCGCTATGCCCGGGTGCTTCAGGCTCTGCTGCGGCTCAAAGCGCTGTATACGCCGCTGGAGGACGGCCGGGCGGAGCTGGAGGCGGATGGTCAGCCCTTTACCATTGTGGTGGAAAACGGCCGGGCAAGCGTAACATCCGGCGCGCAGCGCCCCATCGTTCTCAATCACCGGGAAGCTCAGCGCTTTTTTTTGGATCCGTTTTATCGCGATGTGCAAAAACGTTTGCCCGAAAGCTGGTTTCCCCTGCCTCTCTATGTGTCAACCCCTGATGATTTCTAGTTTTTCGTTTCATTTGCGATATTGGTATGTTTTTCGTCGAGAGGTTGACAGACTTCGAAAAAATTGTTATAATGTCTTACACACTGAACAACGGTGCATCAGTTAGATAGATACGCGCTCCAAGAGGACCATTTTGGGTTTATCGGTGTATTTCTTATTCTAAAAGTACGGGAGGCGTTGCATTTGAAAAGGGCTGTAGCCGCAGAACAAACCTTGCCCAAAACTCGAACAAAGAAAAAATTCACCTTGGATGATCTTCAACTGTTTTTACTTTCCTTTCCCACCACATTGTGGTACCTGCTGTTCTGCTACATACCCATGTTTGGAATTTTGATTGCCTTTAAGAACTATAAGGTAGCGGCCGGCAAGGGCTTTTTGTGGAGCCTGATTTACAAGAGCAAATGGTGCGGGCTGGACAACTTCAAGTTCCTTTTTGCAGGCAACAAGGACACCACCATCGCCATGTTCCGCAACACCCTGGGCTACAACATCATCTTTATCCTCATGGGCATTGTGGTTCCTGTGGCTCTGGCCGTGTGTATCTCGCATCTGTATTCCAAGCGCCTGGCCAAGGTGTGCCAAACCGCCATTTTCCTGCCCCACTTTCTCAGCTGGGTGGTGGTCGGCTACTTTGTATACGCCTTCCTGGCCACCAAAGAGGGGCTGGTGAACAATGTGCTCATCAGCCTGGGCAAAAATCCCGTGCGGTGGTACCAAAAGGAAGCCAGCGGCTACTGGCCCTTCTTTCTGGTGTTCCTGCAAATGTGGAAAACCATGGGCTACAGCATGATTGTGTACATGGCCTCCATCAGCGGCATCGACGGCTCGCTGTACGAGGCGGCGGTAATCGACGGCGCCAGCAAGCACCAGCAGACCAAGTATATCACTCTGCCTCTGCTCAAGCCCATCATCATCATCATGTTCATCATGGCCGTGGGCCGCATCTTCAACTCCGACTTCGGCCTGTTTTACAAAACCACCCGCAACTCCACGTCGCTTTATAATGTATACGTCACGCTGGACGTGTTCGTTTACAACTCGCTGTTCAACTCCCCCATTCCCACCTACGGCTTCGCCTCCGCCGCCGGCTTTATGCAGTCGGTGCTGGGCTGCCTGACGCTGGTGGGCGCCAACGCCATTGTGCGCAAAGTGGACAGCGAAAACGCATTCTTCTAGAGGAAGGAGGGGCCGAAAGATGGAAAATAACATTTTGGAAACCAACATTTATGCCGAAACCAAAAAGAAAAAGGGCGACGGCATGAGGCGCTTTAACTGCGTGAAGCCCGGAGCCAACGCAGCCTTTTCCGCTCTGTTTATCGTGCTGGCGCTGCTGTGCATCCTGCCGGTCATCTTCGTCATCATTATCTCCTTCACTTCGGAAGCCTCCATCGGCAAGTACGGCTACAGCTTCATTCCGCATGAATGGTCGGTCAAGTCCTACGAATACGTATGGAACATGAAGGGCCTGGTGGGCCGCTCCCTGCTGAACTCCGTCGGCATTACGCTGGTGGGCACCCTGATCGGTCTGGTGCTCACCTCCACCATGGGCTACTGCCTGTCCCGCAAAAATTACAAATTCCGCGGCTTCTATACCTACTTCATCTTCATTCCCATGCTGTTTCACGGGGGCCTGCTGGCCAGCTATGTGGTCAACACGCAAATTCTGGGCCTGAAGGATACCTACTGGGCGCTGATTTTGCCCACCTGCTGCTCCAGCTTCTACATCATCATTCTGCGCACCTTCTTTACAACCACTGTGCCGGATGAGATTATCGAGTCCGGCAAGATCGACGGCGCCAGCCAGCTGCGCATCTTCGTTCAGCTGGTGCTGCCCATCTCTCTGCCGGCTCTGGCCACCATCGGCCTGTTCCTCACCTTCGCCTACTGGAACGAGTGGTATCTGGCCAGCATTTATCTGTCTACCTCCCGTACCGACCTTTTCCCGCTGCAATACGTGCTGGTGAGCATCGAGCAGAAGATTCAGTTCCTGCTGAACAACGCCAACTACATGGCGGCGGACGCGCAGGATCTGCCCAGCGAAACCATGCGGATGGCCATCGTGGTCATCGCCGTGGTGCCCATCATGTTCTCCTATCCCTTCTTCCAGAAATACTACATTTCCGGCCTGACCATCGGCGCTGTGAAGGGATAATCGTTTTCCCCCGTTTTCCGGGCGGGGCCGCAGCGTCCCCGCCGCCCAAACCGCAAGGAGAGGCCTCTCCTTGTTTCCATTGCATCGCAATGGAAACCCTGCGGCTTTTGCCGCAACAAACCTGTACATAGCGGCTCGATGCCGTTAAGTAAAAAATCGATAGGAGGCAAACCCAATGAAGAAAATCGTTGCTCTCTTCCTGGCTCTGGTGTTGGCCCTTTCCATGGTGTCCTTCGCTGTTGCCGAGGAACCCGTCCACCTGGTGTGGTGGCTGTTCTCCACCGGCGACGCTCCCGCGGATTGGCCCGAGGTTGAGGAAAAGCTGAACGAGATCAGCGCCAAGGAAATTGGCGTTACCTGCGAATTTAAGTACATGACCGAGGATCAGATTAACCTGGCCATGCAGTCCGGCGAATACTTCGACATTTGCTTCACCTGCGACTGGTGGAACGATTTCGCCACCAATGTGGCCAACGACATGTACCTGGATTTGACCGACCTGGTGGCCGAGTACGGCAAGGAAATGTCCGAGCTCATGCCCGAGAACATCTGGATCGGCGGCAAGGTTGGCGACAAGCTGTACGCCATCCCCCACGTGAAGGACTACGGCATTGAAGTGTTCTGGATTCTGGATACCGATTACTTCATCAACCAGAAGGGTCTGGAAGAGGACCACTACATCTCCTTTGAAGGCATCGAGCCCTATCTGGAAATGTACAAGAAGGATTATCCGGACGATTATCCTCTGAAGATCTACAAGGTTGGCGTTACCTCCTGGCTGAACGCCCTGGTGGACTGGGTCAACCAGACCTACTATATCGGCCTGGACATCGCCGCTGAAGGCACCGACGATCAGTACACCGTGAAGAGCGCGCTGGACATCCCCGCTTTCGGCGATCGTCTGCGCACCATCCACAGCTGGTATGAGAAGGGCTACATCAACCCCGACGCCGCTGTGACCGAATCCATGCCCCGCTCCATCGCCAGCGTTGTGCAGTCCGGTCAGGGCTGGTTCGGCGCCGAGACCGTGTGGTCCAACGCCCGCCAGAAGGCCAGCTACATCTCCCGCTACGACGGTCCCTTCCTGGCCACCTACTCCGTGCGCGGCGCTATGACCGCCATCAGCAGCACCAGCAATCATCCCGTGGAAGCCATGAAGCTGGTTAACCTGATGAACAGCAACGCCGAGTACCGCACTGTCGCCCGCTACGGCATCGAAGACAAGCACTACATCAACGTGTCTGACGGCATCGTGCAGCGCACCGAGCTGGGCAACAGCAACATGTTTGTGAACGCCTACGGCCAGGGCACCTACGCTCTGGGCCCCGTGGAAGCCTCTCCCTTCGAGAGCGTGCCCGCCAATCCCCATCAGTGGACCGAACTGGTGGAGCGCTATGAGAAGGAAGCTGTGACTTCTCCCATCATGGGCTTCACCTTCGATATCACCCCCGTGCAGGAAGAGTGCCTGGCCATGGCCAGCATCTGGCAGCAGTACATCTACGAACTGCAAACCGGTACCTCCGATCCTGACGTGGTGTTCCCTGAACTGCGCGAAAAGCTGGAAGCCGTCGGCCTGCAGAAGGTTATCGATGAGGCTCAGGCTCAGCTGAACGCCTTCCTGGGCAAGTAATCTGCAAAACCGCTCCGGGGCTGCTGCCTGTGCAGCAGCCCCTTTCTAGAACCATTTTGAAGGGGGATTTTTTCCATGGCTCCCATTCTTAGCGGCATCGACCGCCTTTCCAGCGTGGATTCGATTCTAAAAGACCGCCGCATTGGTCTGATGACCAACCAGACCGGCGTCGACCATCAGTTTCGTTCCTCCATCAACCTGATTCATGAAAAATATCACCTGACGGCCCTGTTCGCCGTGGAGCACGGAATTCGTGGCAACGTACAGGGCGGCAAGCACCTGCAAAACGAGGTGGACGAGCAAACCGGCGTGCCCGTGTACAGCGTGTACGGCGAAACCCGTCGCCTCACCCCGGAAATGCTGGACGCCTTCGACGTATTCTGCTTTGATATTCAGGATGTGGGTCTGCGCTTCTACACCTTTATTTACGCCCTCAGCTACGCCATGGAAGCCTGCTGTGAGGCAGGAAAGCCGGTGGTGGTGTTCGACCGCATCAATCCCCTGGGTGGCCAGCGGGTGGACGGCACCCTGCTGAATGAAAAATTCTCTTCCTATGTAGGCATGTATGCCATGCCCACCCAATACGGCATGACCGTGGGCGAATACGCCCTGTGGTGCAAGGATCACCTGCATCTGGACACGCTGAAGCTGACGGTGGTGCCCCTTTCCGGCTGGAACCGCGGGGACGACCTGAGCCGGGTGAATATGCCCTGGGTAGCTCCCTCCCCCAACTGCACCGGCTTTCAAACGGCTTTTGCCTACGCGGGCGGCTGCATCTTTGAGGGCACCAACGTTTCGGAAGGCCGGGGCACCTGCATGCCCTTTGAATATATTGGCGCGCCCTGGATAGATGCGGTAGAGCTGGAAAAACAGATGGCCAAGCGCCCTCTGCCCGGTCTGCATTTCCGGGCCACCTATTTCACCCCCAGCTTTTCCAAGCACGCCGGGCAGCTGTGCCAGGGCGTGCAGATGCACGTGACGGATAATCAGACGGCCCGCCCCATCCTGGGTGCGCTGTGCCTGCTGGATGAAATCCGCATCCTGTACCCGGACAAGCTGGAATTCAATCACAACCTGGAGGGCAGTACCACCATCGACCTGATTTTGGGCACGGATGAATACCGCCTGGGCGTGTACGACGGCCCGGGCCTGCTGAAAGCCCATGAAGCCCGGGTGGAGGCTTTCCGCCAGGCCCGCAAGCCTTATTTGCTATATGACTAAAGGAGCAGCCTGTATGACTACCGTTCGTCCTCTCGTCCGGCAAGACGTTCCGGCTCTGATTACCCTGTGGAACCAATGCGTCCAGGAGGGCGAAGTGCTGTACGCCCCCATGGACGAGCATTTGTGGCAGTTCAAATTTGTGCAGACGGCGGGCTGCGACCCTCAGCTATTGCTGACCGCTGAAGAAAACGGCGCGCCGGTAGGCTTCATCCACGGCGTGGCCCCGGGAACCTTCCCCGGCTCCCGGCCCCAAATCGGCTATCTCACCGTGATGCTGGTGGACAAGCGCCGCCGCGGCCAGGGCATCGGCAAAGCGCTGCTACGCGAGCTCAGCCGCCGCCTGCGTGAAAAAGGCGCCGTCAAGCTAATGGTGTCCAGCCTGAACCCGGTGAATCTGAGTTGGCGCATCCCGGGTACTCCCGGCCATGACCACAACAACATGCCCGGCGTGGATCAGGACTGCGCAGGCGCAGGCTTCTTTGCCAGTCAGGGCTTTGAAAAGCTGCATGAAGAAGTAGCCATGTATCGCTCCCTGGCCCAGTATCAGCCGCCTGCCGATTTGCAGGCGCGGCAGGAAGCCCTGCGGCGGCAGGGCATTGAAACCGGCGTTTATGACTGGCGCGCCCACTGCGGCTTTGACGCCATGTGCGACCGGGTGGGCAGCGACTATTGGCGGGATGTGCTGCGCACGGAAATCGCAGCCTGGGAAAGCGGACGGCCTAATCAGGATCCCCGTTTTTTTGCCGATGATGAAACGCAGCCCAAAGCGCCCCGCCCCCTGCTTACCGCCACGGCCAACGGACAAATTGTAGGCTTTACCGGCCCGGTGGACAAACAGAAAAGCGGCCGGGGCTGGTTTACCGGCATCTGCACCGATCCCACCTATGGCGGTCGCGGCATCGCCACCGTGCTCTTTACCCTGCTGATGCAGGCCTTTGCCCAGGAGGGCGCGGCCTTTTCCACCCTGTTTACCGGCACGGAAAACCACGCCCAAAAAATCTACCTGGCCGCCGGCATGCGCCCGGTACGGCACTTCATGCTCATGAGCAAATCTTTGGAAGGGAACGATTGACATGGCAAAAACCATTATGGCTGTTGGCGCCCACACCGGCGACGCCCAGCTCACCTGCGGCATGCTGCTGGCTAAGCACGCCATGGCCGGCGATAACGTTATCATTGTCGATTTAACGGCCGGCGAACGCGGCACCCCTCAGGGCTGGACGGTGAGCGATTTTCGCAAGTACAACGTGGAATGTGCCGCTACATTCGCCAAAAAAATCGGCGGAACCTCCATTGTGCTGGACACCCCGGACGGCGAATTGTACGACACCCAGGACCAGGAGCTGCGTCTGGCCGATCTCATGCGAAAATATCAGGTGAACGCGGTCCTCTATCACTGGAAAAACAGCCTGCACAAAGACCATGAGGCTGCCAGCCGTATCACCGATAACGCCATCTTTTATGCCACCTTGCCCACCTATCCGCACACGCTGCCCGCCGCGCCCATCTCCCGCTTCATGTGCGCCGAAAACTGGGAGGACGAGCCGGAATTTGCTCCCTACTACTGGTTTGACGTAACCGAGGCTTTCCCCGTGTGGAAGGAAGGCATCAAAGAGCTGTGGTTGGCCGAGCACTCCGCCAGCTTCAAATACCTGCGGTACTATGAAGCGCTGAGCATCATGCGCGGCGCACGCATCGGCGTGGATCACGCCACCTGCTTTGCCGCCAACAACCAGTACGCCAAGCGTCAAAAGCTGGATTTGCTCTAAGCAAGAAAGGAAGGGTTCCATGACTCAGGCCGAACGCAACCGCCTTCTCCTTGGCCAGCGCATTGCCGTTGGGTTTGACGGCTACGAGCTTACGCCCTCTTTGGAAAAGCTGATTCGAGACTGCAAAATCGGCAACATCATCCTGTTTCGCCGCAACATTCGCACTGCCCGGCAGGTGCGCTCACTCTGCGACAATCTGCAAAAACTGATTTTGCAGGAAACAGGACTTCCCGCTTTCATCATGCTGGATGAGGAAGGCGGCACGGTGTCCCGCCTGGCGGATATCGCCACCCCAACGCCCAGCGCCATGGCCGTGGGCGCTTCGGGCGAAGCCGAATACGCGTATCAGCTGGGGCGCATGATGGGCGGCGAGTTAAGCGCCGTAGGCGTAAACATGGACCTGGCCCCGGTGCTGGACTGCAATACCAACCCCAACAACGTGGTTATCGGCGTGCGTTCCTTTGGCAGCAATCCGGAAACCGTGGCCCGCTTCGGCGCGCGCTTTGCTTCGGGCCTGCGCCAGGCTGGCGTTATCGCCTGCGGCAAGCATTTTCCCGGCCACGGCGACACGGAGGTAGACAGTCACCTGGGACTGCCGGTGGTGGAAAAAACCATGGAGCAAATGGAAAAAGAGGAACTGGTCAGCTTCCGCAAGGCCATTTCGGACGGCATAGACGCGCTGATGACGGCCCATGTGGTTTTTCCCGCTCTGGACGCCAATCGGGTGCCCTCCACGGTATCCCGCCGGGTGATTACCTGGCTGCTGCGCGGCCAGATGGGTTATCCTGGCCTGATTATAAGCGACTGCATGGAAATGGGCGCTGTACAGGACCTGTACGGCACGCCCCAGGCGGCGTTAATGGCTTTGCAGGCAGGCGTGGATATTACCCTGGTCAGCCACACGGAAGCTTTGCAGCGGGAAAGCTTCCAAACAGCGCTGGCTGCGCTGGAAAGCGGCCTGTTGAACGCGGCGGAATGTCAGGCGTCCTATAACCGCATTGTTGAAAAAAAGCAGCGTCTGGCCATCCCTGCTGCCTTTGACCCCAAGCATCTGCGTCAGTCTCCGTTCGCCGCATTGGTGCAAAAAATCGAAGAAGCGGCGGTGCGTGTGCTGCACGCGCCCGCTGGCCGGCCTTTGCCCGCCCTGAGCGGTCATCCTTTGTTTGCGGGTGTAGACGCGATGGCCGCTTCCCGCGCCAGCGACGGCCTGCATTTGAGCGCGGTTGAGCGCCTGGCCCAGGCCTTCGGCGGCGAAGTTTCAAAGACGCCCTGGCAACAGGAGGCCCAGCTGCTTGCCTCCGCGCCGGGCCGCACGGCGGTTGTCGTCCTGTCCCGCCACCCGGATGCGCAGGCCATGGCAGATTTTGCCATCAAGCTGGCGCAGGCGGGCGCTCAGGTGATTGCCGTTTCCATGGATACGCCTTACTGCCTGGATCGGTTGCCGGATAGCCTGTGGAAAATAGCGACATATCAGTACGATGAGCTGGCCCTGAATCGTCTGATAGCGCTGCTTTCACATCATTGCTGACTCGCCGTTTCCTTTCATCACTGAAAACCTGTTTTTGCCCTCTGCTGCGGTTTCATTTTTCGGCAGCAGAGGGCTTTTTTGAATCGGAGCGTTTTTCCGAAAGAATGCGGCAGGGTTCAAAAGCCCTGCAACCGGATACCGGCAAGGGTTGCTGGCGTTGTGAAAAACGGACGCTTGCAACGGCTGCTCTGCAAACCGGAAAGTGCTTGGCCCTACCGGCTGTTTGCAAGCTTTTCTGCTCTTGCACCCATCGTTTCCGGAAAGCCGCTTATTCTTTGCTGCCCTTATCCTTGACGGAACCGAAAGCGCATGATCTCCACTCGCTAAGCCGATATTTTTTTGCTAACGCATGAAAAGCCCTTGAGAACGATGATTCTCAAGGGCTTTTCATGCGTCTATACGGACATAGTGATACTGTGTGGCCCCTTGCCGAGATGACGTACGGGCGGTTCATTTTTTGGAATTTTGAACCGCCGAGAGCGTTTTGAACCGCCGTCCGAAGAAGCAGCGCTACATGAATTGAACCAAAATACGAACCGTGAAAACGAGGTAAAACTAAAATCCGGCAATATAGACGCGCCACCCGGGCGATATCCAGATCAGCCTTTTGAAACTGCGTTATTGAGCAGAAAATCTATGCTCAGCTGCATCCGCATGCTGTATTGCGCCAGACGTTCAAACAGTCTGCTTGCAGCCTCTTCATCCCGGAAGTCCTTTCACTTCTTC
>CAKTUS010000076.1 GCA_934621485.1 uncultured Clostridia bacterium
TCTTGTAGCTGTAAAAAGACATGGGCACGCCTCCTTCATTGATGGTCGGCCGCAAGGAGGAATGGCCTTGCCGCCGTTCACTCATACAGTATGACGGAGCGGGAGAGGCGTGCGAAAAAAGAATCAGCGTTCGAGACGCGTTACGGTATAGCCCATGGCCTCCAGCTGGGAAAGCACGCTGTCGCCGGGCAACACCAGGTGCATCAGGCCGATGACGGCGAACAGGCATTGACCGGAATGGCTGTTCATCAGCTCGTGCAGACGGCTGGCCATGGCGGTGTTGCGCTGTGAAATGAGCCGTTGATGATATTCCTGGGCCAGGTCCTTCCGGGTTTCCTGCTCCAACCCTTGCTGATAGGCGTTCACAAACGCCTGAGCATCGCCGTCCCGCCACCAGGCGGGCCAGCTGGCCGTGCTCGCCTCCAGACCTGCGGCGCTTTCGGGCTCCAGAAGGGTGCGGCAGGCGGTTTCCAGCATATACGCCTGCAATTCGTCGCTCAAGCCGTCCAGCGCATCCAGCTGATCAGCGGTTTCTTCCAGCCACAAGCTGGGCTTATCGGCGGCCAGAGCGCGAATTTGTTTCTCCACGCCATAGGAGGCGGCTTCGGTCAGATCGCTCCCCCCTATTTCAGCAGCGGTGGTTTCCATGGATAACAGGCTCACAATGGCCCAGGGCTTCAGGCTGTTGAATGTGGTCATGGGGTAACCCGTTTGAGCAGACACCTGCGTCAGCAGTTCATAAAGGTCTTCGGAAATATGCCGGCGAAGACTGTCGCCATAGGCGTAGGCCATGCGCTGCCGGGTCAGGGCCAGGGCCGCGTCGCTTTCCGTATCACATTCAAAGATCAGCGCGTCCGCCTCTTGCAGCGTTTTTTGAACGATTGGACTCAGGGGATACATATCCACGCTGCCAATATGAATACTGCCCAGAAGGAACAGCCGACACTCCCCGCCGCTTACCCGGTAAAACAGTCCCTTGCTTTCGGCGGCAGCGCAGCAGGGAAGCAGCAGGCAAAATAATAGCGCCAGACAACGGGAACCCAATTGTTTCATGGCATTTCCTCCAATCGTGCAGCAGCCTGAGAAATGGGTTCTTCGCTCGGCGACCATTCTGGCGGCAGCAGACAGCGGTAGTCCTCCTGGGCAAAACGGTCGTCCAGCAAAAGCACCATGCCCTTGTCCGTTTCACAGCGGATGACCCGTCCGGCCGCCTGAAGCACCTTGTGCATGGCGGGAATCCGGCAGGCGTAGCCAAACCCGTCGCCAAAGCAGCGTTGATAGCAGGCTTGCAGGGCGGCCAGCTTGGCTGACGGGGTGGGCAGCCCCACGCCCGTAATGGCGACGCCGATAAGCTGACTGCCCGGCAGGTCGATGCCTTCGCTGAACAGTCCGCCCATCACGCAAAGGCCCAGGCAGGGATCCGGCCTGCGAACAAAGGCGTCCAAAAACGTTTCTCGGGCTGCATCGTCCATGGTTTGCTCCTGGGTGAGCAGCGTGAGCCCCTTTTCCTCCAAAAGCGTTTGAATCAAATGCAGATAGGCATAGCTGGGAAAGAAGGCCATGTATTTGCCGGGGCGGGACAGGGCCATTTCCGCGATGGCTTCGGCCACCTGACGCACGGTTTTTTCCCGCTGACCGTAGCGGGTATTGATTCGGCGCAGCACCACGGTCAGGCGCTCCGACGGAAAGGGGGAAGGCAGGGCGAAGCAGGCGTCCTCAACCTGTCCGCCCAACAGCTGCTTCATGGCGGGCAGGGGACGCAGCGTGGCCGAAAAGAAGATGGTTCCCGGCAATCCCTTGGTGATGCGGGCAATCTCCTTCCCGGGCAGCAGGCAGTAAAGCGTGAACGAGGTTTCCCGGCCCTGCCGCTGAATCAGCAGCGCATAGTCCTGGTCCAAACGGTCGGCGGCATACAGGAAGGGCAGGCACATGCGAAGCAATGCCAAGGCTTCCGGACCGCCGCCAGCCGCCAGCGCGGCGGAAGCCTGCGCCTGAGCGTCTTCTATGGCGGCGCGCAGGGACTTTGGCACTTGGCCGCAGGTTTCAGGCAGGGAACGCAGCGCGTGAATCACGGCCGTCAGAGAGCGGTACAGGCCGTTTTTTCGTCCGCAGCGCTTGCCGTAGGCGGCGCGCAGTTCGCAGAGCCGGCGGCCGTCCATCGTGCCGGACAGGCTTTCCCGCACCCGGTCCGCCGTGTGGTGGGCTTCGTCAATCAGCAGCGTTAGGTCATGCCGCCTTTGAAACAGGCGCTTGGCCTGGGCAAAAGGATCGAAGGCATAATTCAAATCCATCAGGGCTACGTCGGCCAGATCCGTAAGAGCCAAAGCCAGCTCGAAGGGGCACAGGCGGTGCTTGTCCGCCAGGGTCAGTACCGTTTCTTCCGTCCAAAGGAGCGTTTGAGAAGCAAGCAGCTCGTCAATGGCCTGAGATTGCCGCAAATAATGCCCCGCCGCCCGAGGACACTCCTCCGGGGTGCAACGCAGCTGGTAGGGGCACAGCTTTTCCTTGGCCGTAAGCACGCTGACACGGGCCTGCATGCCGCTGCTCAGCAGACGCTTTGCGGCGTTCAGCGGGCTTTGCCTGGCGGTTCCCCGGCTGGTGAGATACAGAATCTTGCCGGTTTTTCCCTCGCCCAGCGCCTTCAGCGCCGGATAAAGCACCGCGATGCTTTTGCCTGTGCCGGTGGGAAGGCTGGCAAACAAGCGGCGCTTCCGGATAATGGCGGTATACACCTGCACGGCCAGCTCCCGCTGCCCCTTTCGGTAGGCGGGAAAGGGAAAAGCCAGCGTGCGCAGGCTTTCGTCCCGGCGCAGTCGGTGAGCCGCCTCCCGCCTCGCTACGACCAGCCAGGGGCGCAACATAGCCTCCAGTGCGCTCAGCAGTTCTGCTTTCGATTGCTGCTCTCGAAAGACGCGCAGGGTTTGTCCCTGCACATCTACATACCGCACCTGAAAAGCCGCCTGGGCGCAGGGCTTTTCCAGCGCTGTCATGGCGGCGTAGCACAGCGCCTGCGCCCGGTGCGCAGGCAGAGGCTGATCCTCCAGCCCGCTTCCCAGCTTGATTTCATCTATCAGCGGAACGTCTCCGTCCACAAAGGCGTCTATGCGGCCATATAGCAGCGCCTGGTCGCCGTCCAGCGAAAAGACGTGCTGAATTACCTTTTCACAGTGGGCTTCCAGGTTGCTCTGGCAGGCTTTGTGCGCCAGCGTTCCCTGGCGCATGCTTTCCAGCGCGTCCCCCTGCGGGCGAATGTCCGGCTCAAAATAGGAAAAGGCCGTCAGTTCACGGACGGAAACGCGAAAAGCTTCTGCCATGACTGCAGCCTCCTTTGTGTGATGCCAATGGATCAATCCCGGCGGCGGTTGCCTGCAATAATCACCAGACGCAACAGCTGCAACGCGCTGCTGACCACCGAGGCCACATAGGTGAGCGCGGCGGCGCTGAGCACGGCCTTGGCTCCATCCAGTTCGTCACGGGTCAGGTAGCTGCCGTCGCTTAGCTGCTGAATGGCCCGGCGGCTGGCGTTAAACTCCACCGGCAGGGTGACCAGGGAGAACAGCAGGGTTAGGGCAAAGCAGCCGATGCCCACGTACACCAGCGGATCCCAGCTGAACACCAGGCCCAGCAAAAAGATGGGAAAATACAGGTTGCTGCCCAGATTGACCACCGGCACCATGGCGGAGCGCAGCTTGAGGGGCGTATAGCCCTCGTGCTGCTGCATGGCGTGGCCACATTCGTGAGCCGCCACGCCGATGGCCGCCACGCTGCCGCTGCCGTATACATCGTTGCTCAGGCTCAGGGTATTCTGACGAGGGTCGTAATGGTCGGTCAGGCTGCCGCTGACGGAATGAATGCTCACCGCTCCGCAGCCGCTGTGATTCAGCAGGGCGCGCGCTACGCTCTCCGCCGTCTGGCCGCCCTGGGCCCTTACTTTGGAGTAGCGCTTAAAAGTGGACGAAACCTTCCATTGCGCATACAGGCCCAGCAGCAGGCCGGGAATGACAAAAATCATGGTCCAGTCGTAGTAGAACACGGTTTAACCTCCTTCTCATGCTCTCCTTCTTTAGCATACACCATTTTACCCGGATTTCAACCCGCACAGACCAAAATTCACCGTTCTGACATGTATACCCCGACGGCCTCATGGGAAAGGTATTTTCCGGGAGGGGTAAGGGATGTATGATGGAAACAGGGGATGGCGCGACGGCGGCTTGCTGGTGATGGCGGCCCTTCTTTTGCTTGGACTGCTGGCCTATCCGCTGACGGTGGCCCTGGGTGAGCAAACCGGTTATACGCCGGAGGAAGAGAGGCTGTTGCAGGCATATGAATCGGGGCAGATGATCCGTTTGCATATTTTGGCGGACAGCGACCGGGAGGAGGATCAGCGGGTAAAGCTGTGTGTGCGCGACGCGGTATTGGAAGCCTTTGGCCGGCAGCTGAGCCGGCTGGGGGCGGCGGATGCAGACAGCGCGTACCGCTACCTGTGCCGCGAAGCCAGGGCCATGGAGCAGGCGGCCAGGCAGGAGGCGCGGCGGCAAGGCTTTTTAGGAACGGTGACGGCAGAAGTTGGCGTGCTGCCCCTGCCGGAAAAGCAGTACGGACGGGTTACGCTGCCGGCGGGAGACTACCGGGCCCTGCGCCTGACGCTGGGTTCGGGTCAGGGCCGCAACTGGTGGTGTATTCTGTTTCCCCAGCTGTGCCTGGCTCTGGCTTCGGACGAGGCTTCGCCGCAAGCGGCGATAGCCTGGCGCACGCCGCGTATTTGGCAAAACTGGCTGGCCTGGCGACCGCAAATGCAGTAACGCCTGCAAAACGCTTGTGTAACGTCTCCTTTGGCAGTATAATGAAACAGGCGCCTTTCCAGCGCCCTATTCTGGCTAACGGAGGCGATGAGGCTGAAACCATCTGTTTTTTTCCGCCTTTTGCGCGTAAAGCACTACATTAAAAACCTGCTGGTATTCCTGCCCCTGATTTTCAGCGGGCGGCTTCTGCAAGCCGAGCCGTTGAGCCATACCCTGGGCGGCTTTGCGGCGTTTTGCCTGCTGTCGTCGGTCATTTACATCATTAACGATATTCAGGATGTGGAGCGGGACCGGCGGCATCCCACCAAATGCCGCCGCCCTATTGCGGCGGGACAGGTAGCGACGCCGTTGGCCTGGGGCATCGCCGCCGGATTGCTGCTGGCGGCGGCGGGGCTGAACCTGCTGTGCGGCGGCAGCGCCCTTTCCTGGGGCGTGCTGGCGGCCTATTTGCTGCTGAGCCTGGGCTACAGCTTTGGACTCAAGCATGTGCCGGTGGTGGATATCGCCATTCTGGCTTCCGGATTTTTGCTGCGGGTGATGTATGGCTCGGCGGTAACAGGCATCGAGATTTCCCGCTGGCTCTATTTGACGGTGATGGCCATGGCCTTTTACCTGGGACTGGGCAAGCGCAGGAACGAGCTCAAGCAGGCGCCGGAGGGCCAGTCGCGGCCGGTGCTGCGGGCCTATACCCAGGACTTTTTGGATAAAAACATGTACCTGTGTCTGGCTTTGGGCATCGTGTTTTACTCGCTGTGGAGCGTGGACAGCGTGACCATTGCCCGGGTGGGCAGCAATGCGCTGGTATGGACGGTTCCGCTGGTGATTCTCATCTGCATGAAGTATAACCTGACCATTGAGGGGCCCTCGGACGGCGATCCGGTAGAGGTGCTGCTGGGCGACAAAATGCTGTTTTGCCTGGCGGCGCTGCTGGGACTGCTGATGCTGGGCATCATTTATCTGTAATACAAAAGGAAAGGAAGAAAGACGTCATGAATACTACGGAACGGTTTTTGCGGTATGTAGCGGTTTCCACTCCCTCCTCGGAGCAGGGCGAGGGCACGCCCTCCACAGCCTGCCAGTTTGATCTGGCCCGGCTGCTTTCGGAGGATATGAAGGCCATCGGCTTTGAAAACGTGCGGGTGGACGAGCATTGCTTCGTTTACGGCGATTTGCCTGCAACGCCCGGCCTGGAAAACCTGCCGGTGCTGGGCCTGATTGCCCATATGGATACGGCTCCCGCTTATAACGGAATGAATGTAAAGCCGCAGATTCATCAAAACTATGACGGCGGCGATATCGTTTTGCCCGCCACCGGCGCGGTGCTTTCGCCCAGTCAGTTTCCAGACCTGAACGCCGCAAAGGGCAAAACCCTCATTACCACGGATGGATCCACTCTGTTGGGTGCGGACGATAAGGCCGGCGTAGCGGAAATTCTGTCCGCCTGCCAGCAGGTGGTGCAGGAGGGAGCGGCGCATCGCAAAATCGTGGTGGCCTTTACCCCGGATGAGGAAATCGGCACCGGCGTTCACTCCTTTGACGTGCCCGGCTTTGGCGCGGATTTTGCCTACACCGTGGACGGCGGGGAAACCGGCGAACTGAGCTATGAAAATTTCAATGCCTGCGAGGCTACCGTGGAGTTTACCGGCGTGAGCGTGCACCCCGGCAGCGCCAAGGACATCATGGTGAACGCCAATCTGCTGGCCGTTGAGTTTGCCGGTTTGCTGCCTGGCGCGGAAACCCCGCGGGACACCGAAGGCTACGAGGGCTTTTTCCATCTGGAGGCCATGGAGGGCGACGGCGTGCACGCCAAGCTGGTTTACATTGTGCGCGACCACAGCGCCCAGCGCTTCGACGGCCGTAAGGAGCAGCTGCGCCATGTTGAAAAAATCATGAACCATCGCTGGGGCGAGGGAAGCGTTAATCTGACCATTCGCGACCAGTACCGCAACATGCGTGAAAAAATCGAGCCCTGCTTCTTCCTGATTGAAAATGCCCGCAAGGCCATGCGCGCCGCCGGTTTTGAGCCCTTTGATTCGGCGGTTCGCGGCGGTACGGACGGCGCGCAGCTGTGCTATATGGGGTTGCCCTGCCCCAACCTGTGCACCGGCGCCAACGCCTTCCACGGCCCCTTCGAGCATGTGACTGCGGAGGATTTGGAGGCCTGCGCCCGCATGGTGAAGGAACTGATTTTGCAAAAGTAAAGGCAATTTTGGCCAAATCATGAACGTTTTGTGAAACAACCGTGTTTTCGGAAGGATTTGCAAACGGCGAACAGAATTCCTTTTGTGGAAATCCCCTACCCCCCAAGCACAAGGAGGCTGCCGCATGAAGGTTGAGAAAAACTCTCCCAAGAAACCGTTGATTTTTTATTATCTCATCGTTATGGTCGTGCTGATGCTGCTTAACGCGCTGGTGTTCCCCGCGCTGTTTTCCACCCAGGTACAGGAGGTGGGCTATAACGACTTCCTGAAAATGGTGGATGACAAGCAGGTGAAGGAAGTAGCGGTGGAGGACGACCAGATTTTGTTCACCACCCAAAACGACGATGGCAAAACCATCATCTATAAAACCGGCCGTCTGGAGGACAACGGTCTGGTGGAGCGGCTGTATGCCGCAGGCGTAGAGTTTGCCGCCGCCATTCCCACCCAGGATTCGCCGCTGCTGAGCTTTTTGACCACTTGGGTGCTTCCCATTGTGTTCTTTGTCATTATCGGTCAGGTGCTGGGCGGCATCATGAGCAAGCGCATGGGAGGCAATGCGCTGCAGTTTGGCAAAAGCAACGCCAAAATTTATGTGGAGAGCCAAACCGGCAAAACCTTTGCCGACGTGGCCGGCCAGGACGAGGCGAAGGAATCGCTTCGGGAAATTGTGGATTTTCTGCACAATCCTGATAAATACAAGGCCATTGGCGCAAGCCTTCCCAAGGGAGCGCTGCTGGTGGGCCCTCCGGGCACCGGCAAAACCCTGCTGGCTAAGGCTGTGGCCGGCGAGGCCAAGGTACCCTTCTTCTCCATTTCCGGCAGCGAGTTTGTAGAGATGTTTGTGGGCATGGGCGCCGCCAAGGTGCGCGACCTGTTTAAGCAGGCTGCGGAAAAAGCTCCCTGCATCGTGTTTATTGATGAAATTGACACTATCGGCAAAAAACGCGACGGCGCGGGCGGCATGGGCGGAAACGACGAGCGTGAGCAAACCCTGAACCAGCTGCTTAGCGAAATGGACGGCTTTGACGCCACCAAGGGCGTGGTGATTCTGGCGGCTACCAACCGGCCCGAGAGCCTGGATAAGGCGCTGCTGCGTCCCGGTCGCTTTGACCGGCGGATTCCCGTGGAACTGCCCGACCTGCAAGGCCGTATCGCCATTTTGAAGGTGCATGCCAAGGATGTGAAGATGGAGGCCAATATTGACTTTGACACCATTGGCCGGGCTACCAGCGGCGCAAGCGGCGCGGAACTGGCCAACATCATCAATGAGGCCGCACTGCGGGCTGTGCGCCAGGGACGCAGCGAAGTGTCCCAGACCGATCTGGAGGAAAGCGTAGAAGTGGTCGTGGCCGGCTATCAGCGCAAAGGCGCGGTCATCAGTGAAAAGGACAAGCGCACCATCGCTTACCACGAAATTGGCCATGCGCTGGTTACCGCTCGATTGAAGCATGCCAGCCCGGTATATAAAATCACCATCATTCCCCGCACCAGCGGCGCGCTGGGCTACACCATGCAGATTGAGGAAGGCGAGCGGGTGCTCATGAGCCGCGATGAAATGCTGGATCAGCTGGCTATCCTGACCGGTGGCCGGGCGGCGGAGGAAGTGGTGTTCCATTCCATTACCTCCGGCGCCAGCAACGATATTGAAAAGGCCACCTCCATCGCCCGTTCTATGGTTACCCGCTACGGCATGAGCGACGAATTTGGCATGGTGGCCCTGGAAACCGTCAACAATCCCTATCTGAGCGCCGATACCTCGCTGATTTGCAGCCAGGAAAGCAGCGCCAAGGTGGATGAGGTGGTGCGCAAGCTGATTGACAACGCCCATACTCAGGCGGTGGACATCCTGCAAAAGAACCGCGCCCTGCTGGACACCCTGGCCAGCTACCTGCTGGAAAAAGAAACCATTACCGGCGCAGAGTTTATGGATTTGCTGAAGAAAGCGGACGCTGAAGAAGCGGCAAAGCTTCAGGCTCCCCAGGCATAAGCAGATTTTTCCCCTAAACGGCTTCGCACAAGAAATAGCTGTGCGGAGCCGTTTGGCTTTGTATGCAGCAGCGAAAAACAACTGGCAGAGACGCCGGAAACAAGGACTTTGGTTTTACGATCGGCGGTTAAGAAGGAATAGCAGGCTTCTGAAACTGGCGGCGTGCAGCTGACTTTAGCGTCAAAAGCGGGAATACGGCTCTCTGATGCCGCCCGGTTTTTGAACCGGCTGCTTATTGGGTAGCAGGAGGGTTGACTTTCATTCAAAAGAAAATCAGCTGGGAATCCAAGCGAAAAGAGCGGCTTTCCACTGTCCGCAGCAGGTTTGTCAACCGCATTGCAAAACAAAAAACGAGCGCTATACGGAAAGAAAGCCTGTCTTTCCACTATAGCCATCAAACCCCAGACCGCCGACATAGGAGATGGAGAAAGCGGCTCCTATGTCGGCGGTCTACCTCCGCTTAGCGCGGGGTGCAAAAGGGCCGGCGGCGCAAATGCGCTTGCCGGCCCTGTATGGAATGTCGTTAAATGACTTTACCGGGGTTCAAAATACCATTGGGATCAAAGGCGGCCTTGATGCCACGCATCAGCCGCAGCTGCGTGTCGCCTACGCTCTCCCGCAGGAAGTCCCGCTTGGCATGGCCAATGCCGTGCTCGCCGCTTACTTCGCCGCTAAGCGCCCGAGCCTCGTCGTACAGCTTTTCCATCACCTGTTCCACGGTTTTGTGCCAGGCTTCGTCGCTGAGCCCATCCTGGCAGGCGTAAATGTGAAGGTTGCCGTCGCCCGCATGGCCGAAGGAACAAATGCGAACGCCCAGTTCCTTGCCAATTTCCACGCTCTTTTTGACAAAAGCGGCAATGCGATCCCGAGGCACCACCACGTCGCATTCGTCCATGCTGATGGTGCTGCCTTTGATGGCTTCCAGGAATGCGCCGCGGGCGTTCCAGATGCTTTCCTTCCGCTCGTCGGTGTCTGCCAGCAGCACATCCACAGCGCCCAGCTTCAGCGCCAGGTCGGTGAGCGTGTCGATGGAGGGACGCAGCGCATCGTAGCTGGCGCCATCCAGGCGCACCAGCAGATAGGCGTCGGCACTGGTATCCGGAAACTGCTTGCCCAGATAGGTCTCCGCGCTGGCGATGACCTCCCGCTCCATAAACTCCACAGCCGTAGGCTCGCAGCCGCAGGCAAGCACCTGAGGCACCGCCTCGATGCAGGCGTCCAGACTGTCGAAGGGAATCAGCAGGGACACATTGGTTTTGGGCTCAGGAATCAGCTTCACCGTCAGCTGGGTCAGGAAGGCCAACGTACCCTCGCTGCCAACCATCAGGTTGATGAGGCTGTAGCCGCTGGAGGTTTTTACATTTTTGCCGCCCAAATGCAGAATTTCACCTGTAGGCAGCACCACTTCCATGCCCAGAATGTAGTCGCGGGTTACGCCGTAGCGCACGGCGCGCATGCCGCCGGCGTTGGTCATGGCGTTGCCGCCCATAGTAGCGGTTTTTTCGCCCGGGTCCGGGGGATAGAACAGCCCCGTGCCTTCCAGGCTCTTGGGAAACTCCATCAGCAGCACGCCGGGCTCTACGGTGGCGGTCATGTTCTTTACATCCACCTCAATGACCTTCTTCATTTTTTCGGTGGAAAGGATGATGCCGCCGTACTTGGCTACACAGCCGCCGCACAGGCCGGTGCCCGCGCCGCGGGGGGTAACGGCGATGTTGTGCTTATTGCAGTACTGCATCACCTGACTGATTTCCTGAGCGGTGAGCGCCTGCAAAACAGCCTCCGGGGCAAAATGGCCGTAGATGGTCATTTCGTCGTGGGTGTAGTCGGTGGAAATGGCTTCGCCGCTAAACACCCGGCCCGGCATTATGCTTTCAAAGAAGGCAAGGTCCTGAGCGTCTACAGTCTTAAACGGTTTCATTTGCCTTCCTCCTTCAGCTGCCGAATCATCTTGGGCAGAATGTCATACAGGTCGCCCACCATGGCGATGTGCGCCACGTTGAAGATGGGGGCCTCTGGGTCGGTGTTGATGGCCACGATGTGGTCGCTGGCGTTCATGCAGGCGGTGAACTGAATAGCGCCGCTGACGCCGCAGGTGATAATCAGCTTGGGGCGAACGGTACGGCCGGACAGGCCGATTTGCCGGTCGTTGCCAGCCCAGCCCTTTTCCACCAGCGGACGGGATACGGCCCAATCGCCGCCCAGCAGCGCGGCCAGCTCCTTCACCAGATCCAAATCCGATTCCTTTTGCAGCCCGCGGCCGCCAACCACCAGAATTTCCGCATCGGAAATGCTCTTGCCGGCAGGCACGGGTACGGTGGACACATGGCTTACCCGGGATTCCGCTACGGCTTTGGGCAGCTTGCGGGGCAGAATGTCGCCGCTGGCCTGTTCCTGACGGGCCGGCTGGTCCATTACCTTATAGCGCACGGTGGCGAACTGAGGACGGGTGTTGGTGGTAATAATCTGGGCCATGATGTTGCCGCCAAAGGCGGGACGAATCTGCACCAGGTCGGTGTTTTCGCGCAGCTCCAGACGGGTGCAGTCGGCAGTGAGGCCGGTGTGGAAACGGGTGGACAACCGGGGCGCCAGGCTGCGTCCCAGAGAGGTTGCGCCCACCAGCACCACGCTGGGCTTGCGGAATTTGATATAATCTTCTACGCAGGCGGCGTAGGCGTCGGCGCGGAAATAGCTGAGGGCCGGGTCGTCGTACACGGCCACCTCGCTTACGCTGTAGTGCCGCAGTTCCTCCGCATAGGCGGAAACGCCGCTGCCCACCAGAATGGCGTTTACCTTGAAACCTACGGGCTTGGCCAGTTCCTGTGCCTTGCCGATCAGCTCCAGGCTGACGGGATGTAGCCGCCCGCCGCTGACTTCGGCAAACACCAGAATATGGTTCCACAGGCTTTTGTCAACGCTTTCCACCTTGGTTTCCAGTTTCAGAATGGCCTTTTCAGGGCAATTCTTTACGCAGATGCCGCACACCTTGCAGGCGGCGTTCAGTTCCGGCTTGCCATCTTTCATGTCGATGGCGCCGAAGGGACAGTTTTTCTGGCAGAGGCCGCAGCCTGTGCACTTGCGTTCCAATACGGCGATTTGTGCCATGGTTGCTTCCTCCTTTAGATAAACTTCCACTTACGCAGGGTTTCGTGCAGCTTGCCAGCCAGGTCGCCTTCCGTCCAGGTTTCGCGCTCCACGTCGTTTTGCGGCGGGAAGATGCGCTCCACCTGCGTGGGGCTGCCGGACAGGCCGTAGTGATTGGGATCGGTATCCAGGAAGCTGTCCAGCCCCTGAATATGGATGGGCTTATCCTTGATTTCACGCTCGATTTTCAGCGAGGGCAGGCGGGGCATGAAAATGTCCTGCTCCACCGTGACCAGGCAGGGAAACGGCATATGCACGGTTTCAATCACGTCCTGAAGCTGCTGCTCCACATTGATACCGTCGCCATCCACGTCGATTTTGCTCACCCACGCCGCGTGAGGGATGCCCATGTGCTCAGCAATGGCGGGACCCACCTGTGCGGTGTCGCCGTCAGTGGTCTGTTTACCGCACAGGATCAGGTCAAAGTCGCCAACGCTGCTGATGGCCTGGGACAGGGTGTAGCTGGTAGCCAGCACATCCGCCCCGCCCAGACGACGATCGCTGAATACATATCCATCATCCGCGCCCATCATGTAGGCCTCCCGGATAATGGCCTGGGCCTGCGGCGGGCCCATGGTGCCCACCGTGACCGTGCCGCCGTGCAGCTTTTTCAGCCGCAGCGCCGTTTCCAGCGCGTAAAGGTCATACGGGTTCATTTTGCTCTGGATGCCGTCGCGTTTCAGAACGCCGGTTTTTTCATCCACCTGCACTTTATTGGTGGAGGGGACCTGCTTGATGCACACGAAGATGTTCATTTTTTTGTTACCTCTGCACCCGGCCGGAGGCGTTGCCGCCCATCAGCGCCAGGACTTCCTTTTCGCTGCACAGGTTGAAGTCGTGCTC
>CAKTUS010000077.1 GCA_934621485.1 uncultured Clostridia bacterium
TTGAAAGCCTTGTAAGGAATTCCTAACATTGCCAAAGCGGCTTCGGTCACCCAAGCCGCTTGCTTGCCGGTTTGCCCATGTGCCAATAACCCGCAAAACTTTTCAAAAAAATTGGACACATTTCTTGACAAATGAAGCAACACTGTGTATAATCCATTAACGTTACCAAAGGGGCATGGTGTAATGGTAACACGTGGGTCTCCAAAACCTTTGTTGAGGGTTCGAATCCTTCTGCCCCTGCCAAAAGTCGCTTGCTTAGATTCGTTCAGGTGGGTGGCTTTTTTGTTGCCTAAAAATACTTTGCCGCCTTATTTCCCCGCGAAAGCAAGTTCCCTTTTTCGCCAAAAGAGGGGAAAAACAAAAAAATAAGGAAAAAACGCCTAACGAGGGGGCCGCCGATGGGAAAGGTGCGGTTTTCAGGGGACAGACAGCGTTCTCCGATAGCTCGGAAAAAAGTTTGACCAGGTTTTTAACCCGCCTTGATATGGTTATGGCAAAGAAATGCTATGATAAATAGGGTTGACACAGCGTTCCTTTGCGCGCGGAAGGGTGACGTTGAGTCAACGACTGAATTGCGGAAAAGTTTGGCCAAAGAGACCATATTTTTCCCTGATCAGATAAAGCGCTTGACAAAAACAGGAAAATCAACTATACTTATTGTAACGTTTCGGCTTGTTGCGTACAAAAACATTGGAAGGCTTTCCTGATTCCCATGGATGTAAGGAAGAAAGCTCCTCTGAGCGAACAGGCCACAGGAAAACCAAATATGAAGGAGGAACCTCGATCATGAAGAAACTGTTGTCCATCGTTCTGTCTCTTGTTCTGCTTTTCTCCTGCACCGCAGCGTTGGCGGACGGTCCTGCCGCGGCTGCTGCGGCTGAAGCAGCCGCTACCATGACGTACGATCAGCTGCTGGAAGCCGCCAAGGCTGAAGGCAAGGTGTTCTCCGTGGGCATGCCCGACGAGTGGGCTAACTGGAAGGATTTGTGGGCTTATATCGAGGACTTGGGAGTAGATTGCTCCGATACCGACATGTCCTCTGCTGAGGAGCTGGCGCGCTTTGCCCTGGAAGGCAAGGCGGATGCGGATATCGGCGATATCGGTATCAGCATGACCGGCGTTGCCATGGAGCAGGATTTGCTTCTGCCCTACAAGCCCAGCGTCTGGGATTCCATTCCTGACTATGCAAAGGAAGAAAACGGTCTGTGGGTAGAGGCTTACACCTGTACCACGGCCTTCATCACCGATACCCAGAACGTCGAAAAGGCGCCCACCACCTGGGACGAAATGCTGGAAGGCGACTACAAGGTTTGGATTGGCGATATTGAAAAGGCGGCTCAGGCGTATGTGGGTGTGCTGGCCTGCGCCTATGCTCACGGCGGCGACGAGACCAACCTGGAGCCTGCCATGGAGTACTTTGCCGAACTGGCCAAGCAGGGCCGCCTGATTACCTCCAACCCCTATGTGGAAAACCTGGAAAAGGGCGAGGTTGGCGTGGCTGTGGTTTGGGACTTTAACGCGCTTGGCTATGCCGAAACCATCTATAAGGCCGGCAGCGCCGAGGAAGGCCGTTTTGAAATTACCATTCCCTCCGATGGCGCGGCTGCGTCCGGCTATGCCAGTGTTATCAACAAGTACGCCAATAATCCCTATGCCGCTATGCTGGTTCGTGAAATCATGCTGAGCGACGTGGGTCAGGAGTTCCTGGCGCTGGGCCATGCGAAGCCCATCCGCACCGATGTGGCGTTCTCCGATGAAGCCAAGGCTGCCATTCTGGATAACTCGCTGTATTCCAACGTGTATCAGGTCAAGGATTGGACCGTGTTTGACGCTACGGTAGCCGAGCTGCCCGAGCTGTGGGCCGAGAATGTAGCCATTCACATGAACTAACGTGGTTCCCTTCTGCACAGTCAATAGCAGACTGTAAGGGAAACAATAAAACCAGGCCCTTTGCCTGATTGCCCGCGGCTCGCCGGGCGGCAAAGAGCGCAAGACGCTCAAACCGGCGGCGCGCCGCCGGTTTCGGAGCCAAAATTGGAGGGCTGCGGCCCTTCAGTACCCCCAGTTTTTGAAAGACTGAACCTTTTCCGCCCCGCGCTTTCCGCAAGGGAAGCGCGGGGCGGAAAGTTCTTCAGGCGCTTTTCCCTTCAAACGCCGCCTGGTTTGGTACGGGCGGCGAAAGAACCCACAGTTAAGGGAGAAACCTGAATCGATGATCATCTACTTCTGGAAGGAGGCCGCCCATCTTGAAACGGAAGCTTAACGGCTTTTATCTTTCAACCATGGGGATTTTTTTGCTGTTCCTGCTGGCGTTTATGGCGTTGCCGCTATGTAAGCTGATTTCCTCTGCGCTCACTTCGGCCAAAACCCATCAGTTTTCTTTTGAAAACTTTGAAAAAATTTTCACAAGCGCCTATTATGGGCAAAGCTTTATGAACAGTATTCTGCTGTCGTTGCAGTCCAGCCTGTATGGCATCATCCTGGCGCTGTTTTGTTCCTACGCCATTACCAAATTCGTATCCGAAAAAACCCAATCCAATCTGCTGGTGGTGGTGAACATGACCTCCAACTTTGCAGGTTTGCCGCTGGGCTTTGCCCTTACGCTGATGCTGGGTTCCACAGGCATGCTGATGATTCTGCTGAAAAACCTGGGCGTCGACCTGAGCGACCGTTTCAATATTTATTCCGTCCAGGGCTTGATCATGGCCTACACCTACTTCCAGGTACCGCTGGGCATTATGCTGCTCTATCCGATTTATCGGGGAATCCGCAGCGATTGGAAGGAAGCGGCCAGTATTCTGGGCGCGTCCACAGCGCAGTTCTGGTTCCGAATTGGGATTCCCGCCATTCTGCCCAGCATCCTGTCCACCTTTACTGTGCTTTTCGCTAACGCTATGGGCGCTTATGCCACCGCTTATTACCTGGTGTCGTCCAGCTATAACATTGTTCCCATCCGTATCAGCGCCCTGATGAGCGGCGATGTGCGCACCAAACCGGAATTGGGCTCCGCGCTGGCCATTACCCTGGCCATGGTGCTGATTGTGGTCATGCTGCTCAATGACTGGGCCTCTCGCGTGGCCAACAGAAAGGGGGTCAAGTCATGAAAAAGAAAACAGGACTGGGCCCCAAAATCATCATTGTGATTTTGATGGTTTATCTGTTTTTGCCCTTTGCCGTCACCTTTTTGTATTCCATTGCGGAAAAATGGAGCATTACGGTTCTTCCTGAAACCTATACGCTGAAATTTTATGTGGATATGTTTACGGATCCGCGCTTTTGGGCGGCGATTGGCCGCAGCATTTTCATCAGCGCGGCGGGCGTGGGCCTGGCGGTATTGGTCATGACGCCGGTGGTGTTTTCGGTAGCGGCGTTTTCGCCAAGGCTGGAAAGCGCCATGAAGATCATTACGCTGCTTCCCTATGCCATTCCCGGCGTGATCAGCGCCGCTTCGCTGCTGCAGGCTTATGGCGGCACCAGCATGCCGATGGTGCTGGTGCTGGCGGGCGCATATTTTGTGCTGGTGATGCCTCTGGTGTATTCGGGTATCAATAATGCCATGCACGCCTTTGACATTGTGCCCGTAACGGAGGCGGCCCGCGTGCTGGGAGCCTCCACATGGACTACCTTCATTCGCATCATTGTTCCCGGCATTGCGCCCGGGATTCTGGTGAGCACGCTGCTGAGCTTTTCCACCCTGTTTGGCGAATTTGTAGTGGCCAACCTGCTCATTGGCGGCAGCTTTGAAACCATACAGATCTATTTGTATTTGCTGATGAAGCAGACGGGCCACCTGTCCAGCGCGATCGTGGTGATTTATGTATTCATCATGACCCTGATTTGCGGGCTGCTGATGAAGCTTTCCGGCGGCAAAAACGAAAAGAAGAAAGTGAAGGAGGACGTCCTGTGAGCTCCTATATTGAAATTCGCGATGTGGTGAAAAGCTTTGGAAACAATACGGTGCTCAAGCATATTAACCTGGATGTGAACGAAGGCGAAATGGTAACGCTGCTGGGCCCGTCCGGCTGCGGAAAGTCCACCCTGCTGCGGGCCATTGCCGGCCTGAACGATATTGACGAAGGAACCGTTTCCATCGACGGCAGGGACGTAACCCATGTGGATGTGCGCCAGCGACGGGTGGGCATGGTGTTTCAAAGCTACGCCCTGTTTCCCAATATGACGGCGGCGCAAAACGTGGCGTTTGGGTTATCCATTCAAAAAATGCCCAAGCAGGAAATTCGCCAAAAGGTGGCGAAAATGATAGAACTGGTTGGGCTCAAGGGCAAGGAAAACCAGCGCCCCAGCGAGCTTTCCGGCGGTCAGCAGCAGCGGGTGGCACTGGCGCGCGCTTTGGTCATGGAGCCCAAGGTGCTTCTGCTGGACGAACCGCTGTCTGCACTGGATGCGCAGATCCGCCAAAACCTGCGGGTACAGATTCGCGAAATTCAGCAGGACATGCACATTACTGCCATTTTCGTTACGCACGACCAGGAGGAGGCTATGGCCATCTCCGACCGGGTGTGCGTCATGTACGGCGGGGTGATTAGCCAGCAAGGCTCGCCGGATGAGATTTATAAGCAGCCAAAGAACGAGTTTGTGGCGCGGTTCATTGGCCATTATAACGTCTATACCCCGGAAGAAGCGGGGCGGCTGCTTGCGCGGCCCATTCCGCCCTGCAAAATTGTGGCTATTCGGCCCGAAGCGCTCACCTTTGAGGGCGGGGCCAATAAAATAGGGATTAGCGGCAAGGTGGTGCGCAGTTCCATGCTGGGCAGCGTGACCCGGTATCAGATTGATTGCGGAAGCAACACCATCAATCTGGAACTGGTGAACCACGATACGCGCCGCTTGCAGCTGGGAGAAAAGGTGACGGTTTATGCCAACGAAAAAAACGTTTTGTATATCAACGAATGATGCTCTTTGGAAAAAACTTCATTCCTCCCTTCCCTCCATCGAGGGAAGGGACGCTTTGCTGTTTGCGATGCTGCAAGGCGACCGGGCGGAGGCGGACAAGCTGGTTTCCGTTTATGGCGCGGAAAGGCTGGCCCTGTGGAGCCGCCAGGCCATGGAGACGCTCATACGTCTGTATCTGGCAGGACAGCTTCCCTTTTGCCAGCTGACCGCGGCCGCACAGGCCAGCCTGGCCCAGCCGGTAGAGGAGCGCGCAGTGTGCGTTGGGTCGCCGGAAGGAGATCCGGGCAGCGTATCCAAAGGGTTCACGCTGATGCTTCTCAGGGCGCTTGGCGTAGCGGCAATGGATTTGGGAAAAAATGTACCGGCTGAGCGTTTCTTGCAAATGGTAAGGGAAAATCACGTTTCTTTTGTGGTTTGCACCTTGTTTACCGGGGCGGGCCTTGTCACGGTCGGCGCCATTGACCGGCAGGCCCGGCAGGAGGGAATCCGGAAAAGCTTTGAACTGCTGGCGGCGGGTACGGCCATTCCGCGGGAAGCGTTGCGCCTGTGCGGAGCAGACGCTTTGGAAACCGACGCTGCCTTTGTGGCGGAAAGGGTTGCGCAATGGCTGAAAAAATGATGGTATTGGAAAAAGAAGCCTTTCATCTGGAACCAAACCGGGAGGAAGTGTATCAGTGGCTGCGCCTGCAACCGCAGCTGCCTGTTTGGAAAGCCTTTGACCGGGAGTGGGAGCGGGCGCTGGCGCTTTTCGGGCAAAAGGTATGGTTTCGCGGCTTTGCCTGGCTCAGAGGCGAAAGTGAGGCGGCCGTGTTTTTAACGCTTGGCGGGGAAGTAGACCGGGCGGTAGAACAAGCCTTCGCTCAGGGACAATACGTGCTGGCCAGCCTGCTCAATACCCTGGCTGACCAGGCGCTGTTTCAGATGGACATGCAGGCCGGGCGCCTGCTGGAGGAACGCTGGAGCTTGCAGGGAAAATACATCGGCGCGCGCACGGAGGCGCCCATGGATTATCCGCTGGAAAGACAGCGGGCTCTGTTGGCAGAGAAAAATCTGCCCGGGGTAACCGTCTATGAATCCGGCTTGTTTCAGCCCACAAAATCGCTGCTTTATTGCCTTGCGCTTACCAATCAGCCCGTGCAGGGCCAAAGCACCCACGATTGCTCCCGCTGCGAAAAAATCAATTGCCCCTATCGCGGGTATCGAAGGTAGGCGGCTTTGGACCTTTCACACCCACTTTGCCCAAAAATTGCGCAAAAACCGGGCGGAATACTTGCGCCATAAGCCAAACAATGGTATACTGTCAAATGGTGTCCTTTGATAATTTGCTTACGGCATTTTGTATGCTCAGGAGGAAAACGCATGGAACATACGGTTGAAAAGCTCTCTGGAAACAAAGTAAAGATTTCGTTCAAGGCTTCGGCCGAGGACTTTCAGCAGGCCATTGGAAAGGCGTATCTGAAGCTGCGCGGTCAAATCGCCGTGCCCGGCTTCCGCAAGGGCAAGGCCCCCCGCAAGCTCATCGAGCGCATGTATGGCGCCGGTATTTTCTATGAAGAAGCCCTGGAAACTTTGTTCCCCGGCGCTTATGCGGAGGCCGTTCAGCAAAATGAGCTTAAGCCTGTGGCACAGCCTGAATTGGACAACGTGGAGCAGATGGAAGAGGGTAAGGACCTTCTGTTCTCCTGCGAAGTGTTTGTGATGCCGGAAGTAAAGCTGGGCGAGTACAAGGGCGTCGGCGTGACCCGCACGGTGCGCAAGGTGACGGCTGAGGAAGTGGACAGCTACATCGAGCAGGAGCGCAAGCGTGTTGCCCGCAGCGAAGAAGTAACCGACCGCGCTCTGGAAAACGGCGACAAGGCCGAACTGGATTACAGCGGCACGGTGGACGGCGTGAAGTTTGACGGCGGCACCGCCGAGCATCAAACCCTGCTGATTGGCTCCGGCACCTTCATTCCCGGCTTTGAGGAGCAGATGGTTGGCATGCAGATTGGTGAAGAACGCGATTTGCATGTGAAATTCCCCGAGGAGTATCACGCGGAAAACCTGAAGGGCAAGGATGCGGTGTTCCACATAAAGCTTAACGGCATCACTCATGAGGAACTGCCCGAGCTGGACGATGAGTTTGCCGCCGAGGTCAGCGATTTTGACACCATGGCCGACTACCGCGCCGATGTGGAAAAGAAGCTGCAGGAATCCGCCGATGCACAGGCCGAAGAAAGCGCCCGCCAGAAGCTGGTAGACGCCGTGGTGGAAGCTGCCGAAGTAGACATTCCCGCTCCCATGGTGGAAGACCAGCTGAATGACATGATGCAGCAAATGGGCTGGCGCATGCAGCAACAGGGCTTCAGCATGGAGCAGTACATGAAGATTCTGGGCCAGACCGAGGATCAGATGCGCGATATGTACCGTCAGGAAGCCCAGCGCAATGTGAAGACCGAATTGGTGATCGATGAAATCATCAAGGGGGAAAGCATTGAGGCGGACGATGCGGACGTGGACAAGATGCTGGAAGGCTATACCTCCGCCATGGGCCAGACGGTGGAAGAACTGAAGAAGAGCTTTAACGCGGAGCAGTTGAACTACTTCAAGCATCGCGCCCAGGTGAACAGGGCGCTGGACCTGATGTGGAACAACGCAAAAATCACCGACGAAGAACCCAAAGCCGAGGAAGCCCCCAAGGCCGAAGAAAAGCCCGAGGCCTAATCCATACGCATAATGCGCGCATCGCTTGCATAAGCTTTGAAGGTATTGCTTGCGATGCGCGCGTTTTCAAACGCAAAGAGCAAGTGAAGGAGTGAACGGTATGAGCTTAATCCCCATGGTTATTGAGCAAACCAACCGCGGCGAGCGCTCGTTTGATATTTACTCCCGCCTTCTGAAAGACCGTATCGTCTTCCTTGGCGGTGATATTGACGATGATGTGGCCAACCTGGTGGTGGCACAGCTGCTGTTTTTGGAAATGGAAAATCCGGATGCGGATATCTCCCTGTACATTAACAGTCCGGGCGGCAGCGTGACCGCCGGCATGGCCATTTATGACACCATGAATTACATCAAGTGCGATGTGCGCACGGTGTGCATTGGCATGGCGGCCAGCATGGGCGCGTTTTTGCTGATGGCCGGTCAAAAGGGAAAGCGCCTGGCGTTGCCCAACAGCGAGATCATGATTCACCAGCCCCTGGGCGGCGCCAGCGGCCAGGCCACCGATGTGGCCATCCGTGCCGAATGGTTGGTGAAAACCAAAGAGAAAATGACCCGCCTGATGTCCGAAATGACCGGTCAGCCCCTGGAGCGCGTGAAGCAGGATGTGGAGCGCGACTACTTCATGAGTGCGGACGAAGGCTTGCAGTATGGCATTATTGACGAAATCTACCGTCCGCGCAATGCCAAATAAGGAAGAGGTGACTTTATGCCGGGCGATGATTTGAACTCCCGCTCCAAAGTAAAGCGTTGCAGCTTTTGCGGCAAAACCAACGAACAGGTGCGCCGCATGGTGGCCGGTCCCAACGCGCAGATTTGCAACGAGTGCATTTTGCTGTGCCAGGAAATCATGAATGACGACTTTAACGCCGGCACGGCGCTGCAAGGCTCTGAAATTCCCCGCCCTCGTGAAATCAAAGAGGTGCTGGATCAATACGTGATTGGTCAGGAGGATGCGAAGCGCACGCTGAGCGTTGCCGTATACAACCATTATAAGCGCATTGATGCGCCGGACGCCCATTCCGATGTGGAACTGCAAAAAAGCAATATCCTCATGGTGGGGCCTACCGGCTGCGGCAAAACCTTTTTGGCACAAACGCTGGCAAAGCTGTTAAAGGTGCCCTTCGCCATCGCCGACGCCACCAGCCTGACCGAGGCGGGGTATGTGGGCGAGGATGTGGAAAACATTCTGCTGCGCCTGATTCAAAATGCGGATTATGACATTCCGCTGGCTCAGCGAGGCATTATCTATATCGATGAAATCGACAAGATTGCCCGCAAGAGTGAAAATCCCTCCATTACCCGCGATGTTAGCGGCGAGGGTGTACAGCAGACGCTGTTGAAAATTCTGGAGGGTACTGTGGCCAATGTGCCGCCTCAGGGCGGACGCAAGCATCCCCACCAGGAGTTCATCCAGATTGACACCACCAATATCCTCTTCATTTGCGGCGGCGCTTTTGACGGCCTGGCGCCGATCATTGAAAGCCGTGTAGGCAAAAAGAGCCTGGGCTTTGGCGCAGAGCTGAAAAGCGCTCAGGAAGCCAACCTGAACGAAACGCTGAAGGAGCTTCGTCCCGAGGACCTCATCAAGTTTGGGTTAATTCCGGAGTTTGTGGGCCGTTTGCCCATTGTGGTTACGCTGGATCAGCTGGATGAAAGCCAGTTGGTGCGCATCCTGACCGAGCCCAAAAACGCTTTGGTACGCCAGTATGGCTACCTGATGGATTTGGACGGTGTGGAGCTGAAGTTTGAGCCTGCGGCCTTGAAGCTGATTGCCCATCAGGCCATCGAGCGCAAAAGCGGCGCTCGCGGGTTGAGAGCCATCATTGAAAAACTGTTGCTGGACACCATGTTTGACTTGCCCTCCCGCACAGACGTGAAGCAGTGCGTCATCACGGAAAAGTGCGTGCTTGGGAAGGAAAAGCCCAAGCTGGTGCTGGCAGATGGCGCACAACGCCCAAAAAAGAGCCGCACCCACAGTGAAAAGAAGTCGCCGAAGGAAACTCGCGAGCCCAGCGTTTCCTAAAGTAAAATGAACAATAGCGCTCTGCTTTCCTTCGGGAAGGCAGGGCGCTTCTTTATGTGCCGCAGGCTGTTTTCCAAGACTCGCCTATGGGCGGGCCTCAGCCCGCAGACAACGCAGAAAATGAAAAAGCTGGTGCAGGCGTTCATAGGCTTCCTGCAAGCGGGTTTGGCAGCCCGCCCTTTTCAGGCGCTTTTGCCGCTGTTACAAGGGGCTTTTCAGCATGCTGAAGCTCGTTTACAATTGGCTTAGCGGCAAGAACCTTGCCTGGCGCGCTGGGCTTTCGAAGTTGACGCACATGCTGCCGGTTTCGCAGCAAAATCGGAGGAAGATGCTTCTTCGAGCAAACCGTTCAAAAAGCGGGGGGGAGCAGGAAGCAGCGTGATTGATTAAACATGGGACAACGACCCGCAGTCCTCCTTGGTTTTGCGCCCAACTCCGGGGCGCTAACCGCCGATGGCGACTGTGCCTGCCGGACGCCCGTTTTTCTCCGTCGCCTGTCGGGGTTTTAGGGACGAAGTTTCCAAGCCTTGTACCGAAGCGCTTTTCCCGCGAAACGGCATAGCGCTGTTCCTTCAATACCACCCCATGTTTTTGGGCAAGCGTGCGCTTTTGGAGCTGATTCCGCGAGAAATACAGCAAAAGTACGGTACGGGGTTTGCAAACGCATTGACAGATTGTATCCAAAATGCTATACTTCGGTCAACCTTTTGAAAGGAGTTTGGGGTTATGTTACAGCGCAATGCCGTTTATAACTTTGCTTACCGCTTTTCCTTTTATTACGAGGCAAAGGCGATTTGTGATGCACCGATACGGCCAGGCGTTTGACGCCCCTTCCTCTTTGGGAAGCGAAGCAATAGCGGCGACCGCAAGGGATCACAAATCCCCGGACGGTCGCTTTTTTTGATGAAGACCAGGCTAATGAAAGGAAGAAACAACGATGCGGGAAATGTATCATCCGGGCAGAAGGTGCCGGAGTCCGTGCAGCTCGTTGCAGGCTCAGGGCAACCGCAGTATGAAGAATATGGAGGGAAAAGGTATGAAAAAGAGTGGTTCCATCATGAAGGCGATTCTGACTGCACTGCTGGTTTTGGCGTTGTGTATTCCGCTGTCCGCCATGGGCGAGGACAGCTATACCGTGGGCATTTGCCAGCTGGTTCAGCATGATGCGCTGGATGCCGCTACCCAGGGCTTTAAGGACGCCATTGTTGAGGCGCTGGGCGACAAAGTGACCTTTGACGAGCAGAACGCCCAGGGCGACAGCGCCGCCTGCAACACCATTGTCAACACCTTTGTGTCCAAGAAGGTAGATTTGATTTTGGCCAACGCTACGCCTGCGCTCCAGGCAGCCTATAACGCCACCACCACCATTCCCATTTTGGGCACCGCTATCACCGAGTACGGCGTGGCTCTGCAATTGAGTGATTTTAACGGCACTGTGGGCGGCAATGTGTCCGGCACCTCCGATTTGGCTCCCCTCACCGAGCAGGCGGACATGATTCTGGAACTGTTCCCTGACGTAAAGAACGTGGGCTTGCTGTACTGTTCCGCCGAGGCCAACTCCGAATACCAGGTGAAGGTTGTGGAGGAATACCTGGCGGAAAAGGGCGTGGCCAGCACTCGTTTTTCCTTTGCTGATTCCAATGATATTGCCGCTGTGACCACCAAGGCTGCCGCAGACAGCGACGTTATCTACATTCCCACCGATAACACCGCCGCTTCCTGCACCGAAACCATCGGCAACATCGTAACGGCTCAGAAGGTTCCCGTTATCGCCGGCGAGCAGGGCATTTGCTTGGGCTGCGGCGTGGCCACTCTGTCCATCAGCTACTATGACCTGGGCTACAAGACCGGCGAAATGGCTGTAAGGGTTTTGACCGGCGAGGCGGATATCGCCACCATGCCCATTGAATACGCTCCCGCTACCAAGATGTATAACTCCGCTATCTGCGAGGAACTGGGTGTGGAAATTCCCGAAGGCTACGAGGCGCTGAACTAAGTTTGGAGAGGTGAAACATCATGATGGATTGGCTGGGGTCTTTGCCTGGAGCGGCCGCACAGGGCCTGATATGGGGCATTATGGCAATCGGCGTGTATCTGACCTATCGCATTTTGGACATTGCCGATTTGACCGTTGACGGAACCATTTGCACGGGCGCTGCGGTTTGCACAATGATGATGATTTCCGGACAAAGCCCCTGGCTGTCCATTTTGTGCGCCGTGCTGGCCGGCGCGCTGGCCGGCGTCGTTACGGGCGTGCTGCACATCGGGCTGGGAATCCCCGCCATTTTGGCCGGTATTCTGACCCAGATGGCGCTGTGGTCTGTGAACCTGAAGGTGTTGGGCAAGGCCAATCAGGCGATTTCCGCCCGGAACACAACGGTGATTCTCTCCCAGATGAACATTCCCGGCGCGCTGGGGGTATTGGCCGTCACGGTAATCATCTGCATTGCGCTGCTGTATCTGTTCTTTGGTACCGAGCTGGGCTGCGCCATTCGCGCCACCGGCTGCAATCCGGTCATGAGCCGGGCCCAAGGCATTAACACAAGCTGCATGAACATAATTGGCCTGGCCATTTCCAATGCGTTGGTAGCGCTTTCCGGCGCGCTGCTGTGCCAGTACCAGGGCTACACCGATATCAACATGGGTCGCGGCGCTGTGGTGATTGGCCTGGCGGCTGTGGTGATCGGCGAGGCCGTGGTGAAGCGTATTTCGCCCAACTTTGCCGTGCGCCTGACAGGCGTAGTGGTGGGCGCGGTATTGTATTATGGGGTGTACCAAACCATCATCTTTATGGGCTTTGATACCGACCTTCTGAAAATGTTTTCGGCCATTGTGGTTGCAGCGTTCCTGGGAATCCCGTATCTGAAGAAAAAGCTTTCTCTGGCGCGCAGCGTGTCCAAAGGAGGAATAGGCCATGCTTGAAATTCGACATGTGACGAAGGTTTTCAACAAGGGATCCGTCGATGAGAAAGTGGCTCTGAACGACCTGAGCCTGACGATGAACGACGGCGACTTTGTCACCGTTATCGGCGGCAACGGCGCCGGCAAAAGCACCATGCAAAACGCCATCTGCGGCACCTGGCTTCCGGACAGCGGTCAAATTATTCTGGATGGGGTAGATGTAACCGCGTTGCCGGAACACAAGCGGGCTCAGTATCTGGGCCGCGTGTATCAGGACCCCATGACGGGCACCGCCGCGGGCCTGCAAATTGAGGAAAACCTGGCTCTGGCGGCCCGGCGCGGAAAAAAGCGCACGCTGCGGATGGGAATTCGCCGCAGCGAGCGAGAGGAGTACCGCAAGCTGCTGGAAACCCTG
>CAKTUS010000078.1 GCA_934621485.1 uncultured Clostridia bacterium
GCATAAGGCTTAGGGGCTCCGCCCCTAAAACCCCGGCAGGAGGCGGCGCCTCCTGCACCTCCACTTTGTCAGCAACCTGAAGTTTTAGAGGCTTCGCCTCTAAAACTCCGGCATGCGCCGGCGGGAAGCGGGCGCCCAGTGCGCACAACCGCCTTAGGCGTTTCGTCCACGCAGGTGGAGCGCGAAATGCAGAAAGGCTACGGTCGTTGTCCTCCCCACTTTTGAGCAACCGTCCTGCCGCCTGCGGCTCCAGCTTTTGGGACGGCCTGCGCTGGCTCTGACGGTTATTTTTTGCAAAAGCCTACCATCCCAAAACAGGAATTGCCGCTTCCGCGACAATTCCTATTATATCATTTTTTCCCGTCTTGTACAGTTCATTCGGCAATGGCACGGTCGCACACGCCTTCAATCATCAGTTCCACCGCCTGCTCATAACGCTGCCCCGCTTCCTTCTGCATCAGTTGGGAAAACAGCAGCAGGTGCATGGTGGTGCAGGCGGTTTCCAGATCCGTGCGCAGCGTTACACCCGCCTTCACAATCAGCTTGCGGATTCGTTCATCATCGCTGATATAGTGCTCCCGCAGCACCTCGGCCGGCAATCGCCTTCTCAACAAGGGAAAATCCTCCCGGATAAAGGAAATGGTGTTGTACCTTTCCGACAGGTGAAAAACCTCCAGAATCGCCAGCTTGGTACGTTGCCGAATATCCAGTTTCTGGCGCTGAAGCACCTTTTCCGCCCGGCCGTACATTTCATTGTGCAACGCTTCCAGCGCGCTGAGAAACAAATGCTCCTTGCTGGGATAAAAGTGATAGAATGCGCCCTTGGAAATATCCGCCTTTTGAGCCAGCTGATCCACCGTGGTTTGGCGCATGGTGCCCGCCGCAATGCTATCCAGCGCGATGCTCAGCAGCTTTTCCCTAATGTGCTGCCGCTCCTGGGCGGAAAAGGCCATTGCCATGTTTCTTCACCTCGGTTAGTTCAGCCACACGGTGGCGCTCATGCCCGGCAGCAATTCCATGCTGGTGGAAAGGCTTAACGTTACGTTGTAATACGTTGCGTTTTGCTTGGTCACGCCCGACGCAGCAATCTCCGTAACCGTGCCGCTCAGTTCCACATCCGGGTAACGGTCCAGCTCCAGCGCCAGGCTGTCGCCAAGATGCACCTTGTCCAAATCCACCTCATCCACCTCGGCCACCACCTGGAAAGCGCTCAAATCATGCACCTTGCCCAGCAACTGGCCTTTGTACACCTGCTGGCCGGAAACAACGCTCATTTCCAATGCACCGTCTGCCGGCGATTGCCGTTCGGCGCTCAACTCCTCCATCTGGGCGTCCTCGGCCGCCAGTTCATACATCAGCTGGCCTTTTTTAACCACATCGCCCTGGCGAACGGCGCAGCGCAGCACCCGGCCCGCACCGGTAACGGTTACATCCTTTGCCCGAACCACAGTGCCGGTACCGATGGCGCTCTTGGAACCCAGCTTTTCATCCCGGTACAGCTTTACCTTATCGCCGTTGTCAAAGTCGCCCCTGGTCATCTCCACCACATAGCGATCGCCGTCCACCGAAATCACCCGGCCTTCGCCCTGGTTGTCCTTATCGGTACTCTCCTCAAAATAAACGGCTTCTCCCGCATGAATCACCTTGTTTTCCGGCTCGTTATACGCGCCGGTGGTGTCGGCCTCCACCGCCTGGGGAACCGGGCGTTCCAGCACAGCCAGGCTGCCGTATTGAGCCAGCACATCCGCAGCCAGGTCGCCTTCCTTAGCGAACAGGGCTTCCACCGTTCCGTCCGCAGGCGCGTATACTTTCAGGGTTTCCAACGCAAACAGTGTTTCGCCCCGCGCTACCCGGTCGCCGTTATCCCAGTCAAAGGGCTTCACTACGCCGGAAAAGGGCGCGGTAAGCTGATACACGTTCACGCTTTCCACCGTCGCATTGGCGCTGACTCTGTTTTCCGCTCCCAGAGCGGCCGCGGGCATGCACAGGGTTAAAACCGCCAGCAAAGCAAGTACCTTTTTCATCTTAAACTCCAACCTCCCGTTATTCCACGCTCTTCAGCGCTTCCACCATATCAATTTTTTTCACCTTACGCGTAAGCAGCCAGGTAATCAGCAAAGAAAACACATAGGTAACCACACAGGCAATGGCAATGGACTGCGGCTTCACCGTGGAGGCGAACACCATGCTGTCGCTTTCACAAGAGGTGAGCACCTGGCCCGTCAGCCAGCAGCCCGGGCCAATGCCCAGCACAATGCCCAGCAGCGTCATCAGGTCGTTTTCCACCCGAATCAGCCAGCGAATTTCCTTCTGGTGATAGCCCAATACTTTTAAGGTAGCATACTCGCGGTACCGCTCCATAAAGTTGAGGATGCCCATGTTGTACAACACCACAAAGGCCAGGCCCAGCGCGGCGCCGCTCATGAGGCCGAAGATGCTTTTCAGGGTGTCCAGAATCTTCAACATGTCCTGCTCCTGCTGAGGCGGATACTTCAATTCCTCCACCTCGTCCAGGCTGCTCAGCTTTTCCAGTCCGGCTTCCGTGGGGTTCAGCACCAGCAGGGCGTTGGGCGTAAACGCGCCTTTTTTCTCGCTTTTCCACAGGCTGCGGCTCATAAACACGCTTTGCCCTACCGTGACGTAAGCGATGCCGGATACCGTTGCGTTAATGGGCTTGTTATCGCCGGGCAGCCATAGCTCCACCTGGTCGCCCGCTTTGGCCTTCAGCACGTCGGCCAGCTTCTGGCTAAGCAGCACGCCGTCCTCAGGCAGCGCCATCCAGGTTTCATCCTTGCCCAGGTACATGAGCTGCTGCGCATCCTCCAGCACCGTCAGCTGAGTAATGCGGGAGCCGTTCTGGCCACGGATATCCACGCTTTTTTCCATCACGCCTTCCACCCGGTCCGCCTGAATCCGGCTGCGATAGCTTTCCACCTCGCCTGCGTCCTGATCCAGATCGGCGCGCACCGTGTAGCGCAGCGTTCCGCTGTAATACTTGCCCACAAAGAAGCCCACGCTGTCCTGTAAGCCAAGCGAGGTAATAATCAGCATGGTGCAGCAAAGCACGCCGATAAGGCTCATCAGGGTGCGCAGTTTGTTACGGAACAGATTGCGCACAATCATTTTGCCGTTAAAGCTCAGTTTGCCCCAAATGCGGGGCATCCGCTCCAAAAACAGCTTGCGGCCGGCTTTCGGCGGTTTGGGCCGAAGCAGCGCGGCAGTCTGCTCTCTGGCGCTTTTTCGGTAGGTATGCAGGCAGATGAAGCAAGCCAGCGCCACGCCCAAGCCACACACCAGCCACTGAGCCGCCGAAATGGGCGCTTGCAGCCGCTCAGGGAAGGTAAACTGCACCTCCTCCAGCACCCACAGCATGTACGGCAGCGTTACGCGGCCTACAACCAGCCCGATCAGGGAACCGATCAAGGAGGGATAAAAAGCATAGCTCAAATAATGCGTCAGCATTGGCCGGTTGTAATAACCCAACGCCTTCAGCGTGCCCATTTGGGTGCGCTGATTTTCCAGCATACGGGTAATGGTGGTTAAAACAATCATGGCCGCAACCGAGAAAGCCAGCAGCGGGAACAGGTAGCTCAGATTGCGGAACATGTTGACGTCCTTATGCACGCCGTGCGTGGCGGAATAGGATTGATGATCCACAATCAGCGCATCTGGATAACGCTCCTTCACAGCCTGCTTTACAGCCGTTTCATCCGCGCCGTCCTCAAAGGTTACCACCAGGCTGTTCAGCGCCAGCTGCGGAATGGAGCGGCTGTTCACCAGTACGAAGCCATAGTTTTGCGGATCCCGCACGGTTCCCTTGCTCAGCGCCAAGTATTCCGCATCCAGCGCCGTGCCGCGAATAACGTAGGTATATTCCGTGTTTTCCAGCTTCAGCGTCAGCCGGTCGCCCACCTGCAAGCGGTTGGCGGCGGCAAACTCCCGATCCAGCACACAGCCGCGCAGGTCGCTCACATCCAGTTCCCGGCCCTCGTACATGCGAGGCTGGTTGATGCGAATGGCCTCGTCATAGGCGGTCACCATCAGGCTGGGGTCGCCCGGCAAATCCACATCCAGCTCTGCCGTAGCGCGGGCCTGCACATCCGCAACGCCGCTGATACCGCGAATTTGCTGAATGGCGTGCCGGTCTGCGTTCTGCAGGTTAATCCACAAATCGGCCAGGTTCTGGCTTTCAAAGTAGGTGTTGGCCGACAGATCAATCATGCGCCAGGCCGCGTCCAGGCCGCTGAATACCCAGGTGCCCAGGGCGCACAGCAGGATCATTGCCACAAGCTGCATGCGGTTATGCCACATATCGCGAATAAGCTTGCGATGCAATGCGTTCTTCACCATACGATCTCCTCCACCGAAGCGGGATGCTCGTTCATCTCAACGCTTTCAATTTGACCGTTGCGCACGCGCACCACCCGGTTGGCCAAGGGCGCGATGGCGGCGTTGTGGGTAATGATTGCCACGGTGGAGTGATATTTCGCGCTCACATTTTTCAGCAGGGACAACACCTGCAAGCCCGTTTTACTGTCCAGCGCGCCGGTGGGCTCGTCGCACAGAAGCAGCGCGGGGTTTTTGCACAGAGCGCGGGCGATGGATACGCGCTGCTGCTCGCCGCCGGACAGTTGGGCGGGGAAGTTGTTCATGCGATCTTTCAACCCCACTTGAGTGAGCACCTCTACGGGATCCAACGCCTTGGGACACACCTGCCGGGCCAGCTCCACGTTTTCCAGAGCGGTTAGGTTAGGCATCAGATTGTAAAACTGAAACACAAAGCCCACATCCAGGCGGCGATACTCTGTCAGTTCCCGGCCGCGCAGCGCGGTAATCTCCTTATCGCCTACCAGGATGCGCCCGGAGGTAGCCTTATCCATACCTCCCAGCAGGTTCAAAATGGTGGTTTTGCCAGCGCCGCTGGGGCCCAATACCACGCATAGCTCTCCCTTTTCCATTCCAAACGAAGCGTGATTGGCCGCCAGCACGGTTTCGCCGCCGGTGTGGTATTCCTTGACCACATCCTCAAAGGTGATATAGCTCACAGTACGTCCTTTCCAAACGGTGCAAATTGTCACGACAAGCTATGACCAAAACCGTTTTTACGGTCATAGTATAGTCAAAAGCAGGCAGGCCGTCAACCGCCTGCCTGCTTTCGTTTCAAAAATTCACAAACGAGTCACAATTCTTAATCATCGCTATCTACCCACTCCAGCTTGGACTTGGGCACGGTATAGCTGTAGAGCAGCTGACCGTCGTTGTCATAATAGCCGTCGGCACATTCCCAGCCGGTAATCGCGATGCTGACCGTGCTGAGATTGCTGGGGCGGCGGTAATGAATGAAATGGAAATGGCCGTGACGGGTTTTAGCGCCAGGCTCTATCTGGCCGTAGGTACCGGTGAGCGTGGTTCCCTTGGTGCTGAGCTGGATGAAGTTGCCCTCGTTGTCTGTAGCCTGAATTTGATAGGTAACGGAGGTGATCAGCATATTGCTGCGGTTTTTCAGCACAATATAGGGCTCGCCGTCCTTGTTTTCGATGGATTCCACCGTAACGGCGCGGCCAAGGGCGCCCACATTTACATCGATGGTGGCGGTATAACCGCCGTCCTCGGTTACGCCGGTCAGCTGGCAGCGGCCCCACTTGCGGCCGCTGACGCGAGCCTTGTTGGTGGTTCCCTTTACCGTGGCAATGCTGGGATCGGAACTGGTCCAGGTCATGTTGCGGTTGGTGGCGTCCTCAGGCTCCATGACGGCCGTCACATACGTATAGCTGCCTGCGCCCACGCGCATGCCCTCGTGTTGAAAGTGTACGCCCGTAACCGGAACAATCACATGCACGGTAAAATAGCCGCGGCGCTTGGATCCATCCGCGCTGAACGCGGTGATGGTGGCTTTGCCGCCATGGTTGGCGGTAATCACGCCGTTTTCATCTACGGAGGCCACCTTTGGGCTGCTGGATTTCCAGGTAACCGACTTATCGCTGGTGTTTTCAGGCAGCACAATAGGCTCCACGGTCAGGGTGCCGCCAATCAATACAGAGTAGTCCTTCTGTTCAAAGGAAACCGACTGGGCCAGCTGCACGCAATGAATTTCCGCGCTGGCGGTAATGGACGGGTCGTCGTCGCAGGCAGCGGTAATCACGGCGTCGCCTGCGTTCAGCGCCTTCACCCGGCCGTTTTTGTCCACCGTGGCAATGCTTGTATCGCTGCTGGACCACAATACCTTTTTATCATCGGCGGAAGCGGGAAGCACCTTGGCCTTCAGGGTTGCGGTTTTGCCGGTAGCCAGGGTAACGCTGTCCAAATTCAGGCTTACATCCGTGGGCTGCTGCATCACCTTCACCACGATGCGGGCCTTTGCCTGGCCATCCGCCGAAACCACATTGATATAGGCCTTGCCTTTTCCAACGCCGGTCACCACGCCGTTTTCATCCACAGTAGCCACGCTTTCCTTGGAGGAAGAGTAGACAACCTGCTGAAGAGTGGCGTTCTCCGGCGAAAAATCGCACAGCACTTGAGTGGTTGCCCCTATATGCAGGGGCGCGCTTTCCAAATGAGCGGTCAGCTTTTTCACAGGCACAACCACCTGTACGGGCAAAACAAGCTGCACGCTTTCATCCTTTTTGCAGGTAACCACAACCTCACATTGGCCCTCGGCCACGCCTTTCACCTTGCCGTTTCGATCCACGGTAGCCACCGTTTCATCGCTGCTGGCATAGGTGACGCCGCCCTTGCGCAGGGAAGCCGGGGCAAGGGTCAGCTTGAAAGAAGCCGTTTTGCCAACGGCAACCACCAACTGTTCTTTATTGGCGGTAAGGGACGGAGCGTCCTCCGCCAGGGCGGGCAGAAGACCGCAAAGCAATGCGCACAACAACATCCAAGCCAGGAGCACCCGTTTCTTCATGTGTAACCCTCCTTTTTCATTCCAAGTCGTTACAGGTTTTCAATCCAGCCGGACAGCTTTTCCGCCAGCCGGGGATACGCATAGGCTTCCACTGCTTGCAGGTTTCGGTTTTCCAAAAGCGGCTCTCCCTGTTGCCAGCGCCGCACCATCCCCCGCAGCTCGTTCAGCAGCTTTTCTTCCTCTGCCGGGCCTCCGGCCTGTTCGCAGCACAGTCCAACGCCTGTTTCCCGCAGCACCTGTCCTACCGGGCTGCCGGGCGCGTCTCCGGCCATGCAGCACACCACGGGCTTTTGCATCATCATATATTCAAACAGCTTGCCGGTGAGAATCCCCTTTTGAGAAGTCCTGTACCAGGAACCCATCAGCAACACATCCGCCCCCAGCTGAAGCCGGATGGATTCCTCCCTGGGCACCAGGCCATGATCCTCTACACAGGAGCCCAGGCCGCAGCTTTCCGCCTGAGCCAGGAACAAGGCGCTTTCCTTACCGGCATAAACCAGACGCAGCGCCTCCCGCCGCAGCAGCCCCTCCTGAAGGAGACGGCTTAAGGCGCGAAACATGGGGGTCAAATCCCTGTCGGGCACAGTGCGGCGGCCCTCGCTAACCTGGCCGCAGTAGACCACACGAAAGCAGCCGTCCCTTTTTTGCGCTTCCAACGTCGGCAAATCCTCCCGGTCGTAGCCATTGGACAAAACACGTCCGTCGAACTGACGATTCATCATTTCCAAAAAGCCCCGGGACACGGCGCAGCACACATCCGCGCTTTTTTGCACCATGCGGTAAAAGCGGGCGATTTTCTTCTTCATCCAATCAAAGGGCACCGTCACCTCGTCGCGATAATCGGCAATCCACTTTGAAGCGATTCCGCGTTTTTTTGCCTGACAGGCCAACTGATGCACGCTCATCGGCGCATAGGTGGAAAACACCACATCGTAGCTGCCGGGCAGCTTCCGCATTTCCTTCAGCGCCCTGTGGTAAAAGCTTCTGTCCGCCCGCCATCTCAGGTAACGGTATGCAGCGTCCGCCGCCTGATGCTTCAGGCCCTGCCTGGGCCTTGCGGCCTGCCTGGAAACTGCAGGGGCAGCAGCCAACGGTTGGCTTCGCCTCTGCTTCAGCCGGCGCAGCCAATTCCGCTCCTCCACCACATGAACGTCCGTAAGGCCCGCCATATCCCGGGCCAGGGTGGGATCTTGCAGGTCGCCCAGCCCCGGGCTGCAAAGCACCGTTACCTGGTGCCCCATCCGTTCCAGGTATTTGGCCAGCTTGGTAGGACGCACAGCGCCAATGGCGTTTTGCGGCGCGAAATAATAGCTGATGAGCAAAATTCGTTTAGGCTCCATCGTCAAGCCCCCTTCTATGGTCTTTGGGCAAACAACCGGGGCAGCAGCGCAGCGCTGCAATACTCCCGGTCCCATCGTTCCTTAGCGGCCCGGCGCATGGCGTCCGCCTGCTGCCGGCTTTGCCCGGCCAGGGCGGACAGGCACTTCAAAACGCCTTCCTCCCGCTCCTCAGGCAAATACATCCACCCGGTTTCAGGGGAAATCAGCTCCGGGATACCGCCGACCCGAGGGGCAATGGCCGGTATGCCGCAGCGCATGGCCTCCATAATGGACACCGGCACGCCTTCCTTGCGGCTGGTGTTGAGGAAGGCGTCGAAAGCGCTTTCCTCGTACAGCCGGTTTATCTCGCCGGGATTCATGGGGCCTTTCAGCTCATAGGCCACATTTTCCATGCGGGACAGCTTTTCATCCGCCAGTTCCGCCAGCTCGGCAAAGCCTTCGCCGCCGCCAATATGGGTCCAGTGAATGGGCATGCCCTGCCAGCGGGACAACGCCTCCACCAGCAACGGCACCTGCTTGATGGGCAGTACGGCGGCGCAACTGACCAGCCGCAGCACGCCCGTTGCAAATCTGGGAGGCGGCAGCGGCGCTTCCACCGGCTGTCCGGCAGATCCGGCAGCCAGCACGCGCACTTTGCTTTCCTCTACGCAGCCGCTCATATAGCTCATGTACTGGCTGCGGGCGGCTTGGCTGATGAGATAAACGCCGTCCGCCTCCCGGGCGATGAAACGTTTCATCAGCCAGGGATTGACAGGGGTACGCTCCACGTCAATATCAAAGGCATGCCCCCGGCTCACAAAGGGACTTTCCGGCCGCTTGCGGTGGCACAGCGCGGCAGCGTAGCCGTCAAAGTACTGCCAGTAGGCGTACAGCGTTACCTCATCCGAACCGGTCAGGAGGGGCTTGGCATACGCATACATACGCAGGCCCCGCCAGGCAAAGCGCCACAGCCGAAGCACATTGCCCACAGTGGCTTTTCCCGCGCGAATCATCCGTCCCATTTCGCCCCACACTTCGCCATGGAACGGCAGTGCCAGCGCAGCGCGCAAACCCGCTAGCGGCGGCTTATGAAAACGCAGGGTTTGCGTCGGCTGCTTTTCCAGTGTGGCTACGCCACGCTCCCCCACTGCGTCCACCCGGTCAAAATGGGCGGTCAGCCAGGGCCATTCCGTCACCAGAAAGGGATCCACATATCCGCTGGGCCGAATGAGACAGTTGCAAAAATAAATCAGGCGTTTCACAGGCCCACCCTTTCCAGCACGCGCTCCATAATTGGCTCCCAGCTCATGAAACGGGCGGCATGGCTGCGCATCCGCTGGGAAATGGTTGCATCCGCCCGCACCCGGTGAATAAACGCCGCCACCTGCGTCAGGTCGATGGGGCTGTCGTCGTTGGGCACTTGCAGGCTAAAGGCGCTTTCCCAAGGCACGTCGGTTTGCTCCTCGGTATACAGAAAGGGCAGCCCGCGGGCCATGTATTCCCGCAGCTTAATGGTAATCACATTGCGGATTCGCCGTTTGTAAATGGCCAGACTTCCCACGCCGATATCGCAACGGTCCACCAGAGCGTTTAGCGCATCGCCGTGCAATTCGCCTTCCCACACCACCCGGTCGCCCAGCTTCAGGTCCCGGGCCAATTGCCTCCAAGCCGCCAGGGAACCGTCGCCCTCAGAGCCCGCCAAATGCAGCACCATTCGCTCCGGTCCCTGATAGGCGACCATCGCACGGATCAGCCGGTCGTAGCCCTGCCAGCAGGACATGCTGGCCAGCGCCAGCATGTGCATATCCGCCGGCTCGCTAAGGCCCCGATGCAGGGGCAGGCTTTCCACATCCACCCCATTGGTAATGGGAATCGCCGGACGTCCCATCAGCGTACCGCCCGGATCTTCCCCCATCACCGCGTGCAGATCCACCAGCGGAGCAATACGGGCGAACACCCGGTCGTTATACCAAAAGAAGGGCTGCATCCACGCAGCGCTGGAACGGGCATAGCGAAAGGGGAAGGTGTGGTGCTCCACCACCAGCCTGGCTCCCTGCTTTTTACAGGCGCGCAGCGCCTTCGGCGCGCCTGCAAACACCGGCATATAGCGCATGTAAACCAGGTCGTAGGGGGTGTTGAGGCTGCGGAGAGCAGCCATCAGGTCTTTATACAGCAGATAATGGGAATAGCCCGGCAGCCGCGCCCCATGCGCCCGGCGCACCAGCCTGGGTTCTCCATCGCCGCAAAGCCACAGGCCCTGCGCATCCCACGCCAAATGATGCACCGTATGGCCCAGACGGCGCATGGCGGCCATCTGCCCCGCAAACTTGGCGTGCAGATTATCCTGACCGTTTCGAGGCGTGCGCACCAGATAGAGAATCCTGGCCATCAGCGGCCCTCCAATTCCTGCCGGTACAAAGCCGACATTTCATCCAGCACAGCCTTCAGGCTGTACTTTTGCATTTCCCGGCGGTTTCTTTCGCCCATACGGCGTCGCAAAGCCGGGTCGTTCAGCAGGGTTTGAATGGCGCCGGCAAACGCGGCCGCGTTGCCGGGCGCGCACAGATAGCCGCCGTCCCCCTGGTTTATCAGGTCCCGATTGCCCCGCACGTTGCTGACCACGCAGGGCAGCCCGGCGGCCATGGCCTCCATTTGCGCCACAGGCAGCCCCTCCTGCCAGGAGGGAAACACAAATACATCCGACGCCATCAGCAAAGACGGAATATCCGAGCGGAAACCCAGAAAATGCACCTGATCCGCAATGCCCAGTTCCCGCGCCAGCGTTTCCAGCTCGCCCTGCTTTTCCCCCACGCCGCAGAACAGCACCTGGCTTTCCTTCACCATGGCAGCGGCCCGTACAACGGTTTCATGATTTTTGCGCGCGCTGTGCTCGCCCACGCAAATCAGCGTTGGCGCGTCAACGGCAATACCCAGGCCGGACCGCACCGCGGCGCGGTCCACCGTTGCTTCAAAGCGGCTGATATCTACGCCCACGCCGCTGACCAACGCAACCTTTCCGGCATGGAAATGCCGGGCGCGGGCTTCATCCTCCCGGTTGATGGTAATCAGCAAATCGGTATAGCGGCTCAGCCAACGCTCCACCGGATAAAAAAGCAGCCAGTTTTTCAGCGGTGCGCCGGTGAAAAAATGAAATCCATGAGCGGTGTATACAACCCGGGTTCCTTTTTTTCGGGAAGAGCGGGCCGCCAACCGGCCCAGCATGCCGCCAACCGGCGTGTTGCAATGAATCAGAGCATAGTCTTCCTTATCCATCAGCTGCTTCAGCCGGCGATACACCTGAAAATTCTGTTTGGAAAACGGAGAGCGGGAAAACGGCAAATCGATATAGCGGTCACAGTAGGGCGGCTGAATGGGGCCGTCGGTATCGTTGCAGCAGCACAAATGCACCTCATAGCCCTGCTGCTGAAACCACTGCATATACGGCAGGTGAAACACCATCATGTGCATGCGGTATACCGTACCCAGGAACAGCACCTTCGGCTTCACAACCCCACCTCCGTGCAGCGAACGCTTTCCTCAAAACCAATTTGCGGCTCATCCGCAAAGGCGACGGACAGGGCCTGATCGTAGGTAAGCGTTCCAAACAGCTTGTCTATAGCGTTCACGCGCTTTTCCAGCAGGCGAATCAGCCAGCCAAAACCGGGCGCCAGCAGCACGCGCCTGCCATGGCAACGGGCAATTTGCCGCACCAGAGCGGACGTACACACATATTGCTCATTTTGAGGAAAGAAAAGCCCGCCCTCCCCGCTTTCCAGCAAACGGCGAATGAAGGCGCACAGATTTTCTACATAGAGCATACTGCGTTCATTTTTCACTTTTGGAAAAAGAGAGAAACTGCGCGCCAGCGCGGAAAGCCGCGGATAATTTCCGCGACAGCCGGGGCCGTACACCATGGGCGGCCGCAGCACCGCCACGCGGAAGGCTTCGTCCGCCAGGCGCTGAAGTCCTTCCTCCGCCTCCAGCTTGCTTTGCCCGTAATGGGTGTTTGGCGCAAGGGGGGTTGCGGCGGTAATGCGTCCATGCGTCAGGCCGTACACGCTCATCGAGCTGAGAAAAACCAATTGCGTTACGCCCTGGCTTTTGGCCATGCCGGCCACGCGCAGCGCCAGGTCCCGGTTCACCTGCCGGTACAAGGGAGCGTTTTTCGCCGTTTCCTTTTGATGGGCAAGCCCAGCCACGTGTACCACCGCGTCCCAGCCGGCAAAATCGCTTTCCGCAAAGGGCTGCTGCACATCCAGCTCCTTAACGTCCCATTCCGTAGTTTGCAGCAGATGGGAAAGCAACCGTCCGCCGATGTAGCTGCCCGCGCCGGTTATTAACACATGCTTCATGCTTGTCCCTCCGGTTTGGTTTGGTCCCGGCCGTCACCCTCCACAATGCCCTGGCGGTTGACCACCTTCACCAGGGTCAGGAAAAACACCTTCAGGTCAAACCAGAAGGTGATATGCTGGGCGTACTCGCCGTCCCGGCGGGCCTTTTTTTCCAAATCACGGCTCAGGTAATCCCGGCCGTTCACCTGGGCCCAGCCGCTCAGGCCGGGCCGAATGTCGCTGGCGCCGTACTGGTCGCGCAGCGTCATCAAATCGTAC
>CAKTUS010000079.1 GCA_934621485.1 uncultured Clostridia bacterium
GAATGAGACAAAAAACGACCAGATTACCGTTGTAGGGGTGCACGTCGTGCACTCCCCAAACGGCGTGTTTGCCGCTAGCATAATCCACGTGAGGTGGCCACCCACGAAATCAGGAATACGGCAGCACGCGACGGAGACTGCGGCCGGCAGAGAGGCAAGGATTGTGCTCAAGAGAAGGAATCCTTCTCCCCGCCCCATGCCGCAGGTTCGCCCGCCGACTGTCCAGTCGGTTTGCGCAGTTCGTTGCCGTTTCGAGATGGAAAGGGAGGTCGTCTTTATGTTTACAAGCAATGAACACAGCATCCAAAAGCAGGCGCAGGTGGACTTCACCCGCAGTGGCTGGCGGCAGTTTGCGAAACTCAACCTCACCCAATGTGGTGAGTCTTTTGCTATACCTGCAAATATGCCAGAAATCGCCGCCTATTTGAGTCCGTTTTGCAGGAGTACACGAAACGGCTTGTGGGCGGCTTTTTCTATGATGATTCGTCGCATTTCTAATATCAAAATAATGCACACCCCTATGCATATAGCGCCTTGCTGGCTGTTTGTTGTGCATGGGGTGTGCATACCATTACACGGATGCTCAGACCGTTATTTCTTGTCCGTCCCGGAAAATAAAGCGCAGATTTCCTTCAGTCGTTACGCGCACCTGCTCCACCGTGCCGTACCACAGCGTTTCATTAAAGCTCGAAATGAGGCCTTGATTCCTTAGCGTCTCCAGATATTCTGCCAGCTTACCGCGCTTGGCGATGCGCTGTTTCTGCTCGGACTCCACATCTGCAATGCCTTGCCGAAATAGAGGAGATGGAGGGAGAGCTGTTCTTGCCTGCCTTCCGCTTTCTCGCCAGATTTGTCAACTGCAACAAGCCTCCATTCAAAAAACTGATGTACAAATCCTTCCAAAACGCCAAGCGGCAGTGTGACAAATGGGGTGATTTTCAAATGAATCTTGACCCCTTCGACCCTGAAAAGCCCATCTATTATGAGTTCACCACTTGCCCCACAGCGGAGTTTGCGAAAAAGCACGGTCTGCTGGAGGTGATGCCCGCCTTGTGCAACCCCGACTTTGCCGGCATGGAGTTGATTCATGCACGGCTGGTGCGAAAAACCACCTGCGCCAACGGCTGCAAGTGCGACTATACCATCTGCGGCGACAAAGACCCCTATCTGAAAGCGCACCCCGAATATCTCGACGAGGCAGGTTATAGGCGAAACCGTTAATCCCGGCAAAGCTTGAGCGTAGCCTTTGCTGGCGAATGCCAGGAGCCTTACGAGGTTGTTGCTCTTTTGGGATCGACGGTCGCCCAAACGGAAAAGGCCGAATTGAGCACGCGGTGGCATGCGGTTTTTCCCCCGCCAAGGACAGTCCTGCATTTCCGCTGATATTCACGGCAGGATGGCTTTTTGTGGGCAGTAAGCAAGCGGCGGCGCGCTGACGAGCATGATGACGCTAACGACTGATAAAATGAAGGTGAAACGCCATGTTGTTTCAAACTTACGGAGAAAAAGGAAAGCCGGCGGTTTTGTTTTTCCACGCTATGGGCGTAACAGGAGACAGTAGTAAACCGGTAGCGGCCTATTTGCAAAAGCAGTATTTCTGTATTCTGCCCACGTCTACGGTCTACTGCGCCGGACAGCGGTACGTTAGCAAAACGGATGAAGTGCGGCAGATAGAAGCCTTTTTGCAGCGGCAGGGAGTAGAGCGTCTTGCGCTCATAGTGGCCTCGTCTATCGGAGCCGACCTGGCCCTGGCGTTTTTGACCCAAACCAGGCTGCCGGTTGGACACGTTTTCTTTGACGGCGGGCAGTTTGCGCAGATCGGGAAAGCAACGCGCCGCTTCATAACGCCGTTTTTGTATTTGGCCATCAAAAGCCTGTACTGGTCCAGGGGCAAAACGCTGAAAAAGGTTTTATGGTGCGATGACGAAGCCATTAAGCCCTACTTCATTGCGGCGGGAAAGAACTTGACTTATGGCAATCTGCGACGTCAGCTTGCGGACAGCCTGGAGGATAAGCCGTTTCCGCCTCTGTCGGATGAACTGCAAAAACACAGCTATTTTGCGTTTGGCAGCGCCGAGGAGCATTACAAATACCGGGAGGCTGTGAGGAAGGCTTATGCCCATGGAAATTATCCGGTGTTTGAAGGATGCCGCCATATGCAGTATCAAATTCGCAATCCGCACGGCTTTGCAGAAATGCTGATTTCTCTTATGACGCAAACCGGCGGTTTTCCTTGGGCAGAAAGGGAGGATGTCTGATGAACGACAAAATTGAGAAAAACACGGTTCAGGAAACGCTGATCATACCGCTCTATGGCCGGAAAATGTGCTCGGAGCTTTACCCGCGCCTCTATCATGACGAAACGGCTCTCCGATTGCTCAACCAAATTGACTATGATTTTTCGGCGTTGGAAAAAAAGTCCGGAGGTTTAATGCAGCGCTTTGGTTTTCTTGAAGTTGCCATGCGGCAAAATGATCTGGCCATTGAAGTGCGAAACTATCTGCAAGACCATCCCTGTTCGGCGGTTGTCAACCTGGGTTGCGGTTTGGACAACACGGGACGGCGCTGCGACAACGGCCGCTGCCGTATTTATAATGTGGATTTCCCCAGTGTAATCGAGGTACGCAATGCGCTGCTTCCGGCAGGAAAACGGGAAGAAAACATTCCCTGTGACTTGAACGATACAGCATGGTTTCGCAGGATTGATGCGTCAAACGGCGTGATCTTTTTGGCGGCGGGCGTGTTCTATTATTTTCTGAAAGAACAGGTGCAAACACTGGTGCAGAAGATGGCGGACGCTTTTCCAGGCGGCGCGCTCGTCTTTGACGCAGCAAACCAAAAAGCCGTGAAGCTGATGCTGAAAACATGGCTGAAGGAGGCGAAAATTCAGGACGTAGGCGCTTATTTTGCCGTTTCCGATGCCAAGCGCGAGCTTTCACCCTGGGATAGCCGCCTACAGATTTCAAGTCGGGGCTATGTGCTGGGCTACCACGATTTGAAAGACTCCTCCGTAAGCGGATTTTTCCGTTTTTTGGCCAAGGTCGGTGATAGAATAATGAAAATGCAGATTGTTCGTATTGGTTTTGAGGAGAAACGGTGAGCCGGAGAAACGTAGCTGATAGCCGGTAACACCGGCTGCGTTCCGTTTCGGAACCAGCGGCTTCGTTTATGTATTTCTGGCAATTTTGCGGTATTCGATGGGCAGGATGCCGGTGCTTTTCTTAAACAGTTCTGCAAAACGGCTGGAAGTGGTATAGCCGATCATCTGAGCGATCTGCCCCATCGTGAAATTCGTATCGATCAGCAGGTGTTCCGCCTGGCTCATACGCCTCCCCTGGATATATTGGGTAATCGTGCAGCCGAATTGCCGTTTGAAACAGCTTTTCAGCTTGCTTTCGCTCATACAGGCAATGCTGGCCAGACGCTCCAATGGAATATCGAAAGCATAATGATCGGCGATATAGCCAACCACGTTTTGCAGTCCCCCAAGGTCCTCCTTTGACAGCGGGCGCTCTTTCTTTTGGCTTTGCTTTTTCCAGGCGTCCATCACAAGGGCAATGGCTTCCGTTACCTTCGCTTCATAAAACAGCGCTGCGGAAACGCCCTCCCCTCTGTAGGTTTCCAGTTCAAAGAGCAGTTTTGACATGGCGGGAAAGTCAGTTGCCTGATCTATGCTTTGAAAAGCCGCCGGCAAATCAAAGAAGCTTTCCGGATAGTGTTTTTTGAGAAAATCCTCATAAAAGGCCGGAAAGATTTCGATGCTCACAGAATGGATGGGGATTCTCTTATGGATAAGGGCACGGTAGCACTGTTTTCCGCCGACAATAGTCTCGATAGAGCCTGCCGACAGCCGCCGGTAAGGGGTCAATTCTTCGCCGGAGATGGAATCATAACGTTCAATGCTGATGCACTCCGGGATTTCAAGCTTCAGGCAGTAATCGTCGTGAAAAGAAAAATCGTGAATCTTCATCGCAAACAAATCCTGTTTTGCGTGAACCCAGCAGTATCCGCTGCCAACAGCAGGCGATATTTCCCAGCACTGCCCTGCCGCGCTGAAAGCTTCGGGGCATGGAACCGGCCGAAAGCCATGCTGCGTTAAGAGAGAACCGTAATAGCTTGATAAGGTATTGTTATTCATAACGCCTCTTGCAATGATCAGACATTTCGATGCAATGATTCGACAGAATCCTCTGCTGAGTGTTGCTGAAAAACCAGCGATATGATATATTATCGCTTGGTTAGTTAGCACTAACCATTATAACAAAAGGCAGCGCAAAAGTCAAACGGGGGGATTGCATTGCAAAGGAGCCAACAGGATGTAAACGACGCTTCCAAACGCTTGCTCGGCATCTTTTCCACTGTGCCACGCTTGTCCGCCTCGGCTGTACGCTCAGCCGCCCGGTGGACGCCGCACAGCCGGATGCTTTCAGGAACAATGCCAATCATTAAGGAGGTCTTATTGTGAAGAAACAATCCAATCTGTCTCGGCTGATGGGATATGCCGGCGGGCATCGGGCCTTTACCTATGCCTCATGGGTTCTGTCAGCCATCAGCGCCCTGGTAGCGTTGCTTCCTTTTCTCTATACTTGGATGATTCTGCGGGACGTTTTGTCGGTCGCGCCAAATTACGCTCAAGCGGTAAACATTCCGCACTATGGATGGATGGCCGTGTTGTTCGCCGCGCTGTCCTACCTCATTTACGTATGCTCGCTGCTATGCTCTCATCTTTCGGCGTTTCGTGTTGCGACAACGCTGCGGCTGGCCGTGTCTGAACACCTGGCAAAGCTGCCCCTGGGCTTTACGGAGCGCTTTGGCAGCGGCAGGCTGCGCAAGGTCATTCAGGAGAGCGCCGGCGCGGCGGAAACGTATCTTGCCCACCAGCTGCCCGATCAGTGCAGCGCTATGGCCACCCCGGTGGGGCTGCTGGCGCTGCTGCTCGTGTTTGACTGGCGGCTGGGGTTGCTGAGCCTTGTCCCCGTTGTCTTGGCCTTTCTCATTATGGCGACCATGACCGGCAAGCGAATGGCGGAGAAAATGCGGCAGTATGGCAATGCGCTTTCCGCCATGTCCAATGAAGCGGTAGAATACGTGCGCGGCATTCCTGTGGTGAAAACCTTTGGACAGTCTGTATTCTCCTTTAAGAAATTCAAGGCTACCATTGACGAATACGAAAAGTGGGTCGTCGCCTATACGAAAGAGCTCCGGCTGCCAATGATGTTCTACACGGCGGCCATCAACGGCGTGTTCGCCTTTCTCATTGCAGGCGGATTGCTGTTTACCCAAAACGGCGTCACCCCGGGCTTCCTGCTGAATTTGCTGTTTTATATCATCATCACGCCGGTCATTTCCCTGACATTGACAAAAATCATGCATATGAGCGAAAACAAAATGATTGTTGCCGATGCGCTGAGCCGTATCGATTCCGTTTTGGACGCCGCGCCCGTTTCGGAAAGCGCCAGGCCCCAGCATCCAAAAGACGGCTCTGTCGCCTTGACGGATGTGTATTTTGGCTATGACGGCAAAACCGACGTCATCAAAGGCGTTTCCCTGCATATTCAGCCGGGCCAAACCGTGGCGCTGGTAGGCCCCTCCGGCGGCGGAAAATCTACGCTGGCCAGCCTTATCTGCCGCTTCTTTGACGTGAAAAGCGGCAGCATCCGTGTCGGCGGCGCAGACGTCCGGGAGATTCCCAAGGAAGAATTGATGAACACCGTGTCCTTTGTTTTCCAAAACAGCCGGCTGTTCAAGGGCAGCATCCTGGACAATGTGAAGCTGGCCAAACCCGACGCTACCGAGGAGGAAATCCTATCGGCATTAAAAACGGCGCAATGTATGGATATCATTGAAAAATTCCCGGAGGGCATCCATACGGTTATTGGCAGCAAGGGCATTTATCTTTCCGGCGGCGAACGGCAGCGCATTGCCATCGCCCGCGCCGTGCTGAAAAACGCCCCTGTTCTGATTTTGGACGAAGCCACCGCTTTCGCCGATCCTGACAATGAAGCCAAGGTGCAGGCGGCGTTTGCTGCACTATCGAAAGGCAAAACCGTGATAATGATTGCGCATCGGCTGTCCACTGTGGCGAACGCCGACTGTATCTATGTGGTGCAGGACGGGCAGATCGAAGAATCCGGAACCCAAGAAGCGCTATGCGCCCAAAACGGTCTGTTCGCCAAAATGTGGCGGGATTATCAATCGTCTGTTGAGTGGAAAGTCGCAAAGGAGGGATAACCGTGATTCAAAAAATTCAGAAAGCAACCGCAAGTTCTCCAGAGGGAGCGCGCGGACTGGTGAAAGGCGTGCTGGCTTGTTCATTCCAGAATGTGGCCTTTATGCTGCCCACGACCCTGCTCTATTATCTCGTCAGGGATTTGATGGCGGGCACGGCCAATGGAAAGGGAGGATTCTACGTATGCGGCTGCATCGTCTGCTTTGCGCTGATTCTTCTTACAACCTGGTTCCAGTATAACGACACCTATTTTATCACCTATCAGGAAAGTGGTAAACGGCGGTTGGCCCTTGCCGAGCGGCTGCGCAAGCTGCCGTTGTCCTTTTTTGGCAAACGGGATTTGGCCGATTTGACCAGTACCATCATGGCGGACTGCGAGGTGCTGGAGAAAACCTGTTCTCATTTTATCCCCGGTCTTTTCGGCTCCCTGCTGTCTACCGGGCTTATCGCGCTTGGACTGTTCGCCTTTGACTGGCGTATGGCGCTGGCGGCGCTATGGGTTATTCCTGTGTCCATCGCCATTCTGCTGGGAAGCTACAAGGTGCAGGATCGGGTACAGGCCAAAACCATGGCGGTAAAAATGGCCTGTGCCGACGGGATTCAGGAATACATTGAAACCCTTCGCGACCTGAAGGCCAGCAACGCAGAAAGCGCCTATTTATGCGGTCTGTCTCAAAAAATACGCGCTGTGGAAAAGCAGACGATTTCGGCGGAGCTAACCAACGCCGTATTTGTAACCTCGGCCGGCATGGTGCTGAAGCTTGGCATTGCCTCAGTGGCGCTGACCGGCTCCATGCTGCTGCTAAACGGCAGACTGGACGTTCTGACGCTGTTCCTGTTCCTGCTGGTGGCCTCCCGGCTATACGACCCCATGCAGGGCGCGCTGCAAAACCTGGCGGCCGTCATTGCCATGCGCACCAACGTGGGACGGATGAACGAAATCCTGGACTATCCTGTGCAAACCGGCAGCGAAACCTTGACCAATCAGGGCTGCGATATTGTGTTTGATCATGTGGGCTTTTCCTACCATTCCTGCGAAACGGTGCTCCAGGATGTGTCCTTCACCGCCAAGCAAGGCGAGGTCACGGCACTGGTGGGCCCCTCCGGCGGCGGAAAGACCACCGTATCCCGGCTGGCCGCCCGTTTCTGGGATTATCAGAAAGGCCGGATTACCGTGGGCGGCATGGACATTTCCAAAATTGACCCGGAAAAGCTCATGAGCCTCTATTCCATCGTGTTCCAGGATGTGACGCTGTTTGACAACACAATTATGGAGAACATTCGCCTTGGGCGCAAAGACGCAACCGACGCTGAGGTCCTTGCAGCCGCAAAGCTTGCCAACTGTGACGAATTTGCGGAAAAGCTGCCCGATAAATGGAACACCAATATCGGCGAAAACGGCTGCGCCCTCTCCGGCGGCGAACGCCAGCGCATCTCCATTGCCCGGGCTTTTCTGAAAGACGCCCCTATCATCCTGCTGGACGAAGCCACCGCCAGTCTGGACGTGGAAAACGAAACGCTGATTCAAACAGCCTTGTCCCGGCTGACTCAAAACAAAACGGTGCTGATTATTGCACATCGGATGCGCACTGTAGCAGGGGCGAATAAAATCGTGGTGCTTTCAGACGGCGTGGTAGCCGAGCAGGGCAAGCCTGATGAGCTTTATGCGCAAAAGGGGCTTTATGCTCATATGGTAGAATTGCAAACCGGCAGCCAGAACTGGACGATCTGAGACGCCGAAAAAGCGGAAAAACAGGAGACAGAGCGGTTGTTCAAACGTGGAGATGACAGCGACCGTAGTTCTCCCTGATTCTGCGCCCCACCTGTGGATCGCTGATCGCCTATGGCGGTTATGCCTACTGGGCATCTGCTTTTCTCCGGCGTCTGCCCGGTTTTTAGGGGCGGAGTCCCTAAGCCTTGTCCATAACGCTTTTCCCATGAAGCGGCGTGCCTTGTTCGGTGATGCGGACACTTCTATAGGTTTTTTCAACGGCCTGAAAGCTCGCCCAAAGGCGAACCTTTCTGCCGAGAGGCGCGCTTTGCCTGCTCGCCTGCGGCTCGCCGGGCAGCAAAGCGCGCAAGGAAGGCCTTGCGGCGCAAATACGGTGGGATATTTACAATTCCATTTTGTATGGTTTACCTTACATTGTCATAAATGACAAACCTCCTTTGCTCTTGTTTCGGTTGCCAGACCTAACCTTATTGTAGCAAAGGAGGTTTCTTGTATCTGAAGTTTTTCCTTCCTCACCAGCTCTGCTGGTGGTATGCACCACGCCTTCAAGGCGATGATACTGGCAGCGCCTAAAGGCGCACTGAAAGCCTGGCAACCGCATCATCATCTCGGGCCGCCGCTAAAGCGGCCTGTTTTTTATGCCTTTGGTTTCTTATCCGGCTTGGATTTTTTATCTGGATCAAACGGTTCAAGATACTCCTTGAATCAAAATCGGAGGGCCAAAGCCCTCCGATTTCAACCTTTTTTACGGTCTGCTCCTGCTCGAAGCGGGGATTTTCGTTTTTTTACAATCAAACGGAAATGGTTCTTTCCGCCCGGTGAGCAGGGAAAGAACGTTGGGGTCAAAGCTGAATGAAATCCTGGCGTTTGTTCATCTTCTCCAGCGCCGCCAGCAGATTGGCCTTTGTCGCCGCGTCAATGTCCGATGGCTCCATCGGAAAATCTGCCAATGTCTTTACATAGGCGCGCAGTTCGCCCACACGCCGCTTTTTCCACTCCGATACGGAAATCCCAGCCGGGTCTTCTTTTGGGTACGCCTGCAAACTTTCCAGTTCTCGGCGGCCTCCTTCGCAACCGCCGCAGGCTACGCAGCCGCCTTGATATCGCTTGGACGGGCCCACGCTGGGGTCCGAAGCCAGCATGCAGAACACCTCCGGCAGGGCTCTGGGAATCACATGCGCGCTGTACACGCGGCCCACACGCTTGGCGCTTTCACTGCCGGCAGCCACAGCGGCCTGAACGGCGGCCACATCGCCCTCAAAACGCACCATCACCAGGCCGCCGCGCACATAATCCGTACCAAGCAAACGCACATCAGCCGCCTTTAGACCGGCATCCGCCGCCTCGATGGCGGACACCAAACCAATGGTTTCAATCATGCCCAAGGCCGTTACGTTCATGCGCCGTTCATCCTTTGCCATGTTGATTTGAATAAGGTCATTGTATCACTGCGGAAGCGCCGGGTCAATGCCGTCGGAAAAACAAACAATTGCCAACGTGAAAATTCGCCTTTTTGCAAACACTTGCCGTGAAACTGTTTGAGAAAGAGGCGTTTTGAAGATGCGAAAATCCTCCCCCAAAAAGCGAACCATAGGCTGGCTGCTCAGCATCCTTTGGGTGGCATTGTGCCTGTCGCCTCAGGCGCGCCTACTATGCAATCTTCCCGACCGGCTTCACCTGGCGGCCGGACAAAGCCTGGCGCTGACCGCGCCTTATCCCCTGACCCTGCAAACGCACACCGAAGGCGTAACAGCCAACACCTCTCTATCCGCCACGCTGGAACCATCCAGTGGGAGGCAAAGCGAGGCGACCATCAGCTTATTTGGCCTGCCGATTAAAAAAATGCAGGTGGATATCAGCGACGACCTACGGCTCTATCCAGGCGGCCAGGCAGTAGGCGTAGCGCTGCACACCAGCGGGCTGCTGGTGGTGGGCACCAGCGACTTAAGCGGTGCCCACAGCCCGGCGCGCATTGCGGGGTTAAAGCCCGGCGACCTGATTACCGAAGCCGGCGGCCGGCCCATGAGCGCCACAGACGACCTGACCAAGCTGGTAGCCGCCACCGGGGAAACGCCTATTCCGCTCACCATACGCCGGGGTGAAAACACACTTTCTCTGACGCTGACGCCCAAGCGGGACCGGCAAACCGGCGATTACCGCATTGGGGCCTGGGTACGGGACAGCACCGCCGGTGTTGGCACGCTGTCGTTTTACGGCAAGCTGAATCCAGAGCAAGCCACGGTATACGGCGCCCTTGGGCATGCCATTACGGACGCTGACACCCAGCAGCTGCTAACCGTTGGCTTTGGTGAAATGATGATGGCGGACGTGGTAGACGTGCGTAAGGGGCAGATTGGCTATCCGGGCGAACTAAAGGGAAGCTTTCTGCGGGAACAACGGGTGCTCGGAAACATTCAGCAAAACAGCATCTTTGGCATTTACGGCGAACTGAGCCGCCAGCCGGATCACCCGCTTTATCCGGATGGACTGTCCATCGGCCGCAAGGATGCTGTGCATACCGGAAAAGCGTCCATATTGTGCACCGTAGGTCCGGATGGCATGAAGGAATATGAGGTGGAAATCGTAGAAGTATCTCGCCAGGCAACGCCTGCCCAACGCAGCTTGGTGCTGCGAGTGACGGATCAGGCCTTGCTGCAGCGCACAGGCGGCATTGTGCAGGGGATGAGCGGCAGTCCCATTTTGCAGGACGGGCGATTGATTGGAGCGGTGACGCACGTGTTCGTCAACGACCCTACCATGGGCTATGGATTGTTTATTGAATGGATGCTGCAAACCGCGGCCAACTAGGCTTCTTTGGCGCACGGGAGCAAAGTGCTTTCCCCCATTTGCCGTTTCGGACCGGCAGGAAAGCCTGCCTGGCAGCGCCGGTTTTCTCAGCAAGCTTCTGTAACCTGGTTGCCTGCGGACACCCCTGCTGCAAAGGGCAGTCCGCCGTGCAACTGGATCCCTCTGTTGCTCCAAAGGCGCGTCCGCTTCGGGATAAGCGCTGCATGGTGACGCTTGAGCCTGCCAGGTCTGCGGCTTTCCACTACCTCATTATCGGTTCGGGTCGTCCTTCGGCTGGCTGATTTTCTGAACCAGCTTTTCGGCGGACAGCTTTCCCTGGAGGAACTTCATGATGGCGCTTTCGTACAGAAAAAAGGTTCTTCTGGGGGCAAAGGAAAACGTGCCTGCGTATTCGCTACGCTCCCGAAGCCAGCCTGCGGTAATGCGCTCCACAAAGTCCTTCCCATATGCACCGGGCGCTACGCCTTCACGGTAGATTTCCGCGGAATACACTGACTGAGAGGAAGGAACCAAGGTTTCCAAATAGTCGATGCCGGTTTCCGTCTGGCCGCTTCCCGCACGTATTACGGTAACGCCGGCATGCGTGCGCATAAGGGCGGGCTGGCCGGTGCTGATGCGAAAAGGCACCGTGTGGGACAAGCCGTAATCCCTTCCCCCATTGTACAGTCCTTCAACTCCGGACCCGCCATGCTGATTCCAAAACAGGAAAAGCATGTCCTGACGCTTTTTTTGCCCCGGCTCAGCCTGATACAGTCGCTTACCTACCTCCTGGGTACGCTTGAGCAGGGCAATGCGTTCCGGCGTATCAAAAGTAAGCGGCTCCCTTGCCTCATATGCCTGCATCTCCCATGCATTAATCAGCATATCCAACAGCCACCAGGTATAGGCATACGCTGCGCTGCCTCCAAAAGAACTGGTATCGGTGAAGCAGACTCGTGTTTCCGGGTGCGCGCTGACTCTTGCCGCCCATTTTTCGGCAAAATCCAGCAATTCCGTATAGCTTTTCGGCGCATCGTCCTCGGTTAAGCCCGCTGCTTCAAAGGCTTCCTGCCGCCAATAAACGGGGTCGCTCATCATGCTGTGCGGCATTACCACCAAGAGACCGTTTCCGTCCCTGGCCAAAGCCTGTAATTCGGGCCGCATATGGCTGACGGCTTCTGCCAGCACGCTGCTGCCTGAAAGATCTGCCAGTACGCCCGCATCCTTAAGGGCCTGAATATCGCAAGCCTCACAGCTGGTGCGATACAAGTCTGGCGCAGAATCCATGCTTAACAGCGCAAGGCCCGTTTTCCAATGGTAGTTAGGCGATTGCACGGTAATGCCTCGCTCCGTCCAATACTCTTCATAGTATCCGCCTGCAATCCTCACGGTTTTGCTCTCGTCGGCAACCGCTGTCGAAAGCAGCAAGCACACTGCCATCAGCATGCCCATTCCTCGTTTCATCAAAAGCATTTTCATTGTGTTTTCCTCCCATCATTTTACATACACGCTTTTTGAGCCGTCTTTAATCAGAAGCCGTGCAGGCAGTTTTTCCAAGCTATACATGTATTCCAACATGGCTATAGGCCAGTTGTCCGTATTCCAGCTGCTGGAAAGGCTCATGCCCATAGGCAATTCCTTTCCGTACTCATCGTAACAAGCGATGGCGAAAAGGTTTTCCGCGCTCGGCCTGGCGCTTGCCGCAGCGGAAACAGTCAGTTCCACATAAACGCCGGTAGCGTATAGCTCCGCATGAACCTTTTGCAGGGTGAATTTTTCAAGCGATGCACCGTCCTGGGGTTGATAGTCCTTTTCATCCAGCAGCGAAGCAACGGGCAACCACAGCGTTTCACGCTGCTCCCATTTTGTTAGCTGTTCGCCGCTTTCCGTGTCAAACTGGATAACCGCCATGTACAGAGTACACGGCAAAGCTTCTCCTGCCTGC
>CAKTUS010000080.1 GCA_934621485.1 uncultured Clostridia bacterium
GTTACTGGGCCTGCCTTGACCCTGACTCTTTCTTGCGGATTCTTTTCGGCTGATTCTTAAATGCTGTTGCCCTGCCGCTCCGGGCTTTGCGCCATGTTTTTCTGAAAAAGCTCCCGGCCTGCATCAGGCCGGGAGCAAAAGCCGGAAGGGCTTGATCATTCAAGCGACTGGATGAGGCCTGCAACCGTGTCGTCGTCCAGCACGGTGAACATATAGTACATCGCGTCACAAACAGGCAGAACACAGTGGTCCTTGTCGATGAACATGTCCATCTCGGCCTGCAGGGTGGAATCGGATTCGTCAAGCACAAATTTGCAAAATTTGTAACCCGCGTTAAGCTTCTGAAGGGTGGAAAGGGTATAGTTCTTGCCGGCCGACACCGTTGCGATGTTCCAGATGCGCAGATCCACTTCATCGTCGTCTTTGTCAAAAATCAGCGTGCAGGCAAGGGAGGAATAATGATTCAGCGTGTAGGAAACCGTCACCCGCTCGTCGCCGTCGTCGTTCGGGCCGGCATAGGTATACTCAATATCCTTTTCATCCAGAAAGCTCAGAAAATTCTGTGTGGAAACCAGCTTGGCGGTCGTTGCGGACGCGTTTGCGGCAAAGGACAGGACCAACACTGCCAGCACGGCGCAGAAAACCAGTTTTTCGGCGAATGAGCGACGCATATCAAACCCTCTCTCTGTGGTAAAGCTTTTCTATATTTTATCATGTTTTCCATCCGCCTGTCAACGGATGCATACTGTGCGCAACACCCGTTCAAGTTTTTTGGCAAAACCCGCCGCCAGCCATTGACAGCCGTTCTCCGCCGCGTTATGTTATGGGAGACAAACCAGTTGAAGGAGGCAGCAGGCTGCCATGAAGAAAGCCCTTGTATCCGTTACCGGTATCGACCGGCCGGGCATCATCGCCCGGGTAAGCACCGCCCTGTTTGAAATGAACCTGAATGTTCTGGAAATCTCCCAAACCATTTTGGACGGCTATTTCACCATGCTGATGATTGTGGACATCACTGCCGCCCAGGCCAGCTTCCAGGAGATTGCCGAGCGCATGAACGAAGTAGGCGCGGAGCTGGGCGAAGCCATTTCCATTCAGCGTACCGATATTTTTGACGCCATGCACCGCATTTAGAGGTAAGAACCAATGATTGAAGTAAATGAAATTCTCCAAACCATGCAGATGGTGCACGAGCAGCATTTTGACATTCGCACCATTACCATGGGCATCAGCCTGCTGGACTGCAAAAAGAACACGGATGAGGAAACCGCCGAGGCCGTATATGAAAAAGTGACCCGGCTGGCCAAAAACCTGGTGCGCGTAGGCTGCGAGCTGGAAAGTGAACTGGGCGTGCCCATTGTGAACAAGCGCATCAGCGTTACGCCCGTGAGCATGATTTCCGGCGCCAACCCCGTATCCATCGCCATGGCGCTGGACAAGGCGGCCGCTCAGGTGGGGGTCAATTTCATCGGCGGCTTCGGCGCGCTGATGCACAAGGGCGCCACCCAGGCGGAGGAAACCCTGCTGGAGGCCATGCCTCAGGTGTTTGCCCAAACCGAGCGCCTGTGCGGCAGCGTGAACGTGGGCTCCACCCGCAGCGGCATCAACATGGACGCCGTGCGCAAAATGGGCCAGGTCATTAAGGAAACCGCCCGGCTCACCGCCGATAGCGACGGCTTTGGCTGCGCCAAAATCGTGGTGTTTGCAAACGCCGTGGAGGACAACCCCTTCATGGCCGGCGCCTTTCACGGCATAGGCGAGCCGGAGTGCGTGGTCAATGTGGGCGTCAGCGGCCCCGGCGTGGTGCAGCGCGCCCTGAAGGAAGTGCATGGCCAGCCCTTCGATGTGCTGGCAGAGTGCATTAAGCGCACGGCTTTCAAAATTACCCGCGTGGGCGAGCTGGTGGCGCAGGAGGCGGCCAAGCGCCTGGGCGTGCCCTACGGCATTGTGGACCTGTCTCTGGCCCCCACCCCTGCCCGCGGCGACAGCGTGGCCTACATTCTGAGCGAAATGGGCCTGGAAATGGCCGGCGCGCCCGGCACCACCGCGGCCCTGGCGCTGCTGAACGATATGGTGAAAAAAGGTGGAGTCATGGCGTCCAGCCATGTGGGCGGTCTAAGCGGCGCGTTTATTCCCGTCAGCGAGGATATCGGCATGATTGAGGCGGCCCAGGCGCGCTGCCTCACCCTTGAAAAGCTGGAAGCCATGACCTGCGTATGCTCCGTGGGACTGGACATGATTGCCATTCCCGGCGACACCTCCGCCAATACCATTGCCGGTATTATTGCCGACGAAGCCGCCATCGGCATGGTCAATAACAAAACCACCGCCGTGCGCGTTATTCCCGCGCCGGGGAAAAAAGCGGGCGATACCGTGAATTTCGGCGGTTTGTTTGGCTATGCGCCCATCATGCCGGTCAATACCGCCTGCAACGACGAGTTTATTCAGCGCGGCGGTCGGATTCCTGCGCCGCTGCACAGCCTGCGCAATTAACGAGGGAGGATTTCCCATGCCCAATTTTTCTTTACCCGACCAGGTGTTTCAAAACGCCGCGGAACAGTTTTCCACTCCCTTTCACCTGTATGACGAACGCGGAATCCGGCAAACCGCCCGCGCTCTGAAGGCTGCGTTTTCCGGCGTGCCGGAGTTTCGGGAATACTTTGCGGTGAAAGCGCTTCCCAACCCGTCTGTCCTGCGGATTTTGCGCGAGGAGGGCTGCGGCGTGGACTGCGCCAGCCTGACCGAGCTGATGCTGGCGGACGCCTGCGGCTTTCACGGGCCGGATATCATGTTCAGCGCCAACGACGTGCCCCCGGAGGAATTTCGTCTGGCGCGCCGGTTGGGCGCCTATGTGAACCTGGATGACCTGACCCATGTGGAGCTGCTGCGTGAAAACGGCGGCGTTCCCGAGGAAATTTGCCTGCGTTTCAACCCGGGCGGGCTGTTCCTGATTGGCAATACCATCATGGGCGATCCGGGTCAAGCCAAGTTTGGCATGACCCGCCCGCAGCTTTCTCAGGCGCTGAAAAAGCTGAAAGGCTATGGCGCCAAGCGCTTCGGCCTGCACAGCTTTTTAAGCAGCAACACCACCGATCCCGCCTATTATCCCACCCTGGCGCAGCTGCTGTTTGACACCGGCCGCGAACTGATGGAGGAAACCGGCATGCTCCTTTCCTTCGTCAACCTGTCCGGCGGCATTGGGATTCCCTACCGCCCGGAAGAAAAGGCGGCGGATATTCAGGCCATCGGCCAGGGCGTAGCGGAGCGCTATCACCATTCGCTCACGCAAAGGGGAATCCATGGCGTTGCTATCAAAACCGAATTGGGCCGCTATATGACCGGCCCCAACGGCTGGCTGGTGACCCATGTGCTGAGCGAAAAGCACACTCACAAGCACTATGTGGGGCTGGACGCCAGCGCCTGCGACCTGATGCGCCCCGCCATGTACGGCGCCTACCACCACATCACCCTGCCCGGCAAGGAAAGCCTGCCCCACGACGACATTGCGGACGTAACCGGCAGCTTGTGCGAAAACAATGACAAGTTTGCCGTAGATCGCCCTCTGCCCCGGCCCCAGGCAGGCGACCTGCTGGTCATTCACGACACGGGAGCCCATGGGCTGAGCATGGGCTATAACTACAATGGCAAGCTGCGCTGCAAGGAAGTGCTGTATTGCCAGGACGGTTCTTTCCGGCTGATACGCCGGGCCGAGGAGCCGCGGGACTATTTTGCCACGCTGGATATGGACCCGGTTTGGAACCAACTGTTTTCCAAGAGCGAAAAGGAATCCAAGAGATGCTGAGGTACGCTCGTTGAGAAGCGGCCGTTTTCCAGTCGTTGGTTTAGACGGCGGCTGGAAAAACGGCTGAACGGCTGCGCAATGCGCAGCCGTTCAGGTTTTGGGGTTACTTCTGAGCGCCGCTCATGGCACGCTCGGCGTTTTCAATCAGCCGCTTGACCATGTAGCCGCCAATGTAGCCGGCCTGACGGCTGGGCAGGTCGCCATTGTAGCCCTGCTTCAGGTTGATGCCAAGCTCGTTGGCAATTTCAAATTTCATATTGTTCAAAGCCTGCTTGGCTTCGGGGACCATGGTGCGCTGGGTGTTGCCGCTCTGCTGATTCTGATACATTTTTCCTTCACCTCATCCATGATTTAGGGGGAGTTAGCGCTGGGGAGCGTTGTTGGCCATTTGCTTTTCCGCCTGCTCAATGAGCTTTTTGACCATGTACCCGCCCACATAGCCGTTTTCCCGGGAGCTCAGGTCGCCGTTGTAGCCTTGCTTGAAGTTGATGCCCAGTTCTCTGGCGATCTCATACTTCATGTTGTCCAATGCGGCGCGCGCCTGAGGCAGCTCGGGTCGGTTGCTGCGGCCGGTGTTTTGCTGGTTTGCCATTTGTCGTTCACCTCCTCCAATCGGTTCATGGCTATTTTGACCCCGGGCGAAGAAAATACGCTGCCAACTGTTGTCTTGGTAAAACAAGAAAAATTCGCCTGCTAAAAGAGCACGAAATTGCTTGACAGACGAAAAGAAAGCCGCTATAATAGTGGTCGATTCTTTGGAAACCTATGCCGAAGACAGCGGGTTGGCTGTGAAAACAGCCATAAAACCATTCCCGCCGAGGTGTAAGGCGGGAGAAATCCCCTGCGACATGTTCGCCCTTGCGCCTGCAAGGGTTTTCTTTTTGGAATCGGCAGATTTTCAAAAAGGAGGTGCAACCCCAAATGAGCAAGAACCTGGAGATGAAAAAGCAGGTCGTCAGCGACATCGTGAAGAAGTTTCAGGATGCCCAGAGCGTAGTCATCGTGAAGTACAGCGGCCTGACCGTGGAACAGGTAACCGGTCTGCGCGCGCAGTTCCGTGCCAATGGCGTTGACTACTGCGTGCTGAAGAACACGCTGGTTCGCCGCGCGTTGCATGAGCTGAACATCGAGGGCCTGGACGACGTGCTGAACGGCCCGTCCGCGTTCGCTTTCGGTATGAATGATCCCGTAAGCCCCGCGAAGATCCTGAACGACTTCATCAACAAGGACAAGACCAATGCGCTGGAAATGAAGGCCGGTCTGCTCGGCAACGAGCTGATGGACGCCGCTCAGATCAAGGCGCTGGCCGAAGTGCCCAGCCGCGAAGTGCTGCTGGCCCGCCTGCTTGGCAGCCTGCAGAGCAGCATTGCCAGCTTTGTGCGCGTTCTGGATGCAATCGCAAAGAAGAACGGCGAAGGCGCTCCTGCCGAGGAAGCGTAAGCTGCTTTTATCCCCCATCTGAAAAAATATTGAAAGCGAATGGAGGCTATTCAAATGACTCACGAGGAATTTATTGCCGAGATCGAAAAAATGTCTGTGCTTGAGCTGAACGATCTGGTGAAGGCTCTGGAAGAGAAGTTCGGCGTGTCCGCCGCCGCTGCCGTTGTGGCCATGCCTGGCGCTGCTGGCGCTGCTGCCGCCGCTGAAGAAGAAAAGACCGAGTTCGACGCTATCCTGAAGGAAGCCGGCTCCGAGAAGATCAAGGTCATCAAGGTCATCCGCGAGCTGACCGGTCTGGGCCTGAAGGAAGCCAAGGACTTCGTGGAATCCGCTCCCAAGACCATCAAGGAAGCCGCTTCCAAGGAAGAGTGCGAAACCATCAAGGCCAAGCTGGCCGAAGTGGGCGCCACCGTCGAAATCAAGTAATTTTGATAAGACAAGAACTCCCCTCTCTGCGTTGCGGAGAGGGGAGTTTAGTTCGTCCAAAAAGCTCGCCAGGCGGCGAGCTTTTCTGCCGAGAAGCGCTCTTTGCCTGCTCGCCTGCGGCTCGCCGGACGGCAAAGAGCGTAAGGAAAGCCTTGCTGCGCAAGGCAGCCGAAACCGACTTACACGCCGCCGGTTTCGGAATGAAAATCGAAGGGCTGCGGCCCTCCGATACCTCTCAGGGGTTTTTCGACACTCTGGACTCCCCTCTCTGCGTTGCAGAGAGGGGAATTTCTATTGCACGTTTTAACAAAAAGCACCGGTGGACCAGCCGGCTCCAAAACCCGCCTGGCAGCGAGCTTTTGGGGATGGGCTGAAGCGGCTTCGCCTATGCATCCGTTCGGCCATCAACAAATCTTTTTATGAAGCCCCATGAGCATCACAACGCTGGGAAAAGGGCCGGGCTTAGCCCCTCGCGCAACCCTATCCCTCGTCTTTGCCATCGCCATACTCTATTTCTTGTTTCAAGCGACGACTTTCCGGCGTTAACAGGACTGGATGTGCGCTCCTTTTCACCCCGGCAGGCAGCGAAAAGCGGCCGCCCGACGGGCACAACCGGCTCTAAGCGGTTAACCGCTCGCAGGTATTGCGCCTATGGCAGTTGCTCCATAACGCCGGAGCGCTCCCTCCCGCTCTCCCCCCTTCTTCAACGTCCTGAACGCCTGTTCGATGCGCAGTCGTTTTTGGGATTTTTACACGTCGCATGGGTGGTTCCGGCAGGAAAAGAGTTCAGCAAATGGAATATTATTAGAGTAGGAAAGGTGGTGCTTTCACTTTGAAGAAGCGTTTTCCGCTGATCGGTGTTTCCGGCAGCATGGATAAGGACGAAACCCAGTATTTCATCATGCGCTCTTATATGCAGGCGCTTACAGGCGCAGGCGGCGTTCCCGTGCTGCTGTGTCCGGATATGAACAGCGAGCAGCTGGAAAGCTGCGTGAATCGTTTGGACGGTCTGCTTCTGGCCGGAGGCAACGATTTGGCGCCCTCGTTGTTTCACCAGGCGCCGCTGCCCGCCTTGGGCGAGGTAAACCCCCTGCGCGACCAGTTAGAGCTGCGGCTGATCGCCGCCGCCGTGGAACGCCGTTTACCTGTTTTGGGCATTTGCCGTGGGATTCAGGTGATGAATGTGGCCATGGGCGGCAGTCTGTGGCAGGATTTGCCCTCTCAGAATCCCTCCGCCTTCGGCCACCGGCAAAATTGCCTCGGGCAGTACCCAAGCCACCAGGTGGAGATAGTGGACGGCAGCCTGCTGCGCCAAATCGTCGGTCAGGACCGGTTGGCTGTTAACTCCTTTCATCATCAGGCCGTCAAAGAAGCCGCAGCGGAGCTAAGCGTGTGCGCCTATGCGCCCGACGGCGTGATCGAGGCGGTGGAGCATCCTTCTCTGCCCTTCTTTTTGGGCGTGCAGTGGCATCCGGAGCGCACCGTGCATACGGATGACGTTTCTCGCGCCATTTTCAGCGCTTTCGTGCAGGCAGCCTGCCAAATCAAGGAATAGGAGAAGCCAAAAGCCATGAAAATTCGACGCTTTGGGGTGCTGCTGCTGTGCCTGCTGTGCCTGACCTCCTCCGCCCTGGCTGTCAGCAAGGGCTTTACCGTGCGTAACGGCGACCGAAATGTGCCGCGCATTGCCATTACCATGGATGACTGCCAAAACGTGGAGCAAGTAGCCCAAACCATTGACCTTTGCCGCCAATACGGCATTTCCGTTACCTTTTTTGTAGTGGGCAACGGGCTGAAGGAGGAGGACCGTCAAACCTGGCAGGCTGCGCTGGATGCAGGCTGTGAAATCGGCAATCACACCTGGAGCCACGTATCACTGCCGCATTTGAAAACTTCGCTGATTCATTATGAAATGCGGCAGGCCCAGGAGCAGCTGGACCTGGTGCTGGGCTATCATTATCCCATGCAGGTCATGCGTCCGCCCTGGGGGCTTCTGACCCTGGAAAAAAACAAAACCAGCGATAAGCGAGTCGTGGAGGCCATCGCAGAGGAGGGCTATCTGCATGCGGTGAAGTGGGATGTGAGCCAGACAAACGCCGCTAAGGCAATCAAGCAGGCGAAGAATGGCAGCATCCTTCTGTTCCACTCCAACCCTGCGGATGTAGCCTGCCTGGAAACGCTGATTCCGCAACTGTTGGAAAAGGGCTTTGAGTGCGTAACGGTCAGCGAACTGCTCAATCTGGATCCCGTACCCTATGAAAAAGCAGAGCCATAACGTGGCTTTCGTAAGCGGTCGTGCTTCACGGCCGCTTCAGGCCGTCAAAAAAGGTCGCCTGACGGCGAGCTTTTCTGGCGAGCTTTGCCTACTCGCCTGCGGCTCGCCGGGCGGCAAAGCGTGTAAGGAAAGCCTTGCCATGCAAGGCCCAGAGTGTCGAAAAAACCCTGATTGGCCGCCATCGCCCGGAAGCAGCGCTTTGCTGGTTCACGGAGAAAGTGCCGCTGCATAAGGCTTAGGGGCTCCGCCCCTAAAACCCCGCAGGAGGCACTGCCTCCTGCACCTCCGCTTTGTCAGCAACCTGAGCCTTGCTGCGCAAGGCAGCCGAACCCGACGTACACGCCGCCGGTTTCGGAATGAAAATCGGAGGACTGCGGCCCTCCGATACCACCCATGGGTTCTTTGACAGTCCAAAGCGGCCGCGCTTCACGGCCGCTTTTTCTTTTGATATTCACATGAAATATGGTATAATGCCGTCATATCAAAAAGGGAGGATTATTTGAATATGGCCTTATTACGATTGCTGGAATCCCTTCGCAGTCCCTTCCTGGATCAGGCGGCTTCCCTCATCACCCGGCTGGGGGAGGAAACCTTTTTTATGCTGGCCGCCTTTGTCATCGTCTGGTGCCTGGATAAAAAATGGGGATTTCGCCTGCTGTTTACCGGCATGGCGGGCACCGTCCTGAATCAGCTTTTGAAGGCCGTGTTTTTGGTTCCACGTCCCTGGGTGCTGGCTCCTCAGTTTACCATCGTGGAATCTGCCCGCGCCGGTGCAACGGGCTATTCCTTCCCAAGCGGGCACACGCAGTCCGCTGCAACCGTATTTGGCATGATCGCCGCATGGCGCAAACGGGCCGGCGTTACCGCAGCCTGCGTAGCGCTCACGCTGCTGGTGGCCTTCTCACGCATGTATCTGGGCGTTCATACCCCGCTGGATGTGGGCGTATCGCTGCTTACCGGCACGCTGTGCATCATCGGCTTTACCTGTCTGTTTGAGTGCCTGGACCAGAACCGCCGCGGCAAAATGGCGGTTGGCCTGGCGGCGGTTGTCTTTGCCATAGTCCTGGTGTGCTATGTCACGTTTGCGCCCGTTGGCCCGCGAAACATTGCCCAGTTTGACGCTCACGGCGTCAAAAACGCCTGGACCTGCCTCGGCGTAATGAGCGGACTTTGCCTGTCCTGGTGGCTGGACGACCGTTACCTGCATTTTGATACCAAAGCCGTATGGTGGGCGCAGCTGCTCAAGGTAACGCTCGGCATCGCCGCGGCCATGGCCGTTCGCACAGGGCTGAAGCCCCTGCTGTCCTGGCTGCTGGGCGATGCGCCCGTGAGCCACGCCATTCGCTACTTCTGCATGGCGCTAACCGCCGGAGCGCTTTGGCCGCTCACCTTCCGCTTCTTTGGACGGCTTGGACAAAAGAAAGCCTGATTTCCGCTTTACATTCCCGCCGCTCTCCTTTATAATCCATGGAAGGAAAGCTGCTGCCATCCGCAGGAGGCAGACGGCGTTTTCCAACGGTTTCCCGGTAATCCCCTTCCCATAACGTCGGGTATCCCACACAAGAACTCGAACGGAGGACAGAAAAATGAAAAAGCAACGCATTGCAATCCGCAAAATGGTCATCTCCGCCATGCTGAGCGCCATCACCGCCGTGCTCACCTTTACGCCCATCGGCATGATTCCCCTGCCGCCTCCTCTGCTGAGCGTAACCACGGTACATATTCCCGTCATCGTAGCCGCTCTGGCCGAGGGGCCGCTGGTGGGGCTGCTGGTGGGATTGGTATTTGGCCTGTGCAGCCTGATTCGAGCCTTTACCTCCGGCATGACGGGGCTGACTGTATTCTTTTGCAATCCGCTGATCAGCGTGCTGCCCCGGCTGCTGGTGCCGCTGGTCACCTGGGGCTGCTGCTGGCTTTGGAAAAAGCTGCTGCCTGTCGGGCGCGTTACGGAAAAGCTGGGCTGGGGCGTTTGCGCCGCCCTGGGTGCCCTCACCAATACCGTAGCTGTGCTGGGTATGATTGTTTTGCTGTACGAGCCGGCCCTAACCAACCTTGTTAACGAAATGATTGCCGCCGGAAATGCCGAAGCCGCCTATGTAAGCCGGGCAGGCGCATGGCTGGTGGCCGCCGTGGGGCTGCCCAACGGCATTGCGGAAGCCGTCTGCGCCGCCCTGATTGTGCCTGTGGTGCTTACGGCGGTGAAAGCGGTGCTCAAGCGCAGCAACGCCAAATGAAAGGATGACCGCCAATGATCCTGACCATGGACGTAGGCAATACCAATATCAAAACCGCCCTGTTTGAAGGGCCTGTAATGAAGCAATACTGGCGCATTTCCACCAGCAAGACCTATTCCTCCGACGAATACGGTCTGATTCTGGTGGGTTTATTCGCCCATGCGGGCGTGGAGATGAGTCAGGTAGAAGGCATTGTAATGTCCAGCGTAGTACCCACCATCAACTTCACCCTGGAGCACATGTGCAAAAACTACTTTGGTCTGGCCCCCATGATGGTGGCCCCGGGGATTCGCACCGGCATCAACCTGAAGTATGAAAACCCCCGGGAACTGGGCAGCGACCGCATAGCCAACGCCGTAGCCGCCCAGGCGGAATACGGCGGCCCCTGCATCTTCATCGACTTTGGCACGGCTACCACCTTTGGCGCTATCGACCAGCAGGGAGCTTTTGCGGGCGGCTGCATCTGCCCGGGCCTGAAGCTGACCAGCGAAGCCCTGGTCACCGGCACTGCCAAGCTGCCCCGTTTTGAACTGGTGCGGCCGGAGCACGTCATCAGCCGCACTACCGTCACCAACCTGCAGGCGGGCGTCATTTACGGCTACATCGGACAGGTGGATTATCTGGTGCAAAAGTTTCGCAAGGAGCTGAACGCGCCCGATGCTCTGGTGGTGGCTACCGGCGGCATGGCCCGGCTGGTAGCGGAGGAGGCCGGCATTATCGACCGTCTGGACGGCATTTTGACCCTGAAGGGTCTCCGCCTGATTTACGAACGCAATCAAACGAGTCTGAAGGGGTGAACATGCCATGGACAAGCGGATAAAGATTGGTTTTTTGGGCTGCGGAAACGTGGGCAGCGGCGTTTGGAAGCTATTGACCGGCTTTGCCGACGAAATCGCCCACCGCACCGGGCTGCGGTTTCAGGTGGAGCGGGTATTGGTGCGCGACCTATACAAAAAGCGGGATGTGGACATTCCCGTAGGGCTGCTCACCGACCGGGTGGAGGATGTGATTAACAACCCGGACATCAGCATTATTCTGGAATTTTTGGGCGGCGAGGAGCCTGCTCACCGCTGGGTGAACGCTGCGCTGGAAAACGGCAAAACCGTGGTGACCGCCAACAAGGTAGCCTTTGATCTGCATTGGCATGAATTGCAAAGCACCGCCCAAAAAAGCGGCGCGGGCCTGTACTATGAAGCGGCGGTCTGCGGAGCCATTCCCATCATTCACAGCCTGGAGGAAAGCTTTCAGGCCAACCGAATCGACTGCATCTATGGCATTGTGAACGGCACCACCAATTACATTTTAACCCGCATGAGCCGGGAGGGCGCCAGCTATGCCGATGTGCTAAAGGACGCTCAGCGGCTGGGCCTGGCCGAGCCGGACCCTTCCAGCGATGTAAAGGGCCTGGACGCGGCTTACAAGCTGAGCATTCTGGCCAGTCTGGCCTTCCACGGCCGCGTGCCTTTTGAAAACGTGTATGTGGAAGGCATCACGGATATAAAGGCCGAGGACATTCGCTGCGGCCAGGAGCTGGGCTACACCCTCAAGCTGCTGGCCATTGCCAAGCGGCAGGGCATGCAGGTGGAAACTCGCGTACACCCCACCTTCATTCCCAACAGTCATCCTCTGGCCAATGTATCCGATGCTTTCAACGCAGTTTTTCTACGGGGACATGCCTGCGGCGAGATGATGTTCATGGGCCGCGGCGCAGGCGAAATGCCCACTGCCAGCGCCATCGTCAGCGATCTGGTGCGGGCCGCCAGCACGCAAAAGCACTTATACCCCACCTTTGAAAACGTACCTAACCCAACTGAGGGGCTACAAAACAACCTGAACTGGCATTGCGCTTTCTATGTGCGGATTCTGGCTCAGGATCAGCCGGGTTCCCTGAGCCATGTGGCGCAAACCTTTGCCAACCACGGCGTGAGCATTGCCGCCATGCAGCAGAAGGGCGAGGGAACCAACGGCCATGCCGAGCTGGTCATCATCACCCATCGAGCCGCCGAGAAGGCCATGCGTTCGGCCCTTTCGGATTTATCGCCAGACATTGCCACAGTGGAAAGCCTACTGCGTGTGGAAGGCTAGCAAGGGACTCCATCCCTTGCATCCCCGGCCATGGCCTCGCCCTGAACCCTGATTCGCGCTGCGGGATGCCATGATCTTTGACAGGAATTTTCGCACAAATGAAGCCATTTCAACCAAAAGCACAGCGGTTTGATACCCGCTGTCAGGTCGTCAAAATAGCTCGCCGTTCGGCGAGCTTTTTTGACGAGAAGCGCTCTTTGCCTGCTCGCCTGCGG
>CAKTUS010000081.1 GCA_934621485.1 uncultured Clostridia bacterium
CAATGGCTCGTTTTTTCTACCGAGCCTGCTAACTTTTTCGCGCCCTTTTGCCTCACTTACATTTTAGCGAATACAATTTTATACTTTTCGCCAAAAACCCAATCAAATAAATAGGGAAATTTAACAACTGATTTTCTTGAACAGCAGTGCTATAATAGGTCGGTAAAAACGGAAGAAACGTAGGTCCGCGCATCGTTTCTGCCTGGGTGCAGAAAGCGGTTTTGATCTGCGCCTTCAAGAAACGAGGGAGATGGGTGTTATGGAAGTTTTGCTTAGCATTGGTATCGCGCTATTGGCGGGCTTGCTGGTTTCCCGCTTTGTGAAACCGCTGAAAATGCCGGCCGTCACCGGTTACCTGATTGCCGGTATTCTGATTGGCCCCTACTGTCTGGGCCAGCTTGGGGTAAAGGGCGTTGGTTTCCCTGCCAATAGCGATGTGAAGGCCCTGAGCCTGTTCAGCGATGTAGCGCTGGGTTTTATTGCTTTCGCCATCGGCAATGAGTTTCGTCTGTCCCAGCTTCGCCACACCGGCAAGCAGGCTACCGTGATTGGCATTTTTCAAGCGCTGACGGCAACCTTGATGGTGGATGCTGTGCTCATCGGCCTGCATTATCTGGTGCTGGGCAACTCCATGCCTCTGGCCGACGCGTTAATTTTGGGCGCTATCGCTACCGCTACCGCGCCTGCCGCCACGCTGCTGGTGGTGCGCCAGTACAAGGCCAAGGGAGAATTGACGGACTTGCTGCTGCCCATCGTGGCTCTGGATGACGCGGTAGGTCTGGTGGTATTCGCCATCAGCTTTGGCGTAGCCAAGGCCATCAATTTTGGCAACTTCGATATGACCTCCATTCTGGTAGAGCCTGTTTTGGAAATTGTGTTGTCGCTGCTGCTGGGTTTTATCATGGGCAGCCTGTTTTCCGCCGCGGAAAAATACTTCAAATCCAACAGCAAACGCCTGTCCTTGTCCATCACTTTTGTTATTCTGACGGTCGCCCTGTCCATGATTCAGTTTGAGGTAGGCGGCGTCCGAATCGGCTTTTCTTCCTTACTGGTTTGCATGATGTTGGGCACCGTGTTTTGCAACGTGTGCGATTTTTCCGAAGAAATCATGGAAAAAACGGACCGCTGGACAGCCCCGTTATACATTTTGTTCTTTGTGCTCAGCGGCGCCGAACTGGAATTGAGCGTTTTGGGAAACGGCTCCGTGGTATGCATCGGCGTTGCCTACATCCTGTCCCGCGCCATTGGCAAATGGCTGGGGGCCAGCATCAGCGCTAAGTTTATGAAGTGTTCCTCCACCGTGCAAAAGCACCTGGGCGTTACGCTGCTTCCGCAGGCCGGCGTTGCGCTTGGAATGTCGCTGACGGTGGCTCAAACCTTGGGGCCCAGCGGCGAACTGGTGCGCAACATTGTGCTGTTCGGCGTGCTGATTTATGAACTGGTGGGGCCCACCCTGACCAGAATTGCCCTGACCAAGGCAGGCGATATCAAGCCCAAGGAAGAGACGGCCTCTACCGCCGTTAAAACTGCCTAACCGTCATCACGTCTCCTCCTAAGGAGAAGCGTGCCGGCATAAAAGCTTGCTTAGCAGCGCTCTTTTGCATATCGTCAGGCGGCAAAGAGGGTAAGCAACCTCTGCTGCGCACGGCTACCGACCCCTGCGGTATACGTTGATTTCGGAACCAAAACCGAAGGGTGGCGGCTCTCCGATACCCTCTGATGATTCTGAGGCATGCTGATTCCCCCGGCGAACGCCGGGGGAATACTGTTTGAAATGCATTAGCGGGAAAAACGCCGACTTCACCGGCAGCAGATCGTTAAAAAAAAGCTCGCCGCAACGAGCTTTCAGACTGTCGAAAACCCATGGTGGTATCGGAGGGCCGTAGTCCTCCGATTTTCATTTCGCACCCGGCGTACGCGCCGGGTGCGCCAGTCTTGCTGGACAAGGCTCAGGATGCCGACAAAGTGGAGGTGCAGGAGGCACTGTCTCCTGCCGGGGTTTTAGGGGTGAAGCCTCTAAGCCTTATGCCGCGTCGCTTTCCCCGCGAAACAGCAAGGTGCCGTTCGCGAGCGCTGGCGGCCAATCAGAGAGTTTTCGACAGTCTGAGCCTTGCTGCGTAAGGCTGTCCTTATGTGCTTCGCCGCCAGGCGAACTTCTCTGCCGAAGGACTGAAGGAATGTTTTCGGCGCAGCCGAAAGCGCCCGTCCGACCGGCAAAGCCGACGTCTTTTCTGCATGGTCAGCAAGGAACAACCGGCTTAGGGGAACCGTGAAAGCAAGATAAAGAAGGGCGGAAAAAGACTTTCAATACCAGAGAAGGCGGCGCGAGAAAGCTGTCTGGTTTGTCTAATCGTCCGTTTTCACAACGCCGGTAGTATTCCTTACTTCGCTGCAATCGAAAGGCCGGCTTCTGTCATGATTCGGGCAATCGCATCCGTATCTGCCTGCGTTACTGCCGGCAGCGGGAAGGTGGAGTGAGTTTGCAGCGGAACGCCCGCCAGGCGCGTCGCCTCCTTGATATACGGGCTAAACGGCATGCCTACGTCATACAGGCGCATCAGCTGATTCACCCGGCCGCCCAACTGCGTCATGCTTTTTTCATCCCCCTCGCCAACAGCTTCGCACCACTGGTGAATCAGCGCTGGCGCTACATTCGACAAACCGCCGATTGCACCGCTTCCACCGGCTGCGTAAACGGCGGGAAGGCCGTTGTCAAATCCGCAATACACTTCAAAATCGGGGAACTCCGGATGAACGGCTTCGAGAATCTGGAGCGTATGTTCCACCGTAGAGGCGGAATCCTTGATTCCAATCACATTCGCATGACGCCTACGAATGGCAAGCACCGTTTGGGCGTCCAGGCTGTGCGCCGTTCGGTCAGGGTAGTTGTACAAATACAGGGGACCGTCCACCTGGTCTGCCAGCCGATCATAATAGGCGATTAACTCCTCCTGCGTCAGCTTCAAATAGTATGGCGAAATCACGGCTACCGCATCCGCACCGGCGTGCAAAGCATGGCGGGAAAGCTGCACGGTATCCTCAAAGCGCATCGCGTTTGTGCCGATAATCACCTTTACCCGCCCGGCAATTTGCTGCACGCTGAACTCCGCCAGTTGGCGTCGCTGCTGCTGCGTCAGCGAAAAAAACTCGCCCATACTGCCCATTACCAGCACGCCGTCGATTCCGCCCTGTACCAAAAAGTTATACAACGCGGCTTGGGCCGGGAAATCGATGGTTTCATCCTGATTCATCGCGGTTACGCACGGGGTCATGTACATAGGTCTCATGTGGGGAATCCTCCTTCTTGATTCAGTCGACAAAATGATGGGACGATGTGAAATGCTTTTGAAACAACGCTTCAAAGCCGCGGCGGCTTTTTTGGGCCGTCGCATGAAACAGCTTGCGCACACGGTATTGCAGAGAGCTTTCACTTAGAAACAGCTTTTCGCAAATCGTTTCGTAGCTATCTCCTGCCAGCAGCAGCCCAATGATGCGCAAATCCAGTTCATCGCAGCCTTGCAGGCAGCAATCCAGCTGCATCAGCGCTTGAAAGGACGGATCCTTGTAAAAAAGGTTTCCGCCCCGCGCCCATACTGGCATGTTAGTTTTAACGGTCGTAAACGTTTCCGCAAGCGGCGCTTCGCCGGTGCTTTCCCGGGGAACGATTTGCCCATGGGCGGCAATTCTCATCCGAAAGCTTCCGTTCGCCGGGTCCTGCTGATACTTCCACACCCCTACCGCTTGCTCGCCGATACCGGCAAAATCCAGCGCCATGGATGTGATAGACGGCTTACAATAACGGTTGATTTCGCCATCTCGAATGGAAGCAACCAGAAAATCCTGTGGAACGCGCAAGGCATGCTGGCTGCAAAAGCGCAAAAACGCCACGCCGGCAAAAGCCGTTGGACAAAGTACCGCATCAAAGCGCTGATAAACCCGGGCAAAAGCGGTAAAGCTTTCATCCAGGTGAGTACGATAGAAGAAGGATTCGCCACTTATTTCCGGATGGCTGGCCAAATAAGCCTTCAGGGCATCCGCATACGCCTGTTCGCCCGCCGTCTCGCCATCGCAGCCCACCAGCGCAATGCGCCGGCACTGCTTTGCCGTCAGGTAATCCAGCATCTGCTCCGTTATCAGTCTGCGGGAGTAGGTAACGCAGGAATCATACCCATCCATCTGATCGGTATCCGCATTGGTAAGCACAATGCGTTTATTGGCGCTTCGCAGCCGTTCGATCATCGAGGCCATGGTTTGCCATTCAAAACCGATGACGATAACGCTTTGAACGCCTGGTTCCCTTTTCAGCAGCGCTTCGCAGTCCTCATAAAGCCTTACATGAAAGCCGTCCCTCGTTCCGATTTTCTGAATACCGCCAACGGTGGCGATGGCTGCGGCAACGGTGCGGCACTCCCTTTGCCAAAGCACGGGCAAAATCGGCCGGGGATGAAATTCGCCGCCCAATGGGAATCCCTCCTTGCCACTTTTGTTGCTGTTTAGTGTAGCAGAAACATGGGCCGCTTTCAAGATGTTTACCGCAAAACAGCCCTGCTTTCATTGCACTTCATGCCGGAAAGCAGAGCTGTTTTGCTTATTCCACGGTTACGCTTTTGGCCAGATTACGCGGTTTATCCACATCGCAGCCACGCGCTACGGCCATGCAGTAGGCAAACAGCTGCAAAGGAATGGCTGCCAGCAGCGGCGAAAGCAAGTCGTCCGCATCCGGCACGCAGATGGTTTCATCCGCCAAAGCGCTAACCCGCTGCGAAAGCCGCTGGCTGCAAATGGCCAATACATAGGCTCCTCTGGTTTGCACTTCCCGCAGGTTGCTCAGGGTTTTCTCCAACAAATCGCTTTGGGTAACGGTAGCCACCACCAGCCGCCCATCTTGCAAAAGCGCAATAGGGCCATGCTTCAGTTCTCCCGCAGCATAAGCCTCGCTGAAAATATAGCTGACCTCTTTCAGCTTGAGGGCCGCTTCCATGGACATGGCGTAATCCAACCCGCGGCCCACAAAAAAGGCGTGCTTTTTGGTGCGAAGCCGGCTGGCTACGCGCTGCACGCTGTCTTCGGTGTCCAAAGCCGTTTTGGCCTTTTCCGGAAGCAGCGCCACCTGCCGCCACAGTTCCTCCAGCCGCTGAACCGGCTGGCTTTGCCGAAGCCGGGCCAGGGAAACCGCCAGCATCACCATCATTTCCGCCTGAGTGGTAAAGGCTTTGGTACTGGCTACGGCAATTTCGGGACCGGCATAAGTATACAGCGTGTTTTCCTCTCCGGCCTCGCGGACAATGCTGGAGCCTACCACGTTGCACACAGCCATCACGCGCGCGCCGCGCCGTTTGGCCTCCCTCAAGGCGGCCAGGGTATCGGCTGTTTCGCCGCTTTGAGAAACGGCGATAAATAACTCGTCTTGCTGAACCACAGGGTCGCGGTAGCGGTATTCGCTGGCAATATCCGCCTCCACCGGAAGCCGCGCCAGCTTTTCCATGACATATTTGCCGATAACAGCGGCATGATACGCCGTGCCGCAGGCAACAATCGTGATTTTTCGCAGGCGTTTGGCTGCTTCAGCCGTAATGGGAAGCCACGCTCCCCTGGCGCGCGGCGCAAAGGTGCTTTGCAGAGCCGCCGGCTGCTCATGGATTTCCTTCAGCATATAATGAGCGTAGCCGCCCTTTTCGGCGCTGGCCAAATCCCAGGAAACATGAAAAGGCTGCTTGTGACAGCTTTTTCCATAGGCGTCATAGACGCTGATGCCCTGACGGGTAAGCACACCGATTTCTTTGTCCTGCAAAAAAATAACATCTCTGGTATGGCTCAAAAGGGCCGGAATATCCGACGCAAGATACCCTTCGCCATCCTGAAAACCGATAACCAGCGGGCTGTCGTTCCGGGCGCAATACAGGGTGTCCGGCTCCTGGCTGCAAATAACGCCCAACGCATAACTGCCTTCCAGCATGCTCATCGCCTGCATCAGGGTTTGGCGCATGTTGCCGTTGTACAGCCAGTGAAGCAGGTGAGCGATAACCTCCGTATCCGTCTGGCTGATAAACCGCGCCCCCATGGATTCCAGGTGACGGCGCAGGGATTCATGGTTTTCAATGATGCCGTTATGCACCACTGCAATGCCGCCCTTTTCATCGGTATGCGGATGGGCGTTTAAGTCGCTGGGCTCGCCGTGGGTAGCCCAGCGGGTGTGTCCGATACCCAGCGTGCCGCCAACCGGCGAGTTCTTCAGCAATTCCTCCAGATTTTCCAGCCTTCCCTCGGCTTTTCGAATTTGTACCGTTTGCCCTTTCATTACGGCAACGCCTGCGCTGTCATAGCCGCGATACGCCAGGCGCGAAAGCCCTTCCATCAGAATCGGCGAAGCCTGCCTGGGGCCGATATATCCCACAATGCCACACATGGTTCTTCCTCCAAATACGTATTGTAACGTTCTATGTTGTATCATTTTGTATTGATGTTGTCAACCCCCAAAAAAGCTGCGATTGGATCCACGGCTACCCCATTGCGCCACACCTCAAAATGCAAATGCGGCTGTGCGTCGCTTTCGGCAAACACGCCATTGCCTACCTGCCCCACCGTCTGCCCCTGGGAAACGGGATCGCCGGCCCGCACCGCCATTGCTTCGCTTAATCCGGCATACAGCGTTTCATAGCCACCGGCATGGGCCAGCCGCACGCAAAGCCCCATTTCATTGTCCTGCCAGACGGCCTTTACCGTTCCGGAGGCGCTGGCCTTCACCAGCGAACCATAGTCCGCCGAAATATCGATTCCCGGATGCACGCGCCACACATTGGGCTTGGCAAAAAACTGCGGCTCCGTGGTGGAAAAATCCCGTTCCACATAGCCGTCCAAGGGCTGAACCAGCGGGCTTGGCTCCACCGGTTTCACAGTTTGAGCCTGACTTTCCACAAGCTTTTGCGCCTCCGCCAGGGTTTGCGCCTGCTGCGTTCCAGCCGCCTGAATTTGCTGCGTTTCAAGTGTTTCCGCCTGTTCTTCTTCCCATCGGTCTCGAAAATAAAATGTGTAAAAGGCGCTTGCCGCAATCACCAGCACGCAAAGCGCCAAAACCAAATAAAAACCCTGTTTTTCCATCAATTGGTCATATCGAAGATACAGCCTGCGAATTCCCTGGAAAAAACGATTGCTCTGCATGCGTAACTCCCTCCGGAAATGGTTTGCCCAATTACAGGCTTTTTTATTCCGAAGAGTATTTTTCAAGGGCGGTTCCTGGGTAATAGTGAGCCAGAATTTCCTGGTAGGCCGCCCCGTTTGCGGCCATACCGTTGGCTCCCGCCTGGCTCATTCCCACGCCGTGGCCATACCCGCGCTGAGAAAAGGTAACGCCTTCCTCATCCATTTCGATAGCGAACCAGGTGCTTCGTAAAGAAAGCGCTCTGCGAAAATCCGGGCCTGAAATATGCTGCTCTCCGACCTGGACGTCGGCCACCCTGCCCGCCTCCGTGTAAGCGCTGATGGTCAGGGTACGCCGTATGTCATCCGCCGTGACGGTCCAACCGGCCGCCGTCAGTTTGTCCGCCATTTCGCCAAAGGACAGCTTGGTTTCCTGCTGAAATCCGCGCGCCTGCTCTTCCCCGCTGCTGGAAACGCTCACCAGATAGGGCTCAGCCTGTGAAAACACCGCCGCTGCGCTCTCTGTTCGTCCGCCGCTGATTGCGTGGTACATCACCGTAATGGGTTTTCCCTGATAAGTAAGCAGCAGGCCGCTCGTTTCGCTTTCCGCCTGCAAAACCCGGTCGCGATAGGCTTCATAGGCGTCCTGCCACCGTACATGGCAATCCTGTAAGGACGCATACCCCTGACAATGCGCGCTGTCCGTACAAATATCAGCCCCTGAATGAAGGCTGCATCCTCCGTTTTGCATCTGAAATACCGCCCGGGTACGGGCTGCGACCGCCTGCGCCTTGAGCGCTTCCAAATGATAGCTGGCCGGCATTTCCGCCGCCACAACGCCGCATACATAGCCGGAAAGCGTCATTTCCTCCAGCCGGTTCTCCTCTGCCAGATACACTTGAATGGTGGAAACGTCGGCTTGCAGCGCTCGCTGCTCCGGGCTCTGGCTTTCCTCTACCAGCGTAGCGGGCGCAGGCGCGGACTGGGACGGCAGCCACAGCCGAAGCACCCTTTGCACCCTCGACGGCCAAAGAACCCGGGCCTGCCACAAGGGCGTTTGCGACTGACGAAGCTGCTCGGCGGATAGCGGCGCGCCCAGCATACGCCACACCAGCGCCAGTCCCAAAACCAACATACACAGCCAAATCGGCGGACCGTCTCTTTTCATGGGCATCCCTCCGCCTGAAGATATGGTTCTTCCGGACGGCTTATGCACGTTTTGGCAGCGCTGCTTCGTTCTATTCATATCTCACACCCTTGGAAAGGAGCCGTCAACCAAAGATGAAACGCTTTTTCGCGCTGTGTCTGGCGCTGATTTTGCTAATGCCGTCCATGGCTCTGGCCAAAACGCTTTCAAACGGCGCAAGCGGGGACGAGGTAACGCGGCTTCAGCAGCGTCTGTTGGAACTGGGTCTGCTCAGCGGAAAAGCAGACGGCCTTTACGGCGGACAAACAGCCGCCGCCGTGGAGGAAGCGCAGCGTTTGCTGGCTCTGGGCGGCTATTCCGTTTCTCAAACCGGCGCCGCGGACAGCGAAACTCAAAAGCTGTTGTTTGCCGGCGAATGCGAATCAACCCTGCGAACCCTGCGGCGCGGCAGCAAAAACGCCCGCGTGAGCGAATTGCAAACCCGGCTGGTGGACTTAAAACTGCTTTCTCAACCTGCGGACGGAGCCTTTGGTGCAAATACCGAGGAGGCGGTTCGGGCTTTTCAAAGCAAAATGCAGCAGTTGGCTTTTCCGGATATGGAAGTCAACGGCGTTGCGTCCCCCGATGTAGTGGATTTGCTGATGAGCGATCTGAGCGTTTATGGCTTTGAAGCGCCTGTTTACTTTGACGACAGCCGCCCGGAAACCCTAACGGCGGACAGTTTATATGCCCAGGCGTGTATCCTGATGGACGCGCCTAGCGGCCGGGTGCTGTTTGAGCACCATGCGGACGACCAGCTTTATCCAGCCAGCACCACCAAAATCATGACGCTGCTGCTGGCGGTGGAGCAGGGAGAGTTGGAGCGGGAAATCATTGTGCCTGCCAGCGCCGCCGACGTCCCCAAGGATAGCTCCCTGATGCCGGTTTCCGTAGGAGAGAAAATGCGCATGATCGACCTGCTCCACGGGCTCATCCTGCGCTCCGGAAACGACGCGGCCAACGCCGTGGCCGAATTGAGTGCAGGCAGCGTGGAGGCTTTTGTGGAAAGCATGAACCGGCGTGCTGCGGAACTGGGCATGACCAACACCCATTTTATGAATCCCCATGGCTATCACGATCCGGATCATTACACAACCGCCCGGGATTTAGCCGCGCTAACACGTCAGGGTCTTACCAACGCCGATTTTTGCCGCGTTGCCACCTGCCTGCGCTACGCCATGCCGGCCACCAACCTCCATGAAGCCTATATGCTGCCTTCCCCCTATGAAATTTTTGATCCTCAGTCGGAGTTTTATCTTTCCGGCGCCGCCGGGGTCAAAAGCGGCTATACCTCCAAGGCCGGCTTCTGCTTTGTCGGCGCGTACCAACAAAATGGCCGCACGCTGATTGCGGTCATTTTGGGCGCTCCGTCGCGCAACCGGGCCTGGACAGACCTGAAACGTCTGTTTGCCTACGGCTGCGCCATATAAGCGCTATGGATGTTTTCCAGCGGTAAAATAGCGGAAAATGTGGTTCCGGCTCCCACCTTGCTGCGCACCTTCAGCTTTCCGCCGTGCGCTACCACAATAATGCGCGCAATGCTCAGTCCCAGGCCATGTCCGCTGGTCTGGGATTTTCTGGCGGTATCGCAGCGATAGAAACGATCAAAAATCTTAGGTAAATCCTCGCCGGAAATGCCTGCGCCCGTGTCCTGAATAGACAGGATGCAGTTTTTTCCATCACTGCGCACGCCCAGGGTAATCTCTCCCCCGGCCGGGGTATACTTGATGGCGTTATCCAGCAAAATGCGCATGAGCTGTTTGATCATGTCCTTATCGCCGTAGATATTCACATTCTGCGCAGGCTTCAGCGCAAACCGTTGCTTGTCCGACAGCATACGCGCCTCCCGGTGCAGTTCGCTCATCACCTCCAGCGCGTCAAAAGGTTCCATTTCCAGCATCAGGGTTTTTTTGTCATGGCGGGCCAAAAACAACAGCCGGTCCACCAGTTCCTTCATGCTGGACGCTTCCTGAGCAATGGCGGCAATGCCTTCGTCCAGGATGGCCTTATCGGTTTTTCCCCAGCGCTCCAGCATATTCACATAGCCCTGAATCACGGCGATGGGCGTGCGAAGCTCATGAGAAGCGTCGCTGACAAACTGCTTTTGGCTGTTATAGCTGACCTCCAGCCGGTCCAGCATGCCGTTCATCACCAGCGCCAAATCCTTCAGTTCGTTTTTGGCTCCTTCCACGCTGAGACGCTCGTTAAGGTTGTTGGCACTGATGGTGGCCGCCATCTCCGCCATGTCGGTAATGGGCCGAAGCACCTTTCGGTTCAGCCGGTTCCGGTTTTTCAAGAAGCAGACAACCCGGTACAGGTCAAAGCAAAGCAGCGTCCAAAACAGAATACTGGCCGTATACAGCCAGCGGTCTATGGGGTAGGCAGCCGCCACGCCGCCCGCCGCTGTATCCACATACAGAAGCACCTGTTTTTCTCCCTGAACGCCGAAGCGGGAAAAGAACATCTGTACGCGCTGAATTGCACCGGAAAGCCCGTCCTTCAGCGGCGGACGCATCACCCAGGCTTCTGAAAAGGGCAGGGATTCCAGCTGGGCCGCCGTGTAGCGCAGCTCGTTTTGCGGCGTTAACCGGCTTAGCGCATCCAGCGCCCGGTTCACCGACGGCGCCTGCGCCGCGCCCAGCGCCAAAAAGGCTGCCAGCAGCATGGGCAGCGTGGTTTTCAGCAGCTGCCCTGCATAATGAATGGCAATGCGCAGCGTCAGGGACAGGCGCAGGTTGCTCATCAGCCCTACAAAAAAACTGTGAGTTCGATTAGACAATCGGTTAAACAGGCTGGTCTTTTCCCGGGAGCTCTCATCTTCATTCTTCATAGCGGAACAAATAGCCCACAGCGCGGATGGTGTGGATGGTCTTCAGGTGGAACTTGTCGTCGATTTTCTGCCGCAGATAGCGGATGTATACATCCACAATATTGGTGTCCCCCGTAAAGGAATACCCCCATACGTTGGTCAGCAGCTCGTCCCGGGTAACGGCAACGTCTTCGCGCTGCCACAGATAGTTATACAAATCAAACTCCTTTTTGGTCAGAGGAATCAGCTCCTGGCCGCAGGTCAGGCGGTAGCTGGCGCTTTCCAGCCGCAAAGGTCCGGCGGTTTTCACCAGCGCGTCGCTGGGATGGTCCGCCCGATGCTTTTTCAGGTTTACACGGATGCGGGCCAGCAGTTCTTCAATGGCGAAAGGCTTGGTCATGTAGTCGTCCGCCCCCATGTCCAGCCCCATCACCTTGTCGCTCACATCGTCCTTAGCGGTCAGCATGATGATGGGCAAATCGCTGCTTTGCCGCAGGCGGCGGCACACCTCAATGCCGCTGAGCTCCGGCAGCATCAAATCCAGAATCAGTAAATCCGGCTGCCAGCTTTCGCACAGGTTCAGGCCGCTTCGACCGTCGTAAGCAGCCTGAACCTCATAGCCTTCGTGCTCCAATTCCAGGGTCAGGAAGCGGGCGATTTTCGTTTCGTCCTCCACAATCAGAATACGGCTCATGGTTTCCTCCTGCAAACGTTATTGAATATCCGCCTCATGATAGCCGTCGCCATCGTCATGCACGCCCACATTGCCATCACCTGGAAACTGCACATTCACCGGCCGGGTGTTGCTGGGAGCGCTTTCGCTGCGCGCAGCCTGCTCCGGCTTGACCGAGTCGGCCGAATCCTGCTTGGCTGCGCCGCTGTCTCCGCTAAACTGCTGCGCAAAGCTTCTCACGCTCTGCTGAACATTCTTGGTAGCGTTATGCACCATATCCTGCAGGGAATCCTGCGCAAACTCCGGACTGTTGCGGCGAATGGCAATGTGATAGCCCAGTACAAGCGAAATGACCAGGCCCACAATGCACAAATACGGGGCCATTACGGCCGACACAATCACGAACAGGATGCTGAAATTCAGGATCGTTACATCTTTTTTGGTAACCACCAGGCGCATGCGGTACAAAGAATCCAATACGCCTTTCACTCCCCTGGCCGACTCTGCCG
>CAKTUS010000082.1 GCA_934621485.1 uncultured Clostridia bacterium
TGTGTTAAGGCTTTTATTTATGATGGAAATTTCGGCCTAACATACCCATATCGCTTTACGCAAACCCACAAACGTTACGCCGAGTAAGCGTCACGAATTACGTGACGGTTGTCTTTGAAGCAAGCTCAGCGGTTCACTCTTTACAAAAAATCTTGGAAAAAAGAGAAAAAACACGTTCGAAAACATCCTGTACCTCTTGATCGAGAAAACGATATGACGCATAATTATTTTTATTAGCTGAATATTTACTTGCGCTTTCTGCCGAAACTATACGATAATAATTGATTTTACAGCGACCGCACTACAATAATATGCAAAAAAGAAAGAACCCGGACATTGTATCAATATCCGAGTCCTTTGGTGGTGCGGGAAACAGGACTTGAACCTGCAAGTTCGTACGAACACATGAACCTGAATCATGCGCGTCTGCCAATTCCGCCATTCCCGCATTGCTGCCTTCTCGGCGGTGAGAAGGACTTTTGGTGGGCAGGGGTGGATTCGAACCACCGAAGTCTGCGACGGCAGATTTACAGTCTGCTCCCTTTGGCCACTCGGGAACCTACCCATGAAACTTCCTTTTACCCAGGAAGATGGAGCCGGCGATGGGACTTGAACCCGCAACCTGCTGATTACAAATCAGCTGCTCTGCCAATTGAGCTACACCGGCAAAAAAGCCCACGGCAGGGAAAATGGCGACCAAGAAGGGTCTCGAACCCTCGACCTCCAGCGTGACAGGCTGGCGCTCTAACCAACTGAGCTACTTGGCCACGGACGCTGGTGGGCCTTCAGGGACTTGAACCCCGGACCAACCGGTTATGAGCCGGCCGCTCTAACCAACTGAGCTAAAGGCCCATAAACGATTGAAAAGGGGAAATGGTGACTCCTAGGGGATTCGAACCCCTGTAGCCGCCGTGAAAGGGCGGTGTCTTAACCACTTGACCAAGGAGCCACGCCAATATGGATGAAGCGGTGAATTCTGGTCGGGGTGAAGGGATTTGAACCCCCGGCCCCATGCTCCCAAAGCACGTGCGCTACCAGACTGCGCTACACCCCGTTCATCAGCCCGCACAAGCGACGTATGTTATTTTACTCAAAACCACCATTGTTGTCAATAGGAAATCTCAATTTTTTTGGACTTTTTTGTCTGCACTAGGAAATCGCGCGGGGCCAGGGGAGCGGAATTGCCCCCAGGCCTCCTGAATCCGGCAAGCCGCGCTGCGCCGGAACAATAGACCGGCTCCGGCACAGCGGGTCAAACGATGTTATCCTTCTTTTTCCTGAATCAGGGTTTTCAAGATTTCGCCCACGTACATTTCATGAAAATCCCGTTGGGGATAGTTGTCGTCAATCAGGCTTTTGTCCGCAAAGCCTTCTTCCTTGAGCGGCGCGTGATACAGCTTGCGGCACACCAGCACCAGCCGTGCCTGGGCAAAATAAGTGGTTCCCTGATCGAATACGGGGGTGAGGCCCGCCCGGGCCACCTTGTCGCCGTCCCGGCCCGAGTGGCTGCCCAGGTAGGAGAGCGCCGGGCGATAGCGTTCATCCAGCACGGACAGGGTGAACAGCTCCTCCCGGTCGATAAACTGCTTGGTGTAGCGCTGGGGACGAATGTACACAACGGCGGTCGGCAGGTTCCGTCCGCCGCCCGCGTGCCCCCAGAGGGAGCCCAGATGCCCCCAGGAAGCGGTCAGGGTGTTGTAGCCGTCTGCTGAGTTGCCGGCGGTTACCAGCATCCATTCCTTGCCGATGAGCGTGTTAGGATTAAAGGTAAGCTGAGAAAAGGGAATTTCGACAAAAGCCATGAAGCGCCTCCTTCTGAACGGAAAAACCGTGGTATTACCAAACATTCGGGATAAGGCAGCCGTTATCCTGCCATGAAAAGGCGGCCTTTTTGTCGGCTTTTGTCCGTCTCTTGGGAAGCGGCTTTGCCGGTAGCCTAAAAAACGCCGCTGCACACAGGTGCAGCGGCGAAGCTCAAAAGGCCATACCGGTGGTGAGAATGTAAACCAGATAGTAAATAGACGAGCCCACATGCCAGGCCAACAGCAGCCAGGTAGCTGCGCGGCCGGCCTTGCGCAGGGGCGAAGCGGTTTTCAGCCAGGGAAGGCTGCGCAGAAACGTGCTCATGCCCACGGCCCAAATCAGGTAAGCGACGGTGTTGGCCGCCCAAGTAAAGTTGCCGTGGCCTGTGCGCATGCCTGTTTCGTGAAAGCAAAAGCCCTCCACCAGGCTGAATACCGTCATCAGCAGCGTCAGCACCAACAGCCGGTCCTTCAGCATGCCCTTACGCCAGCAGGTAATCAGGGCCAGGATAGGCGCGGCGCACATGACGATTTCGCCCCGCACCAGCACCACCATCATGTCCGGGGAGAAAACCACGTCTACGCCGCTGGTAAACTCCACCACCACGCCGGTGAAGTACAAATAGCTTAGCAGGAAATACCCTACGGCGGGAACAAAACCCAGCACAATCTGCCCGAAATAGCGCCATTGGTCTGGACGGCGAATCAGCTCCACCAGATACATGGCAAAGGCGGCGGGCAGAAGCGCCTGCATGAAGGTGGGCTTACAGGCAACGCTGCCGGCGGTCAAGGCCGCCAGCACCAACACCTTCCACCAGGGCAGCAGATAGCGCTTGCATCCGCTGTCCAGGGCGCGCTCAAAACAGTACCAGCAATGGCACAGCCAGGGCATGACCAGCATCATGGCGGTGGCCACGGTTTGCTGGGTGGGGTTATGCCACACATTGGGGGAGCCAACCCCGCGATACACCGTGGGATTTAGGCCGGGAATCCGGATTCCGGTGATAATGGCAATGACCAGGCTCATGGAAAGCAGCAGGGCCGGATGGGTTTCCTTCCCGCCCATAGCGGCCAGTAGCCAGTAAGTAAACAGGAAGGTGAGGGTTTTCATCAGGGCGGTGACGGCCCCGGCCGCCAGGTTTAGCGGCATGCCCAGCTGATACAGGGCGCTGGTGAGCAGATGCCATACGGGATAGGTGGTTCGGCTGGTGATACTGTGCAGGTCGGTAAAGTTGAAATCCGCCGCCACGCCGGCGTGAATGGCGATATCGGCGCTGTCCCGCAGCGCCTCCTGGGAATAAACGGCCATGGAGCCGAAAAAAACCACCGCCATCGCCAGGGCCAGCCACAGGTTGAAGCGCCGCCTGGCGGGCAGGGCGCACCAGGCGACGACGGGATCACGTTGGTATTGCATGCGTGAAAAAAGCTCCTTTCGTGAGTAGGGTCAGCCTCTGCGCCACAGGGCGGGATGAAACAAAACCAAAATGGGGAACAGCTCCAGACGGCCGCAGAGCATTAAAATGCTGCTGATGATGGTAGCAAAGGAGCCGTAGCCCGCAAAGTTACCCGCCGGCCCCACCGCGCCGAAGCCGGGGCCCACGTTGCTTACGCAGGTGACGGCGGCGGTCAGGTTGGTTTCAAAATCGTACAGCCCCTCCAGGGAAAGAAGCAGCGCGCCCAGCAGAATCAGCAGCATATAGGCGAAAAAGAAAACCAGCACCTGGCTGAGCATGCTTTCCTCCACGCCCCGCTTTTCAAAGCGTACCACCTGCACCTTTCGGGGCAGAAAGGTGTGGGTAACCTCCCGCTTGAACACCTTCAGCAGCAGGGCCACCCGCACCACCTTCATGCCGCCTGCGGTAGACCCGGCGCAGGAACCCATCAACATCAGCAGAAGCAGCGCAAATTTGGCCGCTTGAGGCCACAGGTTGAAGTCGGCGGTGGCATAGCCGGTGGTGGATACCACCGACGCGGCCTGAAAGCTGCCGTAGCGCAGGGCGCTGCCAAAGCTGCCGTACAGAGGGAGAAGGGTCAGGGTAATCAGCAGCGCCGCTCCGGCGTAAATGCCCAGATACCAGCGCAGTTCCTCGCTGTGCAGCGCATCCTGCCAGCCGCCGGCCAGCACCCGGTAAAACAGGGCGAAGTTGACGCCGAACAGCACCATAAACGCCGTGATAATCCAGTCGATGGAGGCGCTTTGAAAAGCGCCCACACTGGCGGCGTAGTTGCTGAAGCCGCCGGTGCCGGCCGTGCCCATGGCGTGAATCGCCGCGTCATAGGGATTCATACCGGCAATGATCAAAACGGCAAACTCAATCACCGTCAGCACAAAGTAGATGCAATACAGAATTTTGGCGCTGTCGCCCATTTTGGGCACAATTTTGGACAGGCTGGGACCAGGGCTTTCCGCCCGTACCAGGTGGGCTGTGCGACCCGTCATTTGGGGCAGCAGCGCCAGGGTCAGCACCAGCACGCCCATGCCGCCAATCCAGTGGGTAAAGCTGCGCCAGAACATCACGCCGTGGGGCAGATGTTGAAAATGGGTCAGCACGGTTGCGCCGGTGGTGGTAAAACCGCTGACCGACTCAAAAAACGCCTGCACATAGTTGGGAATCAGGCCGCTGAAAACAAAGGGCAGCGCGCCGAAAGCGCTAAGCAGCACCCAGGCCAGCGCCACCACCGTAAAGCCCTCCCGGGCCCGCAGATTGGTTTCGCTGGGGCGCACCCACAGCCAGGCCGGCAGGCCCAGCGCCGTCAGCAGTGCAATGGTGTACAGAAAAGCCGGAACGTCGCCGTCGCCATACACCAGGGACACCGCCAGCGATGGCAGCATAGCCAGCGCCTCAATCAGCAAAATGGCGCCCAGCAGACGGCAGACCAGTTTTTTGTTCATTTGCGAATAACCTCATTTAAGTCGCTGATGCCGCTTTCCTGGGTGAGAATAATCACCCGGTCGCCTACCTCGATATGGTCGTTGCCAAAGGGCACAATGACCCGGCCCTTGCGCACGATTACCGCCACCAGGGCTCCTGAACGCACGTTCAGGTCCTTCAGGGGCACGCCGATGTAGGAATCCGCTTCCCGGGCGATAAACTCCAGGGCTTCGGCCTGACCGTGCATCATCCGGTACAGCCGCTCCACCTTGGTTCCGGACACATTGACGCGCCCGCGCACGTAGCGCAGCAGCTCGGAGCAGGTGATGGCCTTGGGGCTGATGATGGAATCCAGCCCCATGGAGCTGATGATATCGGTATAGGCCACCCGGTTGTTTTTCACAATCACCTTGGGCACGCCCTCCCGCACGGCAAACAGGCCGGTCATCAGGTTTTCCTCGTCCCGGTCGCACAGGGCCACAAAGGCGTCCATCTGCTTGAGACCCTCCTGCTCCAGCAGCTCCTGGTCGGTGCCGTCGCCATAGATCACGTTTACGTCCGGCAGGCTTTCGCTGAGCATTTCGGCCTTTTTTTCGTTGATTTCAATCATGGACACATGAACGCCCGTGGGGACGATCATTTTGGACAGATAATAGCTGATGCGCCCGCCGCCCAGCAGCATTACGTTTTTCACCCGAACGGTGTTTTTGCCCAGACAGCGGAAGAAATTGGTGATATTCACCATGTCGGCGGCCACATGCACCCGGTCGCCGGGTTGAATGACAAAATCGCCGTTGGGAATAATGACCTGACCGTTTCGTTCTACCGCCGCGTACAGCACCTGAGGCAGCCCGCCCAGACGGCGGCTCAGCTCCCGCAGGGGATGACCGATGACCACGTCGTTTTCCAGAGCGCGGAACTCCACCATTTCCACCCGGCCCTTGGCAAAGGTTTCAATGTTGGAGGCAAAGGGAAAACGCAGCAGACGGCTGATTTCCAGGGCTGTAGCCCGCTCCGGGTTTACCGCCAGGTCGATGCCCATTTCCTTTTGCAAAAGGGTGAGGCTTTCGTTGTATTCCGGGTCGCGAATCCGCGCAATGGCGTATTTGGCGCCCAGCCGCTTGGCAATCAGGCAGCACAGCATGTTGGTTTCGTCGCTGGCAGTGGTGGCGATGATGATATCCGCCTTGTCCGCGCCTGCCTCCACCAGAGTGGCCGCGTTAGCGCCGTTGCCGCGCACGCACATTACATCCAAGGTGTCTTCGCTGCGGCGAAGCACTTCCTCGCTGCGGTCTACAATCACCACATCATAGTCCTCACGGGCCAGATGCTCCGCGATGGTATGGCCTACCTTGCCGTCGCCAACAACCAGAATCCGCATGCTTTTCCTCCCTGCCCCGCCGCCTTCCGCGGGGCTGCGTCCTTTCAGGAACTCAACAGGGGCGCTCCGTGTCACGGCGGGCTTTACGCCCGTCACAAAGACGGGCGCGGCGCCTGTTCCACGGGCAGAACCGTTACCGGCGGTATTATAACACAACCGCCCTCAAAAGCCAACTAGGCGCGCCGGGCCGCCAACGCATCGAAGAACAGGGGCGTGCCGCCGGTGTGGATGAAAAGAATTTGCCGGTTTTGCCAGCCCTTTTCCCGGACCAGGCGTTCCAGGCCGCACAGCGCTTTGCCCACATAGGTGCCGTCCAGCGGCAGGCCGTACTGCGCCATGGCCTGCCGGATATAGGCCGCGACGGTTTCGTCATAAACCCCGTAGGCTTGGCGATGGGCGTCGCACACGGCCACATCCGAGGGAGAAAGACGTTCCGGGCGGCCCTGCCGGGCCAGCCAGGCATTGCCATAACGGACGGTATGCGCCTGAACGCTGCCTGCATCCCGGGCGATGGACAAGCCCAGCGCCGGGGGACCGCCGCCGGCCAGCAGCCGCCCGCACAAAAGCCCGGCCAGGGTCATGCCCGTGCCTACGGCCAGCGAAACCAGGTCCGGCGCAAAGCCCATTTGCGCGCATTGCGCCATCCACTGGCTCCACAGGGGCGCATAGGCCCGCACAGGCACGTCCGCGTTGCCCTGGCCCAAACGGTCGCCGTAGATATAATATGGCCTTTCGCCTGATGCAAGAACTTCGGCCAGCACCCGATCCACGGTTTCCGCCACATTGCTTTTTTGGCAGGGAACGATGCGAGCGCCAAAAGCGGCGCACAGGTCTTCATTGAAGGAAAGCCGCCTGTCGCCGTCGTCGTCCGCCGGGCTGATGATGGTAAGGGGCAGACCCTGCCCGGCGCACAGGTTGCCCAGCACCCGGCACAGGTTGGAGCGGGCGTTGCCGTAGGCCACCAGATGATTGCCGCTGCGGGCCCGCATGTCCCGCAGGTATTCCAGACCGATGCGGGCCTTGTTTCCGCCGAAGGAATAAGGCAGTAAATCCTCCCGCTTCAAATACCAGCGGTTGCCGCGTTCATCGGTTTTCCAAAGGTACAGAGGGGTGGGGACGAACGAGAAATGCTCCATACGTTCAGGCTCCTTTATGCGCCAGCCGAGCCAGGAAAGCGGCCCAGCGTTCCGGCAGCGCCAGCCGCAGGCTGCACCGCAGCCGTTCCTTCAGGGGCAGCGTGCGGTACAGGCTGCCCAACGGGCCGCTTTTCAGGGTTTTCAGATCGGGGGCGTTATGGGCCATGACCCGCAGATAGTGGTCGCGAACGGCGTACAGGGCTTCCTGCGCCGCTGCGCCGCTGTAGCGGTTCACATCCTCCACCATGTCCACCACGGTTTCGCAGCGCTGAAACAGCTGGTTGCGCTTCTCTTTTTTCCACACCTGGAAGGCGGAGGTGGGCACGTTTTCCCGGTACACGCAGCCCTCCATGGCTTCATACCAGGCGTGGCCTGCGGCGGTCAGGTACAGCTTCATGCGCAAATCGCCGTGCTGGCACATTTTGTTTCGAAACTCCGCAGGCAGTCCCCGCAGCGCATCGGTGCGAAACACAAAGCTGGCGGTGGGAATAAAGCTGAGCCTGGCGATCTCCGCCAGCGTATACGGGCTGCTTTCCGGCTTCAAAAAAGGACGCTCACTTTCGTAATAAGGCAAAAACACCCGGTCGGGGGTTTGTCCGCTTTCATCGTGAATCATCCCGTTGGTAAAGGAAAAGGTACAGCCCGGATCGGCTTCCATATGGCTTATCTGCCGCTGAAGCTTTTGCGGATTCAGCCAGTAATCGTCTCCCTCGCACAGGGCGATGTATTTCCCCCGGGCCCTGGGAAAGTTGAAGGTTTCGTTAATGGGAATGTTCTTGGAATACTGGTTTTCCGTTTCGTACAGGGGGAAAATGCGGTCGGGATACCGCCGCGCATAGTCCCTGATGATGTCCGCAGTGCCGTCGGGCGAGCAGTCGTCGTGAATCAGAATTTCAAAAGGAAAATTTACCTGCTGGGAAAGCAGGCTGTCCAGGGTTTGAGCCAGGTACTTTTCATGCCGGTAGGTGGTAACGCAAATGCTGACCAACGGGTTCACGGGGCGATCTCCTCCTTTGCAGGGGACGCAATGACGCCCAGGAGCACCGGGGCGATGAGCATCAGGTCGTATTGATAGCGGATCAGGCAGCAGGGGCCGAGAAGCTTCAGCGCCGTTTCCGCCAGCGCCGCGCCGCACAACAGGGCGAAGCGATTCTTCTTCCGCCACACGGCCCACGTGAACGCAAAGGCCGCCAGCCAGCTGTATACAGCTGGGTGCAGCAGCTGCCACAGCGCCGGGAAGCGGCGAAAACCGTTTTCCTCGAACAGTCGCTTCCACAGGGCCTTCAGCCCGGGCAGAAGGCTTTTTTCCTGAATCCCCGTTCCCACCGCAGGGCGCAGCATCAGCACGCCACGGGCGTCGTTGGGCTGAGCGTCGTAAATGGTGGCGAAGGAATCGTCCGCCACATACCAGTAGCCCTTTGTGGTGTACAGAAAAGCATCCAGATAGGCGCTGGGATGGCGCAGGCCCACACGGCCCCAGAGCTTGAAAAAAGAAACCAGCCGTTCAGGCTTGTGGCCAAAGAAAACAGCGCTCTTGGCGTTATCCGACAGCTGAGGCTCGTAATCGGCGGCATAGGGCACCCGGGAGAGAATCTCCTCCCCCTCGGCTTCGTCGGCCTCGCCCAGAGCGTAAACCCGGGCCAGCTGCTGGCAGGGAATGCTTAGCGCCTCGCCGGTAAGACCTATGTCCGGCGTATGCAGCGCCGCCTTCAGCCCTCCGTTAACGCAAAGGGACAACGCGGCGCTCAGGGCCAGACACAGCGGCATACGCCACCCCAGGAGGCGTCTGGCAAACAGCAGGCCCGCTAGCCCCGCCAGCCCAAAGGCCCAGGCTACGCCGTTGCGCATCAGGCAGGCCAAAGCGCCCCAAAGGAGGCACCGCGCCAGGGGCCGGACGGTTTTTTCCCTTTCAGGGTCCCGGTACAGGCAGCAGGCTGAAACCACAAACATCAGCAGCGCGGCCGCAAACAGCACGTCCTTGGTGCCGCTGACCGCAATGACGGCATGCTGGGGAGCCAGCGTAAACAAGACGACGAGCCCCATCCACAGTCCTTTGGGGCAGCGAATGGAAGCCAGATAGCTCATGGCGTAGGCGATGGCTGCGGCCAGCGCCGCCATTTGCAGGCCGGTATACAGCGCATATCCCGCCGTGGCGCCCAATAAGCGCATACAGCCGCCTATCAGCAGGGTATGCAGCAGCGGGTGGTGAGTGGTGTATTGACCGGTTTGAATCTGCCGGAACTGATTGTCAATGTCATACCCTGTAATTCCCGGGAAAAAGGCCAGCGCCACCGGCAGCCAGCACACAACCAGCAGCGCCAGGCACAGCCAGAATGCCTGGCGTGAGGAAAGCCCAATGGGTGTTTTGCCCTTGCGCAGCAAACGCGCCAGGGCGGCGAAGCCCTCCCCGGCGGCAGGCCCCAGACACAGCCCCGTTCCCACACAGAGCAGCAGAGCCGCCCAGCCGGTTTCCTCGTGGAAATCCAGCCGCAGGCCCAGCGCCGTGGCCGTGACAAACAGCAGGCCCAGCACGCCGAAACAGGTTTTGAGACGCCGGTCCGTTTCGGCAAAGAAACGGGCGTTGCCGTAGGCGGCGGCCCCCAGCGCCAGCCCACAGGCGGCCCAGCCCCAGGGCTGTGCGGGCAGGGCGGAAAGCAGCAGCGCCATGCAGACGCCCGTCAGTGCAAGAAACGCGCCCGGCGCATACCGTCGCAACGCAGTTTTCATGCCTTTGCCACGCTTTCCGCTTTCAGCCGTTTTTCAATCTGAAGCGCATAGCCCAGACATAGGAAGAACCAGAAGTTGCACATGGGAAACTGATCGGTAAACAGATACACCTCGGAAATGGTGGAAATGAGCAGCGTAAGGCAGATGATAGGAATCAGCTTTTCAGCGGCGGAGGTGCGGCTCCCGGGCGAAAGCAGCAGGATGCGAACGCCGCTGCGCAGGGCCAGCCAGGTGAACCACAGCGCCAGGGCCAGGCCGGGCAGGCCCAGGTTCAGCGTGACCTGGATATAGGAGTTGTGCGCATGATGAAAGACCGCCAAGGTGTCATGCGGAATATAGCGGTTCAGCTCGATGGTCAGGTTTTTGTTCAGCACGCCCAGCGCCAGCACCTTGGGCCGGTGCCTGACCAAATCAAAAAAGCCTTCGAAAACCCGGGTGCGCCCGGTCATGGTTTTCAAATCGTTCTCCAAGGGACGCACGCCGATTTGCAGCGGAGCCCTGGTGGGCTCGGCAACCGTTTGAGCCGTTTCGGCTTCCGCGCCGGCGGACAGGCGGGAAGCGGCGCTGGCCGTCCAGGTAAAGCCCTTGTATACCAGCACGGCGGCCAGCAGAGCAGCCAATACGGCCACGGCCACCCGCAGCCAGCCGGGCTTCAGGCGGCTGCGCCGCAGCAGCAGAAACGCGGCGATGGCCGCCGCGCTGCCGCATAGCAGCATAACCGTGCGGGATACCGTGAACGAAATGCCGATCCACAGCCCGAGCGCCAGAACCAGAGCCAGGGGAATGAACCACTTTTTCCGAATGGTTAAAGCCAGATAAGCCACCGCAAACAGGCCCAGCAGCCAGATGCAGGCCGCCATGTTGGGGTGGCGGTCAAAAGCCCATAGTCGCCCGCCGGTGAGATAAAAGGAACTGCCCAGCACAGGCAGGGTAAAGCGCTCTCCGCTCAGCGCGGCCGCCACGCCAATCCACGCCAGCACAGAGGTGATAAAAGCCGTTAAGGCGCACGTCAGCAGCAATCCTTTGCGGCGGCCGTCCCGGTCGACGGCGCCGGCGAAGGGCAGGGCCGTCAGATAGGCTGTGCACAGCAGAAAAAAATTGGTTTGAGACTCCTCCAGATAATGCTCGCCCAACAGCACCCGGCTTAACACAAACCAGGCCAGAAACACAGGGCCCAGCCACATGCCGCCTTTCCAATGGCCGCGCGCCAGCGAAGCGCCGAAAAAAGCAAACGTCAGGGGCGCCCCATAGGAGGTAAGCATCCAAAGGCCGCGTTCGTAGGAAAGCTCCATCAACACCAGGGTGGAAAAAGTAAAAGCCAATACAAACCAACCGAAAACATGCCAATGGTTTTGCCGGGAAAGCCGCATGAAACATACCCTCCATACCGCCGGTCAAAAACCGACATATGATGTAGAAATTATAACATATCCAGCCAAAGCTTGACAAGACGCGCGTTTTTCGGTTGACAAGGCCCATGCAACATTTTATAATAGGCATATTGGAAACTTCCGCTCGTTTGTCCTCGAAAACAAGCCGGCGGCTTTCAATAATACGATTCAGGAGGGACACACAATGGCAACCAAAATGACCGTTGACGGCAATACCGCCGTAGGCCACGTAGCGTATGCATTCAGCGACGTGGCGGCCATTTACCCCATCACCCCTTCCTCTCCCATGGCGGAAGTGGTTGACGACTGGGCGGCCCATGGCACGAAAAACCTGTTCGGCCAGACCGTTCATGTAAGCGAGATGCAGTCCGAAGCGGGCGCGGCTGGCGCCGTGCACGGCAGCCTGGCGGCTGGCGCGCTCACCACCACCTTTACCGCTTCTCAGGGCCTGCTGCTGATGATCCCCAACATGTACAAAATCAGCGGCGAGCTGCTGCCCTGCGTGTTCCACGTCAGCGCCCGCGCTCTGGCTGCCCACGCGCTGTCCATCTTCGGCGATCATGCCGACGTGATGGCCTGCCGCCAGACCGGTTTTGCCATGCTTTCCTCCAACAGCGT
>CAKTUS010000083.1 GCA_934621485.1 uncultured Clostridia bacterium
CGCGCCCAGCCGCTTGCGGCAGTGCCAGTAGCACAGCACAAACAGGGCGAACAGCAGCATCATATTGAGAAAGCGCAAATTGATTATACTCAGCACGACGCACAGCGGCCGCAGAGTTACGGCATAGCCATGCCAATAGCGCGAATAGTCGATGCGCATTGCGGCCTGAGCCGTTGTGCGCCCATTCTTGAGCATTCCGCGGAACATTTCTGTATCGGTCAGATTATCGGTAATTCCGTAGGCGCTATGCCAAAAATAGTTGGCATAGCCGCCGTCGCCTTCTTCTTCCAGAATGGCCACGGCTGATTGGACGTGGTCTTTCACCCATTCGTCCGGGATGAGGTACACGGCCAGCAGCGCCGCCGTGTAGCAGGCAATCAGCCCTGCCAGCAAAAGCACCCACTTTCCCACACGCCGAAAGCACTGTTTCAAAGCTCTATCCCCTGTCTTTTGTGAATTGCTTCGGATTCAGTATAACGCAACTTCCAGACGAATGCAAGCCGTTCACCCCTTCGGACCCGGCTCATAGGCGGGCTGCCGCTTTAGTTCGCACTGGTCAAACAAGCCCTGCACAGCCTGATTGTACGCCTCAATGGTGGTGGCTTTCCGAATGGCCTTGCGAGGCTTTTCCGGGTCTTGGAAACAATGGGACAAATACTGCATCACCAGGTGCATGCGTCCCACTGCCGCCACCTCGGGCCATCCCTGCGCATAAGCCCGGTACAACCGGTCATGAAAAATACGCAGCGCTTCCACCGTAATGGCAGGGCCACCGTTCACCTCCTGGGCCAGCGCCGGGTTTGCCGCCAGTCCCCGGCCAAGCATTACCGCATGAACGCCGGGATAGTCCGCAGCCAATTCCCGGCAGTCTCGCGGCGAAAACAAATCGCCGTTATACACAAAGGGAATCTCTCCCAGCGTTTCCATATCGGCGCACACCTCCCGGCGCGCCCGGCCCGCATATGCCTGAGCCCGGGTGCGAGGGTGTACAATGAGCTCTGCGACAGGGTAGTCGCCAAACAGTTTGAGCAGCTCAGGCCACTGACTGTCTGTATCAAAGCCGATGCGGGTTTTGATAGAAACCGGCAGTACGCTTTGAGCGTACACCTGATCCAAAAACCTCTTCAGCGCTCCCACATCTTTCAACATGGCCGCTCCCTTGCCCTTACCCGTTACCGTCCCAGACGGGCAGCCCAGGTTCAGATTCACCTCCGTATAGCCTGCATCCCGCAAAAAGCGAGTCATGGCCACAAACAGTCCGGCGTCTTTGGACAGCACCTGCGGCACTGCCGGCACTCCCTGGTTTTCCCGCGGCGACAGTTCGGCGTTTTCCCGCACGTTAAAGGAAAGGGACTGGGACGGACTGACAAACGGAATGAAATACTTTTGTACGCCGCCAAAAGTGGCATGATGCACCCGGCGAAAAATCACATCCGTAACGCCTTCCAGCGGCGCAAAATAAACCTTCATACGAAACTTCTCACCCTTATCTTGCAAACTTCGCGTATTGTTTTCAAAGAAAGGAGGATGGCAGACTGCTTTTCTGCGTGCGGAAAGGCCCTTGCCGGTAACGGTTTGGGTAACGAGTTGGCCATGCCTGTCCATATTAAAGGAGGAACAAATACATCGTAACAGGCGCTGAAAACCGTTTCAAAACGAAACCCTTTCTTCCAAAAGCATCATACCTGAAACCGTTTCAAAATGGAAGAGCCATCATGAGCGAAAGAAGAAAGGCAGGAGCCGTTTCCACGATGCGGGCCGGTTCTTTCCTTCCGTTGGCTGGCTGTTCTCAAGAAAAACGGCGCTCGCCGGCAGCCTCGAGCCACTCCCCGCCCTTCTGTGAACGAAACAACCCGCCAACACGATTCCTGTTCAAAAGCGAATTTCACGATTTGCCTTTTTTCCTGAAAGAACCGTTGTTTTCCCAGAAGCATCAAAAAACCCCGAAAGCCTTATAAACAAAGACTTCGGGGTGTGGCGGAGAGTTAGGGATTTGAACCCTAGTTACGCTATTAACGTAAACACGATTTCCAGTCGTGCGCCTTCGACCACTCAGCCAACTCTCCATGGTCGATTTATTGCGGCAGCCGCAACGCTAATTATTATATTCAGCCCTTGCCAATTTGTCAAGGGGTTTTTGACGAAATCAGGAAGAAAGTACGGCGCTCCCTGACAGGGGGATGCGCCGCACTTTTTTATTTCTTGCGTTTCTTCCACCAAAAAGCCCAGCCAAGAGTAACGGCTGCCAGCGCAAAGCACGTCGCGCTGCACCAGGATAAACTGCCCAGCAGGGGTGGCACGCCGTGCAGCAGGCCCCCGCACAGCAGCAGAGCGGCAGCAATCAACGCCGAGCTCAGCTTCAGCACGATTTCCCGCGCCAGCCGCGTCATATCGTCGCCGGGATGATGCTCAATGCCCAAGTTGGCTTCACCCTTCAGCCCGGTTCGAAGCACGTCGGCCATCAGCGACGGGATTTCCAAAGACTTATGGGCGCTTTCATACAAAGCGCGGGCATCCTGAGCCATCTCCGTGCGCCAGTCGATGCCTTGAAACAGCTGGTCGCTCATGCGAGCGGTTACAACGCTCATCACGTTGATTTCCGGACTCAGATCGGCAACCACGCCTTCCACAGTGGCCAATCCGCGGGCCAGCATGGTCAGGCTGCCCGGCATGCCAATGCCGTTGCGCTTCATCACATCGGTCAGGTCCTCAAATACCTTGGCCAGGTCCATACTGCCCAAATCCATGCTGCCATACTTGTCCAGCAAATCTTCAATATCGCGGTACAGCTGCCGGTGATCCGGCTGCTTTTGGAACACACCCAGCCCCAACACAGCGTCCCGGCACAGATTGATGTCCCCGCGGGCCACGCCCGTAACCGCCTTGCCTATCAGGTCCCGTTCCCGGTCGGACAGGCTGCCCATCATGCCCATATCCAGCCAGACAATTTTACCGTCCCGAACCCGCAGGTTGCCTGGATGGGGATCGGCATGAAAAAAGCCGTCCGTCATGATTTGGCGCACATAATTGTCCGCCAGTTTGGCGCCAATTTCAGCCAGATCGTAGCCTTCGTCGATCAGCGCTTGCCGGTTGTCAATGGCGATGCCGTCAATGCGCTCCATCACCAGCACGTGGGTGGTGGTATATTCTCGGCACAAGGCAGGCGATGTAACAAACGCCACATCCTCGTTCAGCTGATGAAAACGCTCCAGATTGGCCGCTTCAGTCTGGAAATTCATTTCCTCCTGGGCCACCAGCCACATTTCGTCCAGCACCTGATTGAAGTCCACCAGCCCGCCCACAGGGGCGTATTTCAGCACCTTGCAGGCATGCTTGAGCAGCATGATATCGCGGCTCATTACATCGTGGATTCCCTCTCGCTGCACCTTTACCACCACAGGCTGTCCGTCCAATAATACGGCGGCGTGAGCCTGCGCAATCGAAGCGCTCCCCAGCGCCTTTTCATCAAAAGACGCAAAGACCTCGTTCAGCGGGCGGCCATAGGAGTTTTCCACAATGGAAACCACCTGGGCATAGGGCATGGGAGCAACGTCGCTGCGCAGCTTTTTCAGCGCGTCACAGTAGCTCTTTGGCAGAATGTCCGACCGCATGGAGAGAATCTGCCCCAGCTTGATAAAGGTGGGACCCAATTCCTCAATGATAGCGCACAGCTTTTCCGGCGACATGCCGCGGGTGATATCATGACGGCGCACCACGTCCATGATTTCCATCAAACGGGCGCGGTTGTCGCTCTTGGTTTCCGTTCGTATCGGCATAACCCTTCCTCATTCCTCTGTGGTATCGGTTTTTTCCGTTTCGGCGGCCGATTCTTCCGCAGTACGGGCCTGTTGGGCGGCTTCAATGCGCTGCTTCAAGCTTTCCAGCTGTTCCTCGTCCATGTCCTCTACCGCGTTCATCAGGTCGTCGGCGGTGGTTGTCACGTTTACCTGCACGTTTTCACGCACGGCTTCTTTGATGTTGTGCTTGAGTTCTTCGTTGAGCACCTTGCCCTGCTCCACCGTCAGTTCTCCCTGCTTCACCAGTTCTTCCAACACTCCGGCAGCCTTTTCCTTGGTAACCGCTACAGCGCCAATGCCTGCCAAAATCAGCTTGCGAACCGTTTCTCCCAGTTGTTCCATCATAACGCTCCCCTTTCCAGATTTTTCTTTGATTTATGAAAGACGTCAGGGTCAAATCCGGTCTGCTCCTTCTTGCTCTTCCTTTCTTCCCAGGCGAACGGCGCGTTCCCGGCGGGTCAGGCTGGCCGCATCCCTGGGAGCCAGCAAATCGCGATAGTTTTTGTAGATGGGCATAGCGGCAAGCACCGCATAGCCCGGCAGCAGCCTGCCATCCCGAAACACAATGGCCAGCACGGCGCAGGAGGCCGCAAAGCAGAAAAACGAAACCACGCTGCACCACTCGTGGGGCATTAGCCCGATGACCGCTGCAAACAGCACATACCAGAAAGCCAGAATCAGCACCGCCCAGCTAAAAGGCAAAAGCCCCATGAGCGAGCCGAAGGACGCAGCAATCGCCTTGCCGCCCCGAAAGCCATACCAGGGGGTAAAGGCATGGCCCGCTACGGGTGCAGCCAGCACCAGCGGCAGCAGCGGAAAAGCAAATCCCAGGCAGCGAATGGACAGCCACACCGGCAAAAAGCCCTTGGCCAGGTCCGCCGCCAGGCACAGCAGCCCCACCGGCAGCCCCGCCAGATGAATGGCATTAAAGGTGCCCGGATTATGATCCAGGCTTTCTTTCACAATGTCGATATGCTTCATCCACAGCGGAATATGGTAGCTGAACAGAATGCTCCCCAGCAGAAAGCCCATTGCCACAAACCCAATCTGTTGCCAAAGCATGCCGGCGCCTCCTTCTTCTGTATGGCTGTGTCCTTTCACCGCGACAGCCTCTTTTAGGATTCGCCATCTTTCAGCCCAATCCTGCCTTTTCCCTTGCGATGATTCAGGCCGTACCAGACCAGCGACGCGCACAGGGCCGATCCGCCGTCCCAAATCAGGTCTTCCATGGTATCCTGCAAAGCGGCGCGGCCCGCCAGTATTTCTCCCTCCGCCGTGCGGAACTTCTGCATGTTCAGCCCCAGCAGCCCGTCGAGGGAATACTCATAGATTTCCCACGCCGCGCCCAGCGCCAGGGCAAAGCAGAAGGCAAACACTGCCGTAAAAGCGGGACTCAGCGATACGGAAATGCGCCCGGAACGGTTCAGCACATCCACGATGGTAATGCCCAGCAGGCTGAGCATAACGGCCGAAAAGGAGTGCAGCAGCGTATCCCAGAAGGGAATCAGATCATAAAAGTTAAACACCTCGCCCAGAAAAATAGCGCAATACAGAAACATGTAGTACTGGCAGTACAGCATATCCGGCACCGGCAGCTTCCATCTCCGGGCGGCCCGGGAGGGCAGCGTCATAACCGCCAGGCCCAGCAGGCACTGCGTAAGCATCAGCAGGTAATCGCTGCGGGTTTTCTGATAGGGCTGTCCGGCCTCTATTTCGCCGGGCGCATAAGCCAGGCGAACGGCGGTGTACATCACCGCCGCAAACAACGATCCAAACAAAATCCATTCAAAGACGCGACTTAGCTTGTGATGGCGCGTTTTTTTCTGCGTCATGGCGCTATCCATCCTCCTTTTGCGCAGACGGCTTTCGCAGCGTCCGCTCATCGTGACCAAAGAATTTCTTGAAGGGAACGCCGGCAGAGGAGCCGCAGCCTGCCGCGAATCCGGCCGTTCCCAAAACCGCCCGGCGGCGAAGTCTTCCGCCGCAAACGCCCCGCCCGGCGCTGCTCTGCCCCCTTCCGGCCCGGGTTCTTCGACAGGCGGCTCCCTTCTCTGGCAGGCTCAGCTTTTTGCTCAAGGCTGTCGGCACTGTTTTCGGTCAAGCCGTAAACGCCCTCTGACAGTTCCCCCAAAAGGGTTTTTCGACAGTCTGAACCGCCTTTGGCTGGATTTGGCGCTAAGAGGGGCGTTTGGCCTCTTGCCTATGTCACGCCCGGCGGCAGAAGGTTCTCTGCGCAAGGCCGCCAAAGCCAACGCGCCTGGGATTGGTTTTCTTATGCCGCCTGTTCAAACTGGCTGTTGTACAGGTCGGCATAGAAGCCGCCCTTCTTCATCAGGCTTTCATGCGTACCGCTTTCCACCACATCGCCGTCCCGCATCACCAGAATCAAATCGGCGTTTTTGATGGTAGACAGGCGATGGGCAATCACAAAGCTGGTGCGGTTCTGGGTCAGCCGGTCCATGGCCTGCTGAATCATCAGTTCCGTGCGCGTATCCACCGAGGAGGTTGCCTCGTCCAGAATCAGCATGGGCGCGTTTTGCAGCATGGCCCGGGCAATGGTCAACAGCTGCTTTTGCCCCGCGGAAATGGCTACGCTTTCTGAAAGCACCGTATCCAGCCCGTCAGGCAGGGAATGAACAAACTTTTCCAGCCCGCAGGCCCGGCATACGCGCATGAGCATTTCATCGGTCATGCCCTGCATGTTGTACGCCAGGTTTTCACGCACAGTGCCCTCAAACAGCCAGGTATCCTGAAGCACCATGCCAAACAAACCGTGCACGGTTTCCCGGCGCAAATCGGAAATGGGCGTACCGTCGATCAGGATGCGGCCGCTGTTGATTTCAAAGAAACGCATCAGCAGATTGACCATGGTGGTTTTGCCAGCGCCGGTAGGGCCCACAATGGCCACCTTCTGACCAGGCTGCACCTGAGCGGAAAAATCCTTAATGATGACCTTGTCCGGGGTGTCGGGATAGCTGAAGCGCACATGGTCGAAGGTGACGGCTCCCTGTACCTGAGGCGTCTCCGCCGGCTTCGCGCTCTCATCGCTAAGCTCCTCGCCGCCCAGGAAGTCAAAGATGCGGTGGGCCGAGGCAGCGGCGGTCTGCATGTTGGTCAATCCCTGCGCAATCTGGGTCAGGGGCGTGGTGAACAGGCGCACATACAAAATGAACGAGACAATTACGCCAAAGTCAATCACGCCGTTCATGGTAAGAATGGAGCCCAGCACGCACACCGCCACATAGGCCACGTTTCCCACCACGTTCATCAGCGGCTGCATCACGCCGGAAAGAAATTGAGAGCGCCAGTTGGCGTCGTACACAGCCTGGTTCAGGGTGTCAAAATGGCCTTTCACCTCCCGGCCGGCGCGGGAAATACGCACCACCTGATGGCCGGAATACATTTCCTCCACATAGCCGTTCAGCGCGCCAAGGCTTTCCTGCCGGGCCGTGAAGTACCGTTGGGATTTCGTCATCATCAGCACAATCAGCGCCAGCCCGCCCAGGGTGATAACCAGCGCCGCCAGCGCCAGCCGCCATTCAGTTGCAAACATCATCACCAGGCAGCCCACAAACTGAGTGGCGGCGCTGATAATGGTGGGCAAGCTGTTGGTGAGGCCCTGTTGAAGGGTAGACACATCATTGGTAATGCGGCTGAGAATATCGCCCTGAGAGTGCTGATTAAAGTACTTTTGGGGCACCCGGTTGATTTTGGCGGACAGCTCCGCCCGCATCCGGTAGGACATATCCAGCGTAACGGTCGACATGATGTACTGCTGCAAAAAGGTAAACAACGCGCTGAGCCCATACAGCACGGCCATGAACAGGCCGATGCGGGCAATAGCCGCCAAATCGATGCCGGTGGTCAGCCCTTGAGACATCAGCGTGGCGATGCCGCCAATCTTGTTGGGGCCGATGATGGTGAGCACCGCGCCCATCGCCGCCAGCACCAACGCCACAACGGTCATGCGAAGGCCCCGACGGCTGTAGGCGGCCGTTTGGCCCAGGGCCGCCTTCACATCCACCTTTTCCGTAACGCCCATATTTCTTCTCATCATAGCGGTTTCCTCCTTAGGCCAGCTCCGACGCGCTCAGCTGGGACGCGGCGATTTCGCGGTAAATGTCGCAGGTTTTCATCAGTTCCTCATGGGTGCCCATGCCGGCCGCTTCGCCGTGATCCAGCACCAGAATTTTGTCCGCGTGGCGAATGGTGCTGATGCGCTGAGCCACGATAATCTTGGTGGCGTCGTGCAGCTGCTTGGCCAGCCCCTCACGCAGCCGCGCGTCCGTGCGATAATCCAGAGCGGAGAAGGAGTCGTCAAAAATCAGAATTTCCGGGTCGCGGGCCAGGGCCCGCGCAATGGACAAGCGCTGCTTTTGGCCGCCGGATACGTTGCGCCCCTGCTGAGCGATTTTGTACTCGGTTTTTTCCGGCAGTTTGTCCACAAACTCCTCCGCCTGGGACAATGCAATGGCGCGGTTCAGATTTTCGTCGTTTTCCCGGGCTGCGCTCTGACCAAAGAACACATTGTCACGGATGCTGCCGGCAAACAGCACCGCCTTCTGGGTTACATAGCCCAGCTTGTCGTACAGCGCGTCAAAGCCATAATCCCGCACATCCACGCCGTCCACCAGCACCTGGCCGGAGGTAACATCATAGAAGCGGGGAATCAGGCTGACCAGGGTGGTTTTGCCGCTGCCGGTGGCGCCGATAATCGCCAGGGTTTCGCCCCGGTTCACCTTGAAGGAAATGTGGCTCAATTCCTCCTCCGCGGCATGGGGATAGCGGAAGCACACATCCTTAAACTCCACAACGCCCTTTTCCGCGCCGCCCCGGCTTTGGCCCTCCAGAATATGGGCCCGGCAGTCCAGCACCTCGTTAATGCGCTCGGCGGATACCTGCGCCTGGGGCAGCATCATAAAAATCATCACCATCATCATAAAGGACATGACCACATACGTGGCGTAGGTGCCGAACACCACCACATTGCCAAACATGGTCAGCCGGTTCCCCATTTGGGCCAGGGGAATGTTGTTAATCAGCGCCGCCCCAAGCCAGTAGATAGCCAAAGACAGGCCGTTCATGCCAAGGCTCATGGCAGGCATCATCACAGCGAACAGATGCTGGTTTTTCAGCTGCGTCTGATACATCTTTTTGCTGGGACCGTCAAACTTCTCGTTTTGATAGTCCTCAGCGTTAAAGGCATGCACTACGTTGATGCCGGTCAGGTTTTCCCGGGCCACCCGGTTGATTTGGTCCGTCAGCTTCTGCACGATGCGGAAGCGGGGCAGGCAGGTGAGCATAATGCCCAGCACAATAGCGCACAGCACCACCACAAAGCCGGCCGTTACCATGGAAAGCTCGGTGCTCTTGCCCAGAATCTTGATTACCGCCCACACAGCCATAACCGGAGCCTTGATGAGCATTTGCAGGCCCATGGCCACGATCATCTGAATCTGGGTGATATCGTTGGTGGTGCGGGTGATGAGGCTGGGAACGGAAAAATCCTGCATTTCCTGACTGCCCACATCCATCACGTGCTCAAACAGCTTTTTGCGCACGGCGTAGCTGAAGCCGGAGGCAGCGCGGGCCGCCAAATAGCCGCAGGCCACGGCCAGCAGCGCGCTGGCCAGGGTGCAGCCCAGCATTTTGATCCCCACGTTCCAAATATCCGCCGTCTGGCTGCCCGGCGTTTTGATAAGGGCGGTCAAATCCGTCATGTAATCAGGCAGCGTCAGGTCAAAATACACCTGGCCCAGCACCAGCGCCGCGCACAAAAGCGCCATCAGCGCCTCCCGCCGGCGCATGTTTTTCAGCAGTTTCAGCATCTTTCTCTCTCTCCTTCTTTTCCCTTGGTATACGCGGCGGAGCGCTTTGCACCCTGCCGTATGCGGTCCAGGTTCTGGTCGAACACTTCCAGGCAACGGCAAAAATGGCGGATATCCTCCCGGGTCAGGCCCTCCATCATTTGTTGGGCCATTTCCCGTTGTACGGCCCGGCCCCTGCTCACCAGGTCCCGGGCCTTGTCCGTCAACGCCAAACGGGTTTTGCGGCGGTCTCCCGGCACGTTCTGCCGTTCCAGCAGGCCTTCCCTTACCAGTGTTTCCACATGCATCGAGACGATTCCCGGCTTCAGGCCCCGATAGCGGCAAATGTCCCCGGCCGTGTCATAGCCCTGGTTGTTAGCCAAAAACAGCAATATATCCAGCGCCGTTCGCGGCATGCCGGTTTCCTGGCACATGGGAGTCATCAGCACGCCGTAGGCGTCCATGAATTTTCGGGCGTTTTGCACCAGCTGCGCCGCCGCCAGATGCCGTTCCATGCTCCGTCACACCTTTCGAAAATGAATAGTTCAAAATTGAACTGTTTTATTCTATCCGCCGCCCGCTCGATTGTCAATGACCAGATTGTGAACATTGCAAATGCCTGGCCTGCCCGGCGCACATTCAGCGTCAAGGTTCGCAAATCCTTGCGTAATAAGGCTTTCAGGTCGTCCAAAAAGCTCGCCAGACGGCGAGCCTTTCTGCCGAGAAGCACTCTTTGCCTGCTCGCCTGCGGTTCGCCGGGCGGCAAAGAGCGTAAGGAAAGCCTTGCCCAGCAAGGCAGCCGAAGCCGACATACACGCCGCCGGTTTCGGAAGCAAAATCAGAGGGCAGCGGCCCTCCGATACCTCTCAGGGTTTTTTCGACAGACTGAAAGCCTTTCGTAATAAGGCTTTATACATTTTGAGCAGAAAATTGTATGCACTTCAAAAGCGAAAAGTTGCAATTTTGTCCTTTTTCACGGCAGAAGAAGAAAATTCCAAAACAGGTGCTTTTCGTTGCCAATATGCACTTTTGCATAAGTTTCTTTGTATTTCTGATGCATTTTCACTTCTTCGGTATTGCATTTTTAGGCTTGCGCGCATATAATTTTGCCCGTAACCAGATATTCCATATTCAGGAGGCGACACCCCATGAAAAAGTTATTCGCAATTCTTCTGGCGGTTCTGATGGTGATTCCCGCTTTCGCCATGGGCGAGGGCGTTGTCAAAATCGGCGTGTTTGAACCTGCTTCCGGCGACAGCGGAGCCGGCGGAAAGCAGGAAATACTGGGCATGCAGTACGCCAACAGCGTGCAGCCCACGGTGGAAATCGGCGGCGAAACCTACAAGGTGGAGCTTGTGTACGCCGATAACGGCTCCTCTACCGACAAGGCGCCTTCCGCCGCCCAGCAGCTGGTGAGCGAGGGCGTGAGCGTGGTTCTGGGCTCCTATGGCTCCGGCGTTTCCATTGCCGGTTCCCAGTACTTTGCCGACGCGGGGATTCCCGCCATTGGCGTTACCTGCACCAATCCTCAGGTAACGGCGGGCAACAGCCACTACTTCCGCATTTGCTTCCTGGATCCGTTCCAGGGCACCGTGCTTGCCAACTACGCTTTCAAGGAGCTGGGCGCCCGCACCGCTTACTGCCTGGCCGAACTGGGCAACGACTATGACGTGGGCCTGTGCTACTACTTCCAGAAAGCCTTTGAGGAAATGGGCGGTCTGGTTATCTCCGATACTTTCCCCACCGGCAACTCCGACTTCACCTCTTACCTGTCCAACGCCACCGCCATCGGCGCGGACGTGTTCTTCTGCCCTGTATCCATCGCCTATTCTTCTCAGATCATCAGCCAGGCGGCGGGGCAGAACGTGGCCTTCCCCATTCTGGGCAGCGATACGCTGGACAACAACAAAGTGGCTGAAGCGGCCAAGGGCACCAATGTAAAGGTCATCATCACCACCTTCTACCAGGAGGGCGGTTCTCCCGAATTTGACGAGGGTTTCAAGGCGTGGCTCAACAGCGACGGCGAATACCTGACCAACAACGGCGGCAACGACATGATTTCCGCCGTCAGCGTAATGGGCTATGACGCCTACTTCACCGCGCTGGAGGCCCTGAAGGCTGCCGGCAGCACCGATTCCAAGGCTGTTCTGGCTGCCCTGCCCGGCGTGAAATACACCGGCGTTACCGGCGAAATTGCCTTTGACGACGTGGGCGACGCGATTCGCGACTCCGCTTACATCAAGGCCGTAAATA
>CAKTUS010000084.1 GCA_934621485.1 uncultured Clostridia bacterium
GTTACTGGGCCTGCCTTGACCCTGACTCTTTCTTGCGGATTCTTTTCGGCTGATTCTTAAATGCTGTTGCCCTGGCCAAGCGGCGGCCCAACTGGTACAATAGGGCCGGAGGGGAGGCGTTACGTATGGAAGATTTTACCCTGTTGGTCGCGCGGCAGCGCGAGTACCTTTTCACTCAGGCTACCAAGCCCTATGGATTTCGCATGCAGCAGCTACAGGCTTTGGAATCGTGGATCAACCGCAATGAGCAGGCTGTTTTGGACGCGCTTACCCAGGACCTTGGCAAAAGCGCTTACGAAGGGTACCTGACCGAGGTATGTATGGTGAAGCAGGAATTGCAGGACGCCAGGCGCAACCTGAAGCGGTGGATGCGTCCTTTGCACGCCAAAACCGCTGTTGGCCAGTTGCCGGGCCGGTGCCGCATTTACAGCGAGCCTTTCGGCGTGGCGCTGATCATGTCCCCCTGGAACTATCCCTTTCAGCTTACCGTGGCCCCGCTGATTGGCGCTATTTGCGCAGGCAATTGCGCCGTGGTGAAGCCTTCGGCCTATTCGCCCGCCACATCGGCATTGGTGGCCCGTATGGCCCAGGAACTGTTCGCGCCGGAGTATGTGGCGGTGGTGGAGGGCGGCCGCCGGGAGAATGCCGGGCTGCTGGAACAGTCGTTTGATTTCATCTTTTTCACCGGCAGCCCCGCCGTGGGCCGCATGGTGATGGAAAAAGCCAGCGCCCATTTAACCCCCGTCAGCCTGGAACTGGGCGGCAAGAGCCCTGTGATTGTAGATGAAACGGCGGATATCGCGCTGACGGCTCGCCGCTTAGCCTGGGGCAAATACCTGAACGCCGGACAAACCTGCGTGGCTCCGGACTATGTGCTGGTGCATCATAGCCGGGAACAGGCACTGGTGGAAGCCTTGATTGGGGAAATCCGCCGCATGTATACCAGCGCGCCTCTGGCGAATCCGGAATGGCCGAAAATCATCAATCAAAAGCATTTTGACCGGCTGGTGGGGCTGCTTTCCAGCGGCGTTGTGAGCCATGGCGGACAGCTGGATCCTGCGCAATGCAGGATTGCCCCTACCCTGTTGACGGACGTTGCCTGGGACAGCCCGGTGATGCAGGAGGAAATATTCGGGCCCATTCTGCCCATTTTGACCTACCGCAGGCTGGACGAGGCCATTCGGCACATTCAGCAGCGGCCCAAGCCCCTGGCGCTCTATCTGTTCAGCACAGACAAAAACGTGCAGCGCCAGGTGATGGAGCAGGTCAGCTTTGGCGGCGGCTGCATCAATGATACGGTGCTGCATCTGGCCACCTCCTACATGCCCTTTGGCGGCGTAGGGGAGAGCGGTATGGGCGGCTACCATGGCAAGTACAGCTTCGATACCTTCTCGCACAAGAAAAGCGTGCTCAACCGTCTGCCCAAGCCGGACATTGCCCTGCGTTACGCTCCCTTTGCCGGGAAAATGGGCAAATTGAAAAAGCTGATGTAGCCAGGCAACAGAATCCTCCGCTCAGGCGGAAACAACCAATGCGCATGTGCAGAAAGCCCATGCTGTCCGTCATTCCGTTTTTTGAAGCCGGACGCAGCGCCGCTGACGGGTGAGGATGGCCCAAATGCTTTTTGAGCGACAAAAGACGCTTGGGTTTCACAAGCCAAACGCCTCAGCCGGCAGAACCCATCCTGGGCGAATTTGACACGGCCTTCGGTTTTCATTCCGAAACGGCGGCGTGTATGTCGATTTCGGCAGGCTCGCACAGCAAGGGTTTTTGCTGCACGGCGAGCTCAGGCTAGCAGCCAAAGGACGCCTTCCAAAAGAAAAGGCGTTGGGCTTTCACAAGCCCGGCGCCTTTTGAAACGGTTGTTACTTGGCGTATTCGGTGGAGCGGGTTTCGCGAATCACGTTCACGCGAATCTGACCGGGATATTCCAGCTCCTTTTCAATGCGCTTGGCCACTTCCTTGGCCAGCACCTTGGTGCCCTCGTCGGTGATGTCGTCAGGCTTCACCATGATGCGCACCTCGCGGCCGGATTGAATGGCGAAGCACTTTTCTACGCCGGGGAAGGAATTGGCGATTTCCTCCAGCTTTTCCAGACGCTTGATGTAGTTTTCCAGGCTTTCGCGGCGTGCGCCGGGACGAGCGGCGGAAATGGCGTCGGCAGCCTGCACCAGCACGGCCTCAATGGTCTGGGGCTCCACGTCGTTGTGATGAGCCAGAATGGCGTGAATCACGTCGGGACTTTCGCGATACTTGCGGGCCAGCTCCGCGCCCAGGGTTACATGGGTGCCCTCAGCCTCGTGATCCACCGCCTTGCCGATGTCGTGCAGCAGACCGGCGCGCTTGGCCAGGGCCACGTCGGCGCCCAGCTCGGCGGCCATCATACCGGCCAGATGACTGACCTCGATGGAGTGCTTCAGCACGTTTTGACCATAGCTGGTGCGATAGCGCAGACGGCCCAGCAGCTTCACCAGTTCATGATGAATTCCGTGCTGATGGGTTTCAAACACGGCCTGCTCGCCGGCTTCACGAATCTGGTTGTCCACTTCCTTGCGGGCTTTTTCCACCATTTCCTCAATGCGGGCGGGATGGATACGTCCGTCCATAATCAGCCGCTCCACGGCGAGGCGGGCAATTTCACGGCGAATGGGGTCGAAGGCAGACACAATGACGGCCTCAGGGGTATCGTCGATAATCAGGTCTACGCCGGTAGCGGTTTCCAGGGCCCGAATATTACGGCCTTCGCGGCCAATGATGCGGCCCTTCATGTCGTCGTTGGGCAGGTTGATAACGGATACGGTGCTTTCCGCCACATGATCGGCGGCGCACTTCTGAATAGCCAGCGCAATGATGTTGCGGGCCTTCTTTTCGGCTTCTTCACGGGCGCGGGTTTCCACCTCGCGCACCATGGCGGCCGCGTCATGATAGGCGTCCTTCTGGATGCGGTTTACCAGCATCTGACAGGCTTCGTCCTGGGTCATTCCGGCAATACGCTCCAGCTCCTGTACCTGCTTTTCCTGACCGGCTTCCAGTTCTTCCTGCTGCTTTTGCAAATCGTCTTGCTTTTGAGCGATGGTTTCTTCCCGCTTTTCCAGGGCGTCCTGCTTTTTATCCAGGGTTTCCTCCCGCTGCAGAATACGGCGTTCGCTGCGCTGCACCTCGGCCCGCCGTTCCCGGCACTCCCGGTCCAGCTCGGTTTTGAGGCGCAGCACCTCTTCCTTGGCTTCCAGAATGGTTTCTTTTTTCTTTTCGTCCGCTTTACGCTGGGCGTCCTCCAACAGGTTTTTTGCGTATTCCTCGGTACGGCCGATTTTCTTTTCGCTGGCCTGCCTGCGGTACTGATAGCCGCCGGCAACGCCCGCCGCAGCTGCCGCAATGGCAATCAAAATGGCAACAATCGTTGGCATCGTTTGGTCTCGCTCCTTTCTGCACGTTGTTTTTTCAAGCGTTTTTTCCTCAATTCAGGCGGCCTTCTGCCTGGAAACAAACAGAAAAGCCCACGGGCAGCGGCCCGTGCGGCTATTGTTGATTCGCTTGTGATGGCACGAAAGAGATACGTCGATTCCATACGGAAAAGACGTCCGAACTCAGACAGACCGTTCGGTTCTGTATCCTGCCAACCGTTATATACCCATACAAACGCCCGCAAAGAGCGTTTTCGTAAGCAAAACCCGTTGCTGCAAGGACGAAGGCCGCCGCAGCTGGGCGGGGAAAGCCGAGGGAGTGGGAATATATCTGCAAAACAGCAAGGCTTGCGCAAATGCGCTTCGCCTATATAGCCGACAGCTTATTATAGACGCTTTGTCCCGGACTGTCAAGGGCCGGCTTTGGCGGTTTCTGGCAGAAAGAAAGCGCTGGAAAGCCTGAAAACAAACGGCTTTTTTCTCTTTCTCCGCCCTAAACGGGCAGGCCCGGCGTCTTTGCCGCCTGACGATGAAAACCAGGGCCAAAAGGCTTGTTCCTGCGCGAAGACTGTGGTATACTACTTCGACATCCCTGCATAAAACACCAAACAGTCCAAAAAAGGAGGGCGGCGCGGCATGACCACGTGGTTGATTCGCCATTTTATCAAGAATTATCAAAACGTGAACGATTCTGTGGTAAGGGAGCGCTACGGCACCCTGGCGGCCGTTACGGGCATCCTTGCCAACCTGCTTTTGGCAACCATAAAATTTACGATGGGCGTTGTCAGCGGGTCGCTGGCCGTCATGGCCGACGCCGCCAACAGCTTGTCCGACGCGGCGGGCAGCATCGTTACCCTGGTGACTGTGCGGCTGTCCAACAAACCGGTGGACCAGGAGCATCCCTTTGGTCATGGACGGCTGGAATATATTGGTTCCTTGACGGTGGGCGCGCTGATTCTGCTGATGGGATTTAGCCTGCTGAAGGACTCCATCACCGCCATTTTGCATCCGGAACCCCTGAGCATGTCCTGGCTGGTGGCGGCGGCGCTGGCGGCGGGCGTGGCGATCAAGCTGTGGCTGTATGGTTACTACCGCAAGCTGGGTAACGCCGTAAGCAACGGCACCCTGCTGGCGGCTTCCAAGGACAGCCTGGGGGATGTGCTGTCCACCGGAGCCGTGCTGGCCAGCGTGCTGGTGAATTTGTTTTTCGGCTTCAGCGTGGACGGGTACATCGGCCTGGTGGTGGCGGTAATCGTGCTCAAAGGCGGCGTTGACGTGTGCCGCGATACCCTGGACCGTTTGCTGGGCGGCAAGCCGGACCCGGAAATGATCCAAGCGATTCGCGACCTGCTGATGCGGCATGAGGGAATCCTGGGCGTGCACGACCTGGTGGTGCATGATTACGGCCCGGGCCGCTGCGTAGCGTCGGTACACGCGGAGGTCAGCGCGGACGGCAATATTCTGACCATTCACGAAATGATCGACAGCGCCGAGCGGGAGGTGGAGCAAAAGCTGCACATTCCCATCTGCATCCACATGGACCCCATCGTTACTTCAGATGAAACCAGCAACCGCCTGCGCGTGCAGATGAACGACTATCTGCGCAGCCTGGACCCTGACTTTTCCATGCACGATTTTCGCATGGTGCCGGGGCAGGAGCATACCAACCTGATTTTTGACTGCGTGGTGCCTGCCGGTTACCAGGAAAAGGAACTGCTGTACCGCTCCCTGCGTGCCTACGCCCAGTCCCTGGATCCTTCCTATCATGTGATTGTGCAGTTTGATACTGACTATACTTAACAGCAACAAAGGGCATACTTCCCGCGTTTCTTCCATAGAACCTATGGAGGAGGGATTGGCCCATGAAACAAACGGTTAAAAGGATCGCCGCCCTGGTGGCTGCGGTCCTTCTTTGGTTTTCCGGCACGCCGGCGCTGGCGGAGGAAAGCACGCTCAACGTGCTGCTCATCGGCGTGGACACAGCCGAGGAAGGAGCGGCCGGACGCAGCGATACCATGATGCTGGCGCAGATTTCGCCCCAGAGCGGCCAGGTGAAGCTGGTCAGCTTTTTACGGGATTTGTATGTTTCCATCCCGGGCCATGGCAAAACGCGCCTGAACGCCGCCTACATGTACGGCGGAGAAAAGCTGCTGAAGGAAACGCTGGAATCGCTGTTTGTCGTGCGGGTGGATCGCTATGCCACGGTACACTTTTCTACCCTGGTGGATGTGGTGGATCAGCTGGGCGGCGTGGAGATAGAACTGAGCGAAGCGGAGCGCAAGCATATGAACAAGCTGCTGAAAGACGCCGGAAACGCCAATTTGCAGCTGAGTGAAAGCGGCGCGCAGCGGCTGAACGGCCGCCAGGCCCTGGCCTATAGCCGGATTCGGAAAATCGACAGCGACTTTCAGCGTACCTCACGCCAGCAGACGCTTTTGCAGGCCATGCTGCAACCCCTTTCCGAAATGGGCGCCTTTTCCCTGATGCGTTTGGCTGTTTCACTGATTCGTCAGGTGGATACGGACTGCACCCTGGGGGATTTGGCAACCCTGTCGCCCCTGTTTTCTCGCATGGGCTCACTGAAGCTGGAAACGGCGCACGTTCCCTTTGACGGCGCGTACTCGGATGAAACCGTCCAAAACATGATGGTGCTTGTCCCCAATTTGGACCGCAACCAACGCAAGCTGCGTGAGTTTTTGGCGCAATAAGGGCTTGTATGCTGCCTGCCGGGGAAAGAACGCTGCTGTCAAAGACGGTGGGGTTTTCAGCCTGTCGAAAAAAACAAGCCTCCGCGCCCGCGAACATGGCCACGCTGATTCGCAGGAAAAAGTATTGCGGCACAAGGCTTAGGGACTCCGCCCCTCACCCCACCGGCAAGCGTCTTAAGGAAAGCAGGAACCCGGTGGGCACAACTGCCATAGGGGTTAGCGGCCCGCAGGTGGGCGCGAAAACAGGCAGGCCTGCGGCCGCTGTTCTCCCCATGTTTGAGTGGCCGCGCTGCCTGCCGCACCTCCATTTTTTTGACAACCTGTCCCCTTTGGGGGCTGCCGGTGAAAGAGGTACGGCGGATGAAGCTTCAATGCGTGTGAGTGTTGCCGGCACTATGCCCTTGCAGAGCCCAGGGCACCACCGCATAATTCGGCGGCGCGTCGGGCGATGGCTTTTCCGCCATCTGCGGCATGCAATTCTTGGATTTACCTCCAATAAATCTTCGAAATCTGCATCTGACGAAAAATCCATTTGCCAGCCGCCGCCTCATTTGCGCGGCGTCGCCCTAGTCAAACTACCGGTTTGGGTGATGGGTCATGGCTTTTTTGTTGCCGAAACGCTGCCTGGATGTGTGCAATCAGCGCGGAAACAGCCGGCGAATAGGTTTGATGCTTTTTCCAAACGAGCGCCGAGCCGGTTTCCAGGGTCAGGGAAATGGGCACAAAGGTCAAATCCTCATAGATGCAATCCAGCCGTAGGCACAGCGCCGCGCCCAGCCTCTGCCGCACCAGCATGGCGGCGTTATAAACCAGATTATAGGTCAGCCGGATATTCAGCCGGTCGTACAGGTCGCCAAACCAGTTGGACAGTTCGCCGCGCACCAGCACGCGCTCGGGCAGCATCAGCGGCACATTCACCAAATCCTCCGGCGTAAGCACCTCCTTTCCGGCAAGCGGAGAGTCCGTGCGCACCAGCACGCCGTATTCCTCCGCCACAGGGAAGCGCAAAAAATCGTATGTCAGCAGATCCACCGGCATGGCGAGCAAGCCTAAATCCAGCGTTCCGTTTTCGATTTTCTCCTTGATGCGATCGGCATTGCCGCTGAACAGCGTGTAGCGCACCTGCGGATAGAGCGCTGAAAAGTCCAAAAGAATCGCGCCCAGCATGGAAAAGCTGCGCACTTCGCCGCTGCCGATGGCAATTTCACCGGTCAATTCAGCCGTGCGGCGCTTCAAATCGCGCTGTGTTTTTTCCGTCAAATCGACAATCTCCTGCGCACGGCGGCGAAGCATTCGTCCGTCCTCCGTCAGCGTAATGTGGTGATTGCTGCGCACGAACAGCTTCACGCCCAGTTCTTCCTCCAGCTGCGCCAGCTGGCGGGAAACGGCGGGCTGAGAAACATGCAGTCGTTCCGCGGCCCTTGTGATGTTTTCCTCCCGGGCCACGGTGAGAAAATAGCGCAGAACGCGCAGTTCCATGGCGTTCACCTTCCTTTGGCTTCATTTTACCATGAGGCCGCCTGTGCGGCAAGAAAAAGCATTATGAAAGAAGCCAAGAAATGCACGACAGGCATATCTCGGGCTGTTACAAAAGCTCGCCAGACGGCGATTTTTTGTGACGAGAAGCGCTCTTTGCCTGCTCGCCGGGCGGCAAAGAGAGAGCCTTGCACAGCAAGGCAGCCGAAACCGACGTACATGCCGCCGGTTTCGTAATGAAAATCGGAGAGCTGCGGCTCTCCGATGCCTCCCAGGGGTTTTTCGACAGTCTGAGAAATGCACGACAGGCATATCTTGTGATAATGGATAAGCATTAGACGTTTGAATGAAAGAGCCTTACAATGAAAAAGGGGGTTCGCAAGGCGAAACGGGAAGAAGGCTTCGGCATGGAAACGCCGAACAGGGAACCGCAGGATGGCTTTGCCGACATAGGCGCGCCAAACGCCGAACCGGCATTTTCAGTCCTCTCCGAAGCCCTTGCCGCAGCCGGAAATCTCCGCTGCTTTTTAAGCCGGGCGATTGCAGCGGCTGGCACACCCCTCCTACGGCTAAGGATGGCGGGCTGATGCAATTGGCAGGACCGGCGAATACAGGCCCGGCTCCTGCGCGGCAATTTTCCATTCGGCAGCAGCGCAGCGCGCAGGCTCCTATTGCCGCAGAGGAAAGAACGCGCAGAACCCATGATGCAAATCGTTAACGCACAAAGACAATTGCAAATGCAAGGAAAAGGAGAGACGAACCATGAGCAAAACATTGATTGCCTATTTTTCCGCCAGCGGGGAAACCGCCCGATTGGCCAAAACCCTGGCAGACGTGACGGGCGGCGACCTGTTTGCCATTCAGCCGCAGGAGCCCTACACTGCCGCCGACCTGAACTGGAACAATCCCCGCAGCCGCAGCACCCTCGAAATGAAAGAGGCAAAGAGCCGTCCGGCCATTGCAACCCTGGTTGCCGGAATGACGCAATATGACAGGGTATTCGTGGGCTTTCCCATCTGGTGGTATCAGGCTCCACGCATCATCGAAACCTTTCTGGAAAGCTATGACTTTGCCGGCAAGACGGTCATTCCCTTTGCCACCTCCGGCGGCAGCGGCCTGGGAAAAACGGAGGAAATTCTGAAAGCGTGCTGCTCTCCCGAGACGAAGTGGCTTCCCGGTAAACGCCTGAGCAGCCGGGAAAGCGCCGCGTCCGTACAAAAATGGCTAAGCAGCCTGCACCTGTGAAAGGAACGGCTCCATGGAATATACGAAGCTGGGAAGAACAGACATTAGCATTTCCAGGTTTTGCGTGGGCTGTATGAGTTTTGGCAAGGCCGGAACCATGCACGACTGGACGAAAGCACCGCGGAAAGTGTAACCAAGCACGCGCTGGCGGAAAAATACGGTGTGAAAATGCAGCGGATTGCGTTGGCCTGGCAATGGGCGAAAGGCGTTGCCTCGCCCATTGTGGGGGCAACCAAGGCGCAATATCTGGATGATGCGTCCAACGTGCTGAACGTAGCGTTGACAAGCCAAGACGCAGCCTATCTTGAGGAGCCCTACCTGCCTCATCGTATCATCGGCGCAATCGACCATAACCCTGCCGACGGCGTAATTCTGCTGGACGAAAAAAAGAGATGGGTTCGAAAGCCTTCAGGTAGCCCCTGAACCAGCCTGCCGGTTATCAAAGGAGCGTCATTCCTCTGCCGTATTCGCAGCGGCCGCCCTGCGGTATACAAGGAAAAGGGCGCAAACCGTACCGGCAAGCATCTGGCAAAAAACGTTCTTTGGGGCGATGGAAAACCGGTAAAAACGCGGCGTCAAAGGCGATTGCGAATCGCCTGACGCCGCTATTTCAAAAAATGATTCCGAGCACACGCTGACGGAAGCTCCATTTCCCGCCTGCTCCTTCTTTGCGACCGCCTGCGCCAGCCAACCGGCCGGCGTTTTTTTGCCCGTGTGTGATTGGACGGCGCACGATTCCAGTTTAACATTTCGGACAAGCGGCCGCCTTACGCAAAGCCGGTAAATCGTGGCCTGCCGCCGCTGGCGGTGGGGGAGCAGGCGAAGGAGCTCCGGGCAAACATCGCCAAAGAAAAGCAGTCCCTGTTTGCCCCCATCACCGGGGAAAGACGGGTTTAGGTGGAGGATACGGATTTTTGGCAAGATGATGCCCGCTGGCAAAGCCGGAGGTTTGACTAAGCCTGGCAAGGGAATAAGACCGTCGGCGCACACGCGCTCTGAAAGCCTGCCTTTTGGCCCGCTTGCCCTGCCACTGCTTAAAGCAGTTGAATCCTTTCTGTTGCAGTGCCGCACAGGATCATCATCTGTTTATTTGAACGGGGGTTGGCGAATCGTTTCAACACTTTCCCTTTTTCTGAATCCCAGTTTGATGCGGGGGCTTTTCTTTTTGAACAAAAAAAGTCCGCAGGATATTCCAGCCTGCGGACTTTTGTGGTACACCATTAGGGACTCGAACCCTAGACACCCTGATTAAGAGTCAGGTGCTCTACCAACTGAGCTAATGGTGCATGCGGTGTGTTTCAACCGGCGAAGATTATTATACACCGCTTCAGGAGAAAGTCAACCCCTTTTTTCAAAAAATCTATTTTTTTCGTCAACCTTCCGGGGGAAAAAGCCGAACGCTTTCCTCGTCCATAAAGGCGGGCGTATAGGCGCTGTCGGCGGCCTGGGCGCTTTGCTCGTAACCCTCCAGGCCCAGGGCCAGCATGTAGTCACGCACCCGGCGATATTCCCGCGCCGTAAGCCGGCGGTCCAGGCCCGGCACATGCACGTCGTTCATGGGCGTGTACTGGCGCATCAGGCTCACAGGTGTGCCGGGCGGAAGCTGGTCGTGAATAACGTCCAAAATGCGCAGACTTTCACCGGTTCGCAGGGGCAGCACCAAATGGCGCACCAGCGTGCCGCTTTGCATAACGCCCTCGCTGTTGTATACCGGCGCTCCGGTTTGTTGGCACATGGCCTGAATAGCCTTCAGGGTTACATCAAAATAGTCCGGCGCTCCGGCCAACGAAGCGCCTGTTTTTTCACTGGCGTATTTGAAATCCGGTAAAAACACATCCACCAGCCCCTTGGCGGCGTGCACCAGTTCCACGGTTTCATAGCCGCTGGTGTTCCACACCACGGGGATTCCCGGCTTGCGCATGCGCAGCGCCTGAAAAATGGCAGGCGCAAAGTGGGTGGGGCTTACCAGATTCAGGTTATGTACGCCCAACGCCTCCACACGCTCAAACAGCCGGCACAGATCCGCAGGCGTCATGCGTTGGCCCAGGGGATGATGGCTGATTTTTTCATTTTGACAAAACACGCAGCCCAGTGAACAGCCGCTGAAAAACACCGTGCCGCTGCCGCGGCTGCCGCTGATGCAGGGCTCCTCCCACCGGTGTACGGCGGCGCGGGCCACCACGGGCAAGGTGCCCATGCGGCAAAAGCCTTCACCGCTTTCTTCACTTCGACGCGCGTTGCAGCGGCGCGGACACAAGTTGCACAGTTCCATTCGTTCCTTCCCTCCCGCGTCTATTGTACATCCCTCCGCGCGCCTTGACAACAGCCTTTACCTTCTTGTTCAGCGCAATCGTATGCTTCATTTGCCAATGATAGATGGATGAATTGCATCTGTTTTGGAACCGCGGTTTGCCTGTTGCCGTACTTGGATATGGGAAATTTTCTTAAAGTGCCAAAGCCGCTCAAAACGGCGCGTTTCGGCAGACCGAAAAAAGCATGCCAATTGAAATAATGAAAAGTTTCGTTCTACTGCCAACAAGTAAAGAAGATGTTTCGCCTTCACAGACTGCCGAAAAAAACCTGGGAGGCATCGGAGAGCCGCAGGCGAGCTTTTTGGACGGCCTGAGAAGGCGTTTCGCCTTCATTCGCTGCGGTAGCGCGTCAGCATCCGG
>CAKTUS010000085.1 GCA_934621485.1 uncultured Clostridia bacterium
GAGGTGCAGGAGGCACTGCCTCCTGCCGGGGTTTTAGGGGCGGAGCCCCTAAGCCTTATGCCGCAGCACTTTCCCCGCGAACCAGCGAAGCGCTGCTTCCAGGCGATGGCGGCCAATCAGGGGCTTTTCAACAGTCTGAGCCTTGCTGCGCAAGGCTCGACGTACACGCCGCCGGTTTCGGAACGAAAATCGGAAAGCTGCGGCCCTCCGATACCACCCATAGGTTCTTCGATGGTCTGAGGCTCCCGGTCACAGTGTGCCGGGAGCCTCAGACCGTCGGGTTCTCCGTTTCCAGAGAAGCCGGCTGTTTTTCTCTTATTCTTAAATGCGGGAATAATTGGGGCTTTCCTTGGTGATGGAAATATCGTGAGGATGGCTTTCGGTAAGGCCGGCGCTGGTAATGCGAATAAACTCGCCTTCCTTCCGCAGCGCTTCGATGGTGCGGGTGCCACAGTAGCCCATGCTGGAGCGCAGGCCGCCCACCAGCTGGTACACGGTATCGGCCAGCGTGCCCTTATAGGGTACGCGGCCCTCTACGCCTTCAGGCACCAGCTTCTTATCCGGCTCCTGGAAGTAGCGGTCGCTGCTGCCGTGAGCCTGCGCCATTGCGCCCAGGCTGCCCATGCCGCGGTATACCTTGAAGCTGCGGCCCTGATAAATTTCCATATCTCCGGGGCTTTCCTCCACGCCGGCAAACAGGCTGCCCAGCATAACGGCGCTGGCGCCTGCGGCAATGGCCTTGGGAATATCGCCGCTGTATTTGATGCCGCCGTCGGCAATCACGGTAACGCCGTACTTGTCGGCTTCCTTAGCGCAATCGCTTACCGCGGTCAGCTGGGGCACGCCGATACCGGCCACCACGCGGGTGGTGCAAATGCTGCCGGGGCCAATGCCCACCTTGATGCAGCTTGCGCCGGCCTCAATCAGGTCATGGGTAGCGGCGGCAGTGGCCACATTGCCCGCAATGAGGGGAATATCGGGATAGGCGGCGCGGATTTCCCGTACCTTTTCCAGCACGCCGCGGCTGTGGCCGTGGGCGGTATCAATACTCAGCACGTCCACCTTGGCCTTTACCAGCGCTTCCACGCGCAGCAGGCAGTCGGCCGTTACGCCAACCGCCGCGCCGCACAGCAGGCGGCCGTTCTTGTCCTTGGCGGAATTGGGATACTTGGTGCTCTTTTCAATGTCCTTGATGGTAATCAGGCCGCACAGCTCAAACCTGTCGTTCACAATGGGCAGCTTTTCAATGCGGTGGTTGGCCAAAATCTGCTTGGCCTCCTCCAGCGTGGTGCCCACCGGCGCGGTAATCAGGTTTTTGGAGGTCATTACCTCCTCGATGCGGCGGGAAGAATCGGTTTCAAACCGCAGGTCGCGGTTGGTCAAAATGCCTACCAGCTTTTTGCCCCGGGTAATGGGCACGCCGCTGATGCGGTACTTGGCCATCAGCTGCTCCGCCTCGCCGATGGTGTGCTCAGGCGAAAGAAAAAACGGATCCGTAATGACGCCGTGCTCGCTGCGCTTCACCTTGTCCACCTGGGTGGCCTGCTCGTCAATGGTCATGTTCTTATGAATAATGCCCAAGCCGCCCTCCCGCGCAATGGCAATGGCCAGCCGCGCATCCGTCACGGTATCCATGGCGGCGCTCAGCATGGGAATGTTCAGCGTAATGCCCGGCATCAACTGCGTAGAGGTGTCTACATCCCGCGGCAGCACCTCGCTGGCCCGCGGCACCAGCAGCACATCGTCAAAGGTAAGGCCCGTCCGAATATTCTCCTGCAACATCAGCATCCTCGTCCTTTCCTGCATTTGAATAGCGCTTATTTTACCAGCCCGCCCGCCAAATGTCAACCGAATGTGCAACGGGGTTGCGCAAAAAGAAGCAGCCCCGGTTCCGCTAAAACACAGGGCTGCCGTTTTCACGCACGGCAGAATGAAAAGGGGGAAACTGCCCTGCGAAAAAACCGTTATGCTTTTGTGGCCGCCACACGCCGGTTTAGCCCAAGTGCCAGCCACAGCGCCAGCAGAAAGACGGGATAAACGCCGAAAGACCCTTTTTGTGCAATCAGGCCAAGGAGGGGCGGCATCAGGGCCGAGCCCACGTAGGCGCTGGCCATTTGCAGGCTCATCATGCTCTGGCTGTCTGCCTGTCCAAAAAGGCGCGGCGTTTCGTGCAGCATGGATGGGTAGATGGGCGCGCAGCCAAGCCCGCACAGAACAAGCCCGGCCAGCGCGCACCAGGCGGGCAGGGGAAGCAGCAAAAGCGCAATGCCCGCCAGCAGCAGCCCCAGACCTATGCCTATCATCCTGCCATCGCTTAGCCGCTGCGACAAAAACCCGCTGCCTACCCGGCCGCCGGTGATTCCCACGTAGAATAGCCCGGCCCAGAAGGCCGCCTGCTCCACGGGAACCCGCTTCCAAAGGGTCAGGTAGCTGGCAGCCCATAAACCGGTCGTGCTTTCCAGGCCGCAATAGGCCAGAAAGCGAAGCGCCGCCTGCCAAACGCCGGGTCGACGCAGCAGTGCCCTGAACGAGGGCCCGTTTTCCGAAAGCGGCGCCGTCTCTTCCCGGCGGCGCCATAAGCCCATGGTACACAAGAGCAGCAGCGTTAGCCCGGTTTGCATCAAGCCCACCAGGCGGTAGCCCGCCTGCCATCCCGCGCGCCCAATCGCCCGGCTCATCAGCACAGGGCCCAGGCTGCACCCAACGCCCCACATACAGTGCAGCCAGTTCATATGCCGGGCCGAATAGCGCAGAGCCGCCTCGTTATTCAGCACCGCGTCAATACAGCCTGCTCCCAGGCCGTAGGGAACTGCCATCAGGCACATCATGGGATAGCTGCGGCTGAGGGAAAATCCCCAGAGCGCCAAGGCGGTGAGACCGGTGCTGCCCGCCACCACCGGGCCGGTGCCCAGCCTGCGGTGCAGCCTGCCGCCCAGCAGGCTGGAAACCACCGTAGAGGCCGTAATGAGGAAGGAAACCAGGCCGCAGGCGGAAACCGGCACGCCGAAAAAGGGATAGACGCTGGGCCAGGCCGCGCCCAACAGGGAATCCGGCAGTCCAAGACCGATAAAAGCCAAATAGAAAACACATAACAAAAGCGACATAACAGAAAAGCTCCTCCCGTGCAGGCTTATATCCATCACGTGAAGAATCATACCGTTTTTTGCCTCTTGTGTCCGTATGAAAAGCGTCGTATACTTGATGAAAAGCGACAAATTGGAGGAAAAGCGGATGAGCGAACTGGTAGGCCCGGATGGGCGGGAAAAAAAGCGGCATGGCACGCCGGACTTTCCATGCAGCGTGTGCATCTGCCCGCAGGAAACCGGCTTTCCCTGGCATTGGCACGACGAGTGGGAAATCATCTGGGTACAGCAGGGCCCGGTGGAGGTAGCGGCCGCCAACCGGCGTTATACGCTGCAAGCGGGGGATGTGCTCTTTCTCAACGGCCGCACGCCCCACGCCGTGATGATGCAAGGCGGAAAGCCCTATTCCGAAACGGATTTGGAGTTTCATCCCCGTCTTTTGTACGGCACGCAGGACAGCGTGTTCTGGGAAAAATACCTTCGTCCCTTTCAGCAGTGCGACGGTCTTTCTGCCGTGCCGCTAACACCAAAAACGCCCTGGCAGACGGAAGCGGCGGAGCAATGCCGCCGGGCCTGCCGGGGCGTGCCTTCAAAAAGCGGACGGCTATGAATTTGAGGTGCGTCAGGCGCTGACGCAAGTGTTTTGGCTTATCCGAACCAACCTGAAGGACCGGCTGGACGCCGCCGCGCCGCGTCTGCAGGCTGCCGCGCATGTGCGCATGATGATGGAGTATCTGGACGCGCATTATGCCCAGCCCCTTACCCTGCGGCAAATGGCAGACATTGCGCATCTCTCTCCCCGTTCCTGCCAGCGGGCGTTTCAGCAATTTCTGGGGCTGTCGCCCATGCAGTATCTGCGGCAAAAGCGCCTGCAATGCGCCGCCAGCATGCTCAGCGCCGGGCAGGGCGACATCACGCAAATCTGCTATGCCTGCGGCTTTGCGGACCCGAGCGCCTTTTCCCGGCAGTTTCGGGCGTATTACGGCACAGCCCCCAGCCGGTGGAAACAGACGCGCTCTTTATAGGCCCTGCCGGTCACTGGTGCGAATCCGGCGGCAAATCAGGTTGCACACATCCTGAGCCATTTGCATCAGGCGCGGATCGCTGAGCCATTCCAGCGCCTGATCAAACCGGGCCGTAATGGCGCTGATCAGGAAAGGCGCGCCAACCAGCGCCGGACCGATGCGTTCAAACAAAGCGGCCTCCATGGCGTCGGTATACAGCTGCGCATGGCGAATGACGCCGCTTTCCGTGGCAAAGCGCACGGTGGCTCCGCCCCAGGGAAAACGCTCGCTTACGGTAAAGCTGGCGGCAGGCTGAGAGGGCGTAAGCCAGCGCTCGGCGGCAAACCGCTGGGCCAGCGCGTCGATGGTGCGGCCGTCCAGCATGCGCTCGTCCAGCCAGGCGGGCTGGCTGCCATAGGCATGGGCAAAAGCCTGGCACAGGGAGCGCTCCAGGCTGTCCACCGTGACGCCGTCGGCCAGGCTGCGCAGGTTTTGTACGGAAGCAAAGCGCTGCTGCCCATCCGGCGCTACCAAAGCGTTCAGGGTTTCCAAATCGCTTTCCACCAGCAGCGCGCCATGCTGCCAGGCTGCCGAGCCGCTTTTGAAAAAGGCGTTGCGCCCTACGCATTGCCCGGCCACGCCCACATCGCACGCGCCGCCGGTGCAGGTTTGCAGCCCAAACGCGCCCAGCCCCATGCCCAAAACGCTCATCTGCCGGGGAATGTCAAAGGCGGATTTGGGTACAATCAGGCTATATCCCAGGCAGCCCGGATCCAAATACAGCGCGCCGCCGCCGCTGAGCCGCCGGGCCAGCTGCCCCTTTTGCCGGGTCAGCTCCTCCAAATGGCATGCTTCGCCTGCGTCCTCACCTCGCCCCAGCCAAACAGACCGCTGGTTCTGCCACAAAAACAGCACGGCGGTATCTTCGGGCAGGGTATCCATCAGGTGTTTTTCCACGGCCTGGTTGCGCCACGCGTCCAGGCTTCGGGAAACCAGGCAGGCAGTACGTTGAATCATATTGCACGCTCTTTTCTGCGAAATGGGAAAAAGGATCGTCGTAAAGGGTTCGCTGTCAAACGGCCTTTCTCCTGCGTGAAAAATGTGTTATACTCCCTATGGGCGGCAAAACCGCTCATTTTCTCCCAGGAGGCCGAAAACCATGATGACCGTAAGCCGGGCCCACAACCACCCGCCCGCCGTGTTTCAAACACCGCTTCAGAAGCAGGTGTACCAAACCCTGGCCCTGTTGAATATGCCATTTTGGCGGGTGGATACCTCGCCCGCCATCACCATGGAGGACTGCGCGCCCATTGACGCCGAGCTCCAGGTGAAAACGGTCAAAACCCTGTTTTTGTGCAACCGGCAGCAAACCCGGTTCTATCTGTTTGTAACCTCGGGGGACAAGCCCTTTTGCACCCGCAATTTCAGCCACGCCATCGGCGTGTCGCGCCTGTCCTTTGCTCCCGCGGAAAAGCTGCCAGAGCTGCTGGGCACGGCGGTAGGGGCCACCACGGTTTTCAGCACGCTGCTGCCCAGCGCCCGGGACGTAGCGCTGTATTTTGACCGGCAGGCGCTGCAAACGGAGTGGTACGGCTGTAGCGACGGCACCACCACCGGCTATCTGCGCGTGCGTACCGGGGATTTGTTGGGCCGGTTCCTGCCCCATGTGGAACGGTATGTGCAGCCGGTGGATGTGTAAAGCACCCCCTCCGCCTTGCAGGCATAGGATAAAGGGGAGCGGCTACGGGCATTTTACAAACCGCCCGCTTCGTGGTATCATGAAGCCATCAGGCCGCCCCGGAGTGTGAAAGTCCATGAAACGAGGCGACATATATATGGCCGAGCTGGGGCCCGTTATCGGCAGCGAGCAGGGCGGGCGCAGGCCGGTTATCATTATGCAAAACGACAAGGGGAATCTGCACGCCCCTACGGTGATTGCCGTACCGCTGACCGGCAGCAGCCGAAAGCCCCCGTTGCCCACCCATGCGCTCCTTCCGCAGGGAGAGGGCGGCCTGTGGCGCGACTCCATCGCCCTGTGCGAGCAGGTGCGCACCCTGGAAAAAACCCGGCTCAGCCGGCGCATCGGCGCGGTGAGCCCGGAGGCCATGGCGCGCATCGAGCAGGCCCTGCGGGTCAGCCTGTCCATGTAACCCCAATGAAACCTGTGCCGGCGGAACGCCGCCGGCCCTTGCAAAGGAGCCGCTATGAAAGAACGCCTGTCCCTCCTGAAAAACGAACAGTTTGTAGCCTACGGCCAGATTGCCCTGGGCAGCCTGATTGGGGCCGTTTCCTATCCCATGTTTTTAACGCCCAACCACATTGCCCCCGGCGGGCTCACCGGCCTGGCCACGGTAATCAACTTTCTGTTTCCGGCGCTGCCGGTGGGTATTACCAGCCTGGCCATGAACATTCCCCTGTTTCTGCTGGGCTACAAGGCCATGGGCAAGGTGTTTGTGCTGCGCTCCTTTGTGGCCACGGTGCTGTTTTCCCTGCTTATCGACCTGCTTCCCCTTCCGGTAGCCACTATGGATCCGCTGCTGGCCTCGCTGTTTGGAGGCGTGCTGATGGGCGTGGGGCTGGGCCTGATCCTGCGGGGCGGCGCTACCACCGGCGGAAGCGACATGGTGGCGCGCATGGTGCACAACCGCTACCAGCATATTACCGTAGGCGCGTTCCTGTTTTTCATCGACTGCTGCGTGGTGCTGCTGGCAGGCGTCACCATTCAGGTGGAATACGCGCTGTACGCCTTCATCTGTATCTTTGTCTCCTCCAAGCTGATCGACGTAGTCATGGACGGCTTCACCAGCGAAAAGGCATGCTATGTCATTTCAGAGAAAAACGAAGAAGTGAAGCAGCGCATCATGAACGAGCTGGAGCGGGGCGTTACCATGCTCAGCGCCCAGGGCGGCTACAGCGGGCAGGAGCGGCCGGTGCTGCTCTGCGTGCTCAGCGCCCAGGAGGTAGGCCGGCTGAAGGCCATTGTGCGCGAAGCCGACGAACGGGCCTTCATCTTTATCAGCGACGCTCACGAGGTGCTGGGCGAAGGATTCCGCAACCTGAAGCAGGACTAGTCCACCGCAAAGGGGTCCTGAACGGTATGCCGGGGCGCCAGAACCTGCTCGTAGCAAATGCGCGTAACCAGACGGGCCAGCATGCCCATGCCGTCTCTGGAGCCATCGTTTCGGCAGCCATTGGTCAGCATGACCACGCCGGTGCGGTCCGCAGGGTCAAAGTAGGCGGCGCAAAGCATGCCGTTGGCCTTGCCGCCGTGTCCATACAGGGTGCGGCCCTCCAGGGGGCTGCCTTCCAGCATGTTCAAAAACAGGCCGTTTCCGCTTTGGCAGATAACGGATCCGCGAAAATCCTGCCGTGTGGTGATTTCACCCACGGCGCTTTCTTTTAGCACCCGCGTGCCGCCGTACATGCCGCCGTCGCACAGCACAATGAGCAGCTTGGCCAAATCCGGCGCGGAAATGATGAGCTTGCCGGCAGTGTAGGTGTAGTGGCGTTGAAAATCCGGCTCGATTACCACATGCGTTTCGCTTTTCAGGTCCTTGGCAATCCGCCTTTCCGGCATGTGGTACAGCGCCGCCAGACGCATTTCCCCGGGCATCAGCGCAGGCTGAAACGCCGCCGTAACGCCCAGGGGCGCAAACAGGTTTGCCTGCAAATAGGCGTCCACGGTTTGGCCGCTGAGCTTTTCGATCAGGCTGCCGATGAGCCCGCCGCCAAAATTGCTGTAGTTCCGATAGGAGCCCGGCTCGTGCTCAGGGTCAAAAATGCGGTCCGCCCGCTTGCTAAACAGGGTTTCCAGCGTCAGGGGATGGCCGTCCAGGGCGCTTTGGTAGCTGCCGCCGTCCCGCAGGGACGAGGTGTGCGTCATCACCTGGCGCAGGGTAACCGGGGTATTGGGGTAAGCAGGGTTGCGCGCTGAAAAGCCCAGCACGTCGCCAAGCTCTGTGTCCAGGGAAAGCCCCTGGGACGTCAGCAGCTGCATCAGGCCCATATTGGCCACCATTTTGGATATGCTGCCCACCTGAAAGGCCGTGTCCGGGGTGATGTCCGCCCCGGCGATTCGTTCCACGCCATAGCAGTAGGTATAGGTTATCTGGCCGTTTTGAAAAATGGCGACGGAAGCACCCAGAGTATCGTATTGTCCAAAGGCGGCGCTCAGCTTTTGGGCTGCCGGGCCGCTGAGGGTTTCGGCTCCGGCAAGCGGCGGCAGGCACAGGGCCAGCGCCACGAGCAGGGCGAAGCAGCGTTTCATGGGCGTTCACCTCCTGTTTAGCAACAGTATAGCACAGCCCGGTGAAGCGCGCCACTGTCCGGGAAGGCGGCCATGGGCGACGGCATTGCCCATCATCATTCAAACATATCACACGAGTATACAGATCATTCGCCAATAGAAGCGTGCAAATTGTGTGAATGGAGGAACGTATATTCATTCGTATTTGACTGTGATGACAAATAGGGAAATGCGCTGCATCGTCTTGGAGGAATAAGTAAAAATCGTTCAATGCGGTTTCCCTGAGGCGGCCATGGGCGACGGCTTTGCCCGGCCATTTTCCGGCATGCGCCCATGGATAAAGCCTGGCGACAACCAGCCTCATTCCCCGACAGGGGAATAACGGTAGGTTTCCGCACGTTTGGAATCATCCAAACCCTGCCCATGCGCTTTGGAAACAGCTTCTGACTGCCTGGCATGATTACTTTTGGCGTTGGTTCAGAAGCTTCTCGGTTTATAAAAACGGCCCTGATGCTTTCACGCCGGGGTCTAAACGGTTCAATGCGCAGATTTTGACTCCTGCCGGCAGCCGCCTTACGCCGCAGCCCGGCAGCCCACATCCTTTAATCCATACCCTCCATGCCTTCTATGCCCTGGGAAACAGGCGTGCGCGAAGCCGGAACGGTTGCCTGTCCCTCCATGCAGCGCCGCACACAGTCGCGCACCATGGCCGTCAGGCTCAGTCCTTGCCGGTCGGCATAGGTCTGCCACCGGGCCCGGTCCTCGCTGGTCAGCTCCAGGTTTACCTGCTTGCGGCCATTTTTTTGCCGGTATTTGCCGGTGGCCGCCTTTTGAGAGGGGGTCTGTGCCATGGCGTGCGCTCCTTTCTCAGCGGATAAAGTGGGTCCAGACATGCTCCTCCTGCCGGGGCAGGCCGTAAGCCTGCTTGCCCAGGGCGATGCTCTTCATCAGGAAGGTCATGTTGCGGGCCAGGGTGCGCATGGTTTGCAAGCCTTCCAGGTCTTCCTCCGCCTGGCCCGGCTTTTGGCCGTGCACACTGTTCCAGTATTGGCTGGAGGCCACGGGCATGCCGGAAATGGTGAAGTACTTATTCAGTTCGTCAAAGGCGGACGAGGCGCCACCCCGGCGGGCCACCGCCACGCTGGCGCCCACCTTCATGCGCTTGTCAAAGGGTGTGCTGTAAAACAGCCGGTCCAGAAAGGCCACCAATGTGGCGTTGGCCGACGCGTAGTACACCGGGCTGGCCACCACCAGGCCGTCGGCCGCTTCCAGCTTGGGCGCGGCTTCATTCACAGCGTCGTCAAACACGCACTTGCCCAGCTTGCGGCAGCCGTAGCAGGCCACGCAGCCGCGAACCGCCTGTTTGCCGATTTGCAGCACTTCGGTTTCCACGCCCTCCTGTGCGAAGGTTTTTTCCATTTCGCGCAGGGCGACGGCGGTGTTTCCGTTTTCATGAGGGCTTCCGTTGGCGAGCAAAACCTTCATTTCTTCATCCGCTCCCCTTTTTACATTACACGCTGAGTTCCTGGGTTTGGCCCAGCACCTTACGGTTTTCCGAAAGCACGGGACGAATCACGCCGTCCAAAAATTCCTCGACCTGCTCTTTACTGCGGCCAATGAAGTTGACCGGGTCCAGAAGCTTTTCGATTTCCTGACGGGTAACGCCAAAGGCCGGGTCGCCGGCAATGCGGTCGATCAGGTCGTTTTTGCCGCCCTCCTCCTTCACTACGCGGGCCGCCGCCTGGCTGTGCACCCGCAGCCGTTCATGCAGCTGCTGGCGGTCGCCGCCCCGCTTGACCGCATCCATCAGAATGTTTTCCGTGGCCATGAAGGGCAGCTCGTTCATCACCCGGGCGGTTATCACCTTGGGGTACACCACCAGGCCGCCGCACACGTTCATCAGAATGTTCAAAATTCCGTCCACCCCCAAAAACGCCTCGCTGACCGCAATGCGGCGGTTGGCGCTGTCATCCAGGGTGCGCTCGAACCACTGGGTGGCGGCGGTAACGGCGGCGTTCAGGGTGTCCACCATTACATAGCGGCTCAGGCCGCTGATACGCTCGGACCGCATGGGGTTGCGCTTGTAGGGCATGGCCGAGGAGCCGATCTGACTCTTTTCAAAGGGTTCCTCCATTTCCTTAAAGCTTTGCAAGAGCCGCAGGTCATAGCTGAACTTGCTGGCGGTCTGGGCCACGCCGGACAGGGTGCTCACCACGAAGTAGTCCATCTTTCGGCTGTAGGTTTGGCCGCTGACGGGCACCACCCGGTTTAGGCCCATTTCCGCGGCGATGTCCGTTTCAATTTGCCGGATTTTTTCGCTGTCGCCGCCCAGCAACTCCACAAAGCTGGCCTGAGTGCCGGTGGTTCCCTTGCTGCCCAGCAGCGCCAGGGTACTCAGCCGGTGGTTCAGCTCCTCATAGTCCATATACAGCTCGTTGAGCCACAGGGTGGCGCGCTTGCCCACCGTGGTCAGCTGAGCCGGCTGCAAATGGGTATAGGCCAGCGCTGGCAGCGCCTTGTAGGTATCGGCAAACTGGGCCAGTCTATCCATCACGTTCAGCAGCTTCGTGCGGATCAGCTCCAGCCCTTCCTTCATCAAAATCACATCTGTGTTGTCGCCCACGTAGCAGCTGGTGGCTCCCAGATGAATGATGCCCTTCGCCTTGGGGCATTGCAGGCCAAAGGCGTACACATGGCTCATCACATCGTGGCGGCACTCCTTTTCACGGCGCTGCGCATCCTCATAGTTGATATCGTTTACATGGGCTTCCATTTCGGTAATCTGCTCGTCTGTAATCGGCAGGCCCTGCCGCTGCTCGGCCCGCGCCAACGCCACCCACAGCCTGCGCCAGGTGCGGAACTTATGATCCTCCGAAAACAGGAACTGCATTTCCTTGCTGGCGTAACGGGTAGAAAACGGGCTGATATATCCCTGGTGTTCGCTCATGAAAACAACCTCCCGGCTTTGTCTGAATCCATCTTTTTTATTATACCGCAGAAGCAGGCGGATGAAAAGGGAAAAACGCCGTAAGACCAGGGCAACAGCATTTAAAAAGTGATATAATGGAGTGGTATGAAGATAGAAGAATTGCGGGAAAAACTCCAGGAG
>CAKTUS010000086.1 GCA_934621485.1 uncultured Clostridia bacterium
AGGGCCTGCGCTTCGCTATCCGTGAAGGCGGCCGTACCGTTGGTTCCGGCGTTGTGGCTCAGGTGATTGAGTAATTGGTTCATTGATCCCCGGCTGAAAAGCCGGGAAAGCAAAAGCGTCCGCATTGCGGGCGCTTTTTTATGTCTTTGCGCAAATCAAAGCCGCATGTTCTTTCAGAAAACAGGCGGCCGGATTTATCCGTTCAGATTGGTGCCATCGCTGGGAGCAGGCTGGTCGGGAACCGGGGTTTCGGCGGGAATGAACGGCGTGGGGGTAACGGACGCTGCGCCGTCAGATGCTTCCTCGGAATCGGGCATGGGTGTGACGGCGGCTTCCTGGGTGGGCGGGGCCGTCAGCCAGGGGTCCTTATCCACATGACAGGCAGTCAATAATAAAACCGCTATCAGACATAGCAGACACACAAACACTTTTTTCATAATCCCAAATACCTCCTAGTGAAGTGGCGGCAAGATCCGCTCCTTCAGTATAACACAGTTTGCCGCCCTGCGGACATGGAAGTTGCGTGCAGGATTGTAAAACCTGCGTTTCAAAGCCTAACTTTATTTGGCAAAGCGCTATACTTTTCAGGGCTTTTCATGTACAATAACAGTGGAAAAGCGGTATCTTTTTGCCTGTTGCGCATGCCTTTCGGCCGCTTTTGAGGAGGGAAACGTTTTGAAGATTGATTTAACCTGTCCGGTGGAATTGTGGCAGTATGCCATGCCTACGGATGAGCATAGCGAATGTACCTTTGTCATGAACAACCTGAGCGACAAGGTTGTGGTATCTGTTCAGGTAACGCTGAGCTGCTACGATCAGCAGGATCAGCTGCTGTTTCGCCAGACCGAGCGAGTGCAGGGGCTAAAAGCCGGCGTAGGCGAGCGGTTCAGCATCGTGATTCTGCCCAGCCAATGGAACGATGTGGAAGGCATGGATTTGGTGATTGAAAAGGTGTGGTTTGACGATGCCACCATTTGGCGCAAGGGTAACGCACCGTTGGCCGTATACACCTCCAACGCCATTCCTGCGGGCCGCGCCCTGGACGAGCTGCGCTTTGTGGCGGGCAAGGACGCCGTGGGATACCCGCAGGTGCAAAAGGAAGCCTGGCTGTGCGTGTGCGGCAGAGCCAACGCCCTGGACAGCGACCGCTGCTGCCGCTGCGAGCGCCGCCGCGACGCAGTGCTGGCCAGCTTCAATCGGGAAAACGTGTCCCACGTGGTAGCCGCCCATGAGCAGAAGCTGGCGCAAACCGCCCGCAAAGCCCGGGAGGAAAACAACATTCTTCAGGAGAATCAGGAGAAAAAGCGGGTGCAGAAGCGCCGCCGCCGCAAACAGGCCGTCCGCTTGGCGCTGTCGGGGCTATGTGTGGCCGCAGTGGCGGCTTTTGCGGTGGTATGGGGGATTCCCATGGTGCGTTATCGATCCGCGCAGGACTTGCTCAGAGATAAGCGCTATGACGAGGCTCGCGCAGCGTTCCAAAATATGGGTGATTACCGAGACGCCGCCCAACAGGCGCTGGAATGTGATTACCAGCAGGCATGGGCCTGCCTGAATGCCGGCGACATGGATTCGCTGGAAAAGGCGGAAGCGGGTTTTGCCGCTCTGGGCGACTATGGCGACAGCGCCGATCAGCGCAAGGAAGCCGCCTATGAGCTGGCGCAGGCCCGCCTGGATAGCGGCGAATACGAAGCGGCTGTGGAGGGTTTTCAGGCGCTGGGCGAATACCGAGACGCTGCAGAAAAGGCGCTGTCGGCCACATACCAGCAGGCGAACGCGCTGCTGGAGTCGGGCAATTATACAGTAGCGCGGGTGCTTTTTGCCGGTCTGGGCGAATATCAGGATGCGGCGGCGAAGATGCGGGAGTGCGGCTTGCTGCAGGGCAAGGCGCTGCTGAACAATGGCGATTATGAGGGAGCCGTGTCGGAACTATCCGCCCTGCCGGAGAATCAGGAGGCCGTGACCCTTGCGCAGGAGGCTAACTACGCCCTGGCGGAGGCCAGCCTGGCTCAGGGGGATTATCAGACGGCCGGCGAAAAATACCTGCTGGCAGGGGATTACAGCGATGCGCAGGCCAAGGCCAACGAATGCTTGTACCGCTACGCGCAGCAGCGCAAGTCGGACGGGGCTTATGAAGAAGCCATTCAGGCGTTTGGACAAATCCCGGCGTATCTGGACAGCGAAGGGCAAATTCAGGACTGTGTGTATCAGCAGGCCAAGGGGCTGGCGGACGCCGGCGATTATGCCGGAGCGCTGGACGCCTTTGACGGCGTGGGCGAAGCGGCGACCCTGAGCCAGGATGCTCAGGAACTGGCCTATCTGTGCCACTATCAGCTGGGCATGGCGGCGTTGAATACGGGCGATCTATCCGGGGCGGAGAAGCAGCTGGAAAACGCGGGAGATTATCAGGACGGCGAAAAGCAGCTGCGCGCAGTACGCTACCAGCTGGCCGAAAGCCTGCTGGATCAGGGAAGTTATGCGGAAGCGCTGCCTTATTACGACCTGCTGGGTACTTACAAGGACAGCACGGCCAAGCGCAAACGCTGCCGTTATGAAATCGCCAAACAGGCGCTTGCCAACGGTGATTACGGCACGGCGCTGGAGGAACTGGGGCAGTTGGGCAGCTATCAGGACAGCAAGGCACTGCTGGAGGAAGCGGCTTATCAACAGGCGCTGGCGCTGGAAAAAGACGGAAACGGTCAGGCGGCGCTGGCTACCCTGGACGGCCTGAACAGCGACCGGGCCAGGCAGGCGGCCGAGCGCATTGTCATGGAGCAGGCGGCCGCCTTGGAAGCGGAAAAGAAATACGACGAGGCGGCGGCGCTGTATGCCACCCTGACCAGCGACGAGGGAAAGCAGCGCTACAATGCCTGCGTTTATGCGCAGGCGACGCAGCAGAAGGAAAACGGCAACCTGGCGGAGGCTGGAGAGCTGTTTTACCGCCTGGGCGACTATCAGGATGCGGCGGCTCAAAGCCAGGCTTGCTATGCCGATTACTGCGGAACGCAGGCCGCCGCGGCCCGGGAGGCAATGAACCGGCAGGATTACCTTGCGGCGATTACCGCATTGGAAAACCTGAGCATGGACAACCTGACCGGAGAATACAGGGATTTGCCGGATTTGTACAAGGAAGCCTGCTACCAGTACGCCGAGCAGTTGTACCGGGATGGCAAGCCTTATGAAGCGCTGCCCTATTATCAACGGGTGGGCGATTACCGCGATACGCTGACCAAAAAACTGAGCCGACGGGCCTATTTGATTTTGGGCAGCTGGACGTCCGCCAGCGGCAGGACGGCGGTGTTCCGCGAAGACGGCACCTGCGACTTGATGGGGGAAAAGCTGTATTTCCGCGTGAGCAGCTTCAGCCTGTATACCGGTGAAACGGCGGACGCCATGACCATAACCCACAAGCTGAGCAGCATTGATGAAAACGGCATGAGCCTGCGCGACATCCGCAACGGCGGCGACCGGGTGTATAAATTTACCCGCTCCACAGAAGAAACCGCCGCTCCGACCGCGGCCCCAACGCCTTCCGCCGCGCCGGCAAGCGAAGAAACGGCGGCTTTGGAGAAAACCGATGCGCAGCCGTGAAAAACGTTTGGAAATTGGCGTGCTGTACGGTTTTCGGGCGCTGATGGTGCTGTTTGTGGCCAATTACCATATATGGCAGCAAAGCTGGCTGTGGCAATCGGTAACCCTTGGGGGTGAAAAAATCGACTTTGATTTTTTCACCCGTTCCAGCTACCTGTTTGTGGACGGGATGATTTTGCTGAGCGGTTTTCTGCTGTTCCTGCCCTATGCCCGCCAGAGGCAGGAGGGAACGCTGGCGCCGGGGCCGGGCCGGTTCTATCTGAACCGGCTCAAACGCATTGTTCCCAGCTATCTGGCGGCGGTGCTGCTGACGCTGACGTGTATTGCTCTGCCGCAAAACCTGTTTTTGGACCGGCGCGCCATGGTGAAGGATGTGGCCGCTCATTTGACCTTTACCCAGGTGTTTTGGCCGGAAACGTATATTCACACCCCTCTGAATGTGGCGCTGTGGACCATTGCGGTGGAAATGCAGTATTACGCGCTGTTTCCATGGCTGGCCCGCTGGGCGCAAAAGAGGCCGGCGCCTGTGCTGGCCGGCATGGCGCTGCTGAGCTGGGGCTATCGGGCTGGGGTGTACCGCTTTGCCACGGCTCCGGCCATGCTCATCAATCAGCTGCCGGCCTTCCTGGATGTATACGCGCTGGGCATGCTGGGTGCTATGGCCTATTGCGGCGCGCGCAGGGGCCTGTCCCGCCTGGGGAAAAAAGGCCGCATGTCTGTAGCCTGGATTTGCGCCGCTGTTTTTGCCTGCGGAGTCTGGCTGGTGCTGGAAATATTGCGAATTCAATCCGGCGTCAGCTTGCAGGGCTATGACGCTATGCAGCGCAACCAGCTGGCGCTGCGGCTGCCCTTGGCGCTGTGCCTGCTGGCAACAATGCTAAGCGCCGCCTTTATGCCGCGCCTTTTGCAAAAGCTGCTGAACAACCGGCTGACACGTTTTTTTTCCACCATTTCCATGAACCTGTACATCTGGCACCAGGTATTGGCGGTGGAAATGCGCAAAGCCTGGTTTGGCGATGCGGAGGCGCTGCATGCCAGCTTGAGCCAGCAGCAGGCGTATACAGCGCTGAGCTTCAGCGTGGCCGTGCTGGCGGCCATGGCCTTTACCTATGGCCTGGAAAAGCCTGCCGCTTTGGGGCTGGAAAAGCTGGCCGACCGGAAACGGCGGCAAAGACAAACCGGTTGAAGCGCCTGTTGGCGTTTGAACATAAGGAACCAAAACGTAGAAGGGAAGCGTCGCTCCAATGAAAGATCCCCGATTGGAAAAACTGAGCCGGCAACTGATTCGTTACTCCTGCGAACTGAAGGCGGGCGAACGGGTATTGATTGAAAACTTCGGTGTGGAAACCGACTTTGTAACCGCCTTGGTGAGGGAAGCCTATGCCGTGGGCGCGGAGCCTATTGTGTGGCTGCGGGAGATGGCCGTACAGCGCGCCCTGCTGATGGGCGGCACCAAAGAAAAATGGGAAGAAGAGGCCCGTATTGACGCTGAGCGGATGCGCAGCGTGCAGGCGTACATTGGGATTCGCGGCGGCAGCAACAGCTACGAGCAGGCCGACGTGCCTCCGGAAAAGCTGAGCCTGTACATGAAATACTACAGCCAGCCTGTGCACAGCCTGATTCGGGTACCGGATACCCGCTGGGTGGTGCTGCGCTATCCCACTCCTTCCATGTCTCAGCTGGCCCAAACCAGCACTGAGGCGTTTGAGGACCACTACTTTGACGTATGCACCCTGGATTACAGCAAGATGAGCCGGGCCATGGACGCGCTGGTGAAGCGCATGGAACGCACCGATAAGGTGCACATCGTAGGCCCCGGCACTGACCTGACCTTCTCCATCAAGGGGCTGCCCGCTATCAAGTGCGACGGCAAGTGCAATATTCCGGACGGCGAGGTGTATACCGCCCCCGTGCGGGACAGCGTAAACGGCGTGCTGCAATACAACACCCCCAGCCTGTACCAGGGCAATGTGTTTGAGCGCACCCGCCTGGTGTTTGAAAACGGCAAAATCGTGGAAGCCACCAGCAGCGATGCCGAGCGCTCCAATCAGATTTTTGATACGGATGAAGGCGCACGCTATGTAGGCGAGTTTGCCATTGGCGTGAATCCCTATATCACCCATGCCATCAAGGACACCCTGTTTGACGAGAAGATTGCCGGCAGCTTCCACTTTACCCCCGGCAACTGCTACGACGAGTGCCCCAATGGCAACAAGAGCGCCATTCACTGGGATCTGGTGTGTATTCAGACCCCGGAGTACGGCGGCGGCGAAATGTATTTTGACGGCGAACTGATTCGCAAGGACGGCCTGTTTGTGGTAGAAGACCTGAAAGCCCTGAACCCCGAAAATCTGAAGGACTAAAAGAGCCTTGCGGGCTTTCCTTTCCCGTATGCTCAAAATACGATAAGATAAAGAACAGCCACGACTGCTTGTTTGTTATGGCTGTTCTGGCGTTCCGGCATAAAATCGCGCGGGAGCCGTTGCGCCTGAAGCCGCCGGGAGCCGTCGGCAAGGGGCCGCCATAGCACTAAGCAAAACAAGCGCTTTCGCGCGGCCTTTTGGAGGAGCCGCGCGCCGCACTGGACAAGCGGAAGAAAAATGGGTATAATGAAGCATATTCAAAAGCATGCGGAAGGAGTACTTGCATGAAAGGAATTATCCTTGCAGGCGGCGCAGGCACGCGCCTGTATCCTCTTACCATGGTTACAAGCAAACAGCTGCTGCCCGTATACGACAAGCCCATGATTTACTATCCCCTGTCTACGCTGATGCTGGCGGGAATTCGCGATATCCTGATTATCTCTACGCCCACAGATACGCCCCGTTTTCAGGAACTGCTGGGCGACGGCAGCCAGTTTGGCATTTCGCTGAGCTATGCGGTGCAGCCCAGTCCGGACGGCCTGGCTCAGGCGTTTTTGATTGGCGAAGAATTTATTGGCGACGATACCTGCGCCATGATTCTGGGCGACAATATTTTTTACGGCAACGGCTTTTCCGGCATGCTGGCCGAGGCGGTGCATAACGCCGAAAACGGCAAGGCCACCATCTTTGGCTATTATGTCAACGACCCGGAGCGCTTTGGCATTGTGGAGTTCGATGAAAACGGCAAGGTGCTTTCCGTGGAGGAAAAGCCGAAAAACCCCAAGAGCAATTACTGCATTACCGGTCTGTATTTCTACGACCATCGGGTGGTGGACTTTGCCAAGCGGGTGAAACCGTCCGCCAGAGGCGAGCTGGAGATTACCACGCTGAATGATTTGTACCTGCAAGACGGATCCCTGCGGGCCAAGGTGATGGGGCGCGGCTTTGCCTGGCTGGACACAGGCACCATGGACAGCCTGATGGACGCCGCCAACTTTGTGCAGCTGATTGAAAAGCGCCAGAGCGTGAAAATTGCCGCGTTGGAAGAGATTGCGTATACCAAGGGCTGGATTAGCAAGGAAACGTTGTTGATTTCGGCACAGCGCTACGGAAAATCGCCCTATGGCGAGCACCTGAAACGGGTGGCCGAGGGACGGATTTTGTATGACAAAAGCATCAACGAATGAGGAGGGCCGCGTATGACCATTATTGTGACCGGCGGCGCCGGTTTTATCGGATCGAATTTCATTTACTACCTGCTGGAGCATCACCCGGAAGACCGGGTGGTTTGCCTGGATAAGCTGACCTATGCCGGCAGCATGGAGGCCCTGGATAAGGCGATGCAAAGCGAGCGTTTTCGCTTTGTGAAGGGCGATATTGCCGATGAGGCGGCGGTGGACCGGCTATTTGCCGAGGAAACCCCGGACATCGTGGTCAATTTTGCCGCTGAAACCCATGTGGACCGTTCGGTAAAGGATCCGGGCGTATTTCTGCGCACCAATATTCTGGGCACGCATGTGCTGCTGGAAGCCTGCCGCCGCTATGGTACCCACCGCTTCCACCAGGTCAGCACCGACGAGGTGTACGGCGATTTGCCCCTGGACCGCCCGGACCTGTTCTTCACCGAGGAAACGCCCATCCATGCTTCCTCGCCGTATTCCGCCAGCAAGGCCAGCGCCGATTTGCTGGTGCTGGCCTATGCCCGCACCTTTGGCACGCCGGTAAGCATTACCCGCTGCTCCAATAACTACGGCCCCTATCAGTTCCCGGAAAAGCTGATTCCGCTGATGATTTCCCGCGCACAGGCGGATGAAAGCCTGCCGGTGTATGGCGAAGGGCTGAATGTGCGCGACTGGCTGTATGTGGAGGATCACTGCGCCGCCATCGACCTGGTGATGCGTATGGGCCGTGAGGGCGAGGTGTACAATGTAGGCGGTCATAACGAACGCCGGAATATTGATGTTGTGCGTACCATTCTTAAGGAGCTCAAAAAGCCTGAAAACCTGATTACCTATGTGACCGATCGCCCCGGCCATGACCGCCGTTACGCTATCGACCCGGAAAAGATTCATACTGAGCTGGGATGGTTGCCGCAGACCAGATTTGAGGATGGAATCCGGCAAACCATTCGGTGGTATTTGGAACATCACGAATGGTGGGAGCATATTCTGGCGGGCGAATATCAGGACTATTACGAAAAAATGTATGCGCATCGGTAATTCTGACGGCCGCGTGATTTTTACGCGGCCGGTTTAGCATAATAGACAAAGACGGAAATGAGAAAAGCGCGATGAACGTTGAGATTCGAAAGGCAACGGCTTCCGATTTGGAGGCGGTTGCCCGCATTTACGACCATATCCATACGGCGGAGGAGCAGGGACGGGTCCAAATTGGCTGGCGGCGAGGCGTTTACCCTGTGAGGTCTACGGCGGAGGCGGCTTTGAAACGGGCTGAACTGTTTGTGGAGGAAGTGGACGGCCGCGTTGTGGGCACGGCCATTTTGAATCAGGAGCAGGTGGCCGTGTATGCCGGCGCGGCCTGGCAGTATGCTGCGCCGAAAGAACAGGTGATGGTGATGCACACGCTGGTAATCGACCCGGAGGAGGGACAAAAGGGACTGGGCAGCGCTTTTGCCGCCTTTTACGAGCAATATGCGCGGGAACACGGCTGCCCCTATCTGCGTATCGATACCAATGCGAGCAATGAGACGGCCCGCGCATTTTACCGCAAACTGGGCTACCGGGAAGCGGGCGTGGTTCCCTGCGTGTTCAACGGGCTGAAAGACGTGCGGCTGGTACTGTTGGAGAAAAAGCTGGACGAACAGAGGTGAAAGGCCTTGGAGCTTTGGGATGCCTATGACGCCGACGGAAACCTGGCGGGGAGAGACTTGCTGCGGGGCCGACCGGTGCCGGACGGGTTGTATCACTTGGTAGCGTCGGTTCTGGTGGAGCACCAAGACGGCACCTATCTGCTGATGCGGCGCGACCCCCGTAAACCCAACTGGCCCGGCGTGTTTGAAGCGTCGGCGGGCGGCAGCGCGCTCAAGGGAGAAACTGCCGCACAGGCTGCCCGGCGGGAACTGCGGGAAGAAACGGGCATTACGGTCGGGCAGTTTACACCGCTGTATGAGGAACGGGGTTCGCACACGCTGTATCGCGGCTTTTTATGCCGCACGGATTGGCCCAAGGAAGCCATAGCGCTGCAAGAGGGAGAAACGGTGGAGTTTTGCTGGGTGGACAGAAAGACCTTGCTGGAAATGGCGGCGCGCTGCCCGCGGATATTGGTGGCGCAAACAGGCGTGCTGGCCTATCTGAACGAACCTGCTTTCAAAAAAGAGAAAAGCGAAAAAATCCCCTAAAAAGGTTGACAGAGCTGCCTTTTTAGGGGTATAGTCAAACTGTTTCGTCTCGGACGAAAAAAGAGAAAAAAGAAGGAGGGAACACCATGGACGCGGGAAGTACCGGCAACATACCTGACCGAAGTAGCGGCAAGCTCACGCACGTGGTGGGCCTTCTGTAACGAGATAGGATAGGTGTGTTTCTGCTTCCTTTCACTGGGAAAAAACCAGAAAAAAGTAGGAGGGAAACACCAATGGCTGAACGCTTTGAAATTGTTCAAAAGACGCTGCTGACGCTTCTGGATGAAAAAAAATATGCAACCCTTCGGGACATTCTGGTGACGATGAATCCCAGCGATATCGCCGCCGTTTTTACCGACCTGGAAGAGGAGCGGATTCCGCTCCTGTTTCGGCTGCTGCCCAAGGAGCTTGCGTCTGAAACCTTTGTAGAAATGGACCCTGACGCTCAGGAGGTGCTCATTCGGGGGTTTTCGGATAAGGAACTGAAGGAAATCGTCGACGAACTGTACGTGGACGATGCGGCCGATCTGGTGGAGGAGATGCCGGCCAATGTGGTCAAGCGTATTCTGCGGCAGGCCGATCCGGAAATGCGCAATTCCATCAATCAGATTTTGCGCTATCCTGAAAACTCCGCCGGGTCCATCATGACCATTGAGTACGTATCGCTGAAGGAAACCATGACCGTAGGCGAAAGCCTGCGCCAAATCCGCACCCAAGGCGTGGATAAGGAAACCATCTACACCTGCTACGTAACCGATAACCGCAAACTGGTGGGCTTGGTAACGGTGAAGGACCTGCTGCTGGCCAAGGACGACGATACGCCTATTCGGGATATCATGACCACCAACGTCATTTCCGTGACCACGCAAACCGACCAGGAAGAAGTGGCCCGGATGCTGAGCAAATACAATTTCATGGCCATGCCGGTGGTGGATGGCGAAAACCGCATGGTGGGTATCGTAACGTTTGACGACGCGATGGACGTTATGCAGGACGAGGCCACCGAGGATATCGAAATCATGGGTGGTATGACGCCCTCTGAGGAAACGTATATCAAGTCCACCCCTGTGGAACTGTTTAAGCACAGGATTCCCTGGCTGCTGCTGCTCATGATTTCCGCAACCTTTACAGGACTGATTATCACGTCCTTTGAAAGCGCACTGGCGGCTCAGGTTGCCCTGACGGCTTTTATCCCCATGCTGATGGATACGGGCGGTAATTCGGGTTCGCAGTCGTCTGTTACGGTGATTCGCGCTCTGTCCCTGGGCGAACTGGCTTTTTCTGACTTGGGCGAGGTGATCTGGAAGGAACTGCGCACGGCGCTGCTTTGCGGCGGGACGTTGGCGTTAGCCTGCTTTGGGAAAATCATGCTGGTAGATCGGCTGCTGATGGGCAACACAAGCATCACCGTACTGGTAGCAGCGGTGGTCTGCCTGGCCCTGTGCGTAACGGTGCTGCTGGCAAAGCTGGTGGGCTGCGTGCTGCCGATGGTGGCAAAGAAGATCGGGTTTGACCCGGCTGTAATGGCCAGTCCATTTATTACCACCATTGTGGACGCTTTGTCCTTGCTGGTGTATTTCATGTTTGCTCAAATGATTCTGCATGTATAGAGGAAAAACAACCAGGACGAAGTGCTTTCACCCTGGTTCAGCTTGTCGAAAAAACCTGGGAGGCATTGGAGGGCGGCAGCCCTCCGATTTTTATTGTGAAACCAGCGGCGTGCACATCGGGTCCGTCAGCCTTGCGGCTGTGTCGCCCGGTGAGCAGGCCAAGCAGGCCTCTCGGCAGAAAGATCGCCATCCGGCAAACTTTTTGAGGACCTGAACCGGGACGAACTGTTTTCGCCATGGTTTTTATGCTTTAGGAAAGACCAAAATATCGAACGATAAGAAAGACTAACTTTTGTAAAAGTAAAAGAGATACGAACCTTTACGCGATGATTTTGCAAGAATATTTGTAAAGTGAAGAAAAGCCAAAAAAACTTCAAAAAAGTTGAAAAAAGGTGTTGACGAAAAAGGGAAAGCGTGCTATTATGTACAAGCTCGCTTGAGAGCGCCGAACC
>CAKTUS010000087.1 GCA_934621485.1 uncultured Clostridia bacterium
ATGTTGGCGTCCCGCCGGGCTTTCTCCGCAATGGAGTTCTGCCGATCCAGCAGGTCGTTCTGCTCCATGGCCAGGGCGTTGGCCTGCTGCTGTTCCTGCAGGCGTATTTCCTCCAGCGCCCGCTGCTGGCTCTTGTCGAAGTATTCAATCGCCTGGCGCACATCGTAGTCCGAGGTGGAGATCATGTCATAGATGTACTGCAGGGCGTCCACCCGCCGGTATTGGGCCGGGACGATGCGGGTCTCCCCATAGAGCGCCGTCAGTTCCTTTTTTGCCTGGGTCAGCTCCTGTTCCTCTTTCCTGAGTTGCGCTTGATGCTCCGCTTCCCATGCGCTGCGGGCCGCTTGATACCGGGGCAGGAGCACGGAGTCATATTCCTCCTTCGCCTTGGTGTATGCCTCGTCAAAATCCAGCTGCTACCGGTTTGCGGCCATACGGGCGGCCGTGCACTGCTGTTGGTATTCGGCGGAATTGCGGATTCTCTCGATGGTTGCCGCCTTTTGCTTGCGGTAAAGAGCGAAGTAATACACAGGCACCCAGACAAACAGCGTCAGTGCAAACATCCAGACGAGAAAAGCACTGTTGCTGAAGGTGGAGAGGGCCAGCGTGATCCCGGCAGGCCCCAGCATCAGCAGCCAGTTGACCTTGCAGCCGTGCCGGATAGGCGGCTCGGTGTAATGGGCCTCCTGCCGCACCGGCGGCTGAGGTTCCGGCTCGGCGTAGGTCTCCGCCCGCTCCTCCGGCAGAAACTGCTCCAGCACTTGGATCTGCGTTTCCAGATCCAGTGCCTGCTTGACGATTTCCACTTGCTTTTCGTGTTCCATAGTGTTTTCTCCTTTTCGTTTGATATGGACAGGATAGTGCACTTCATGCGCCTTTTTCGTCCTACGGCCAGTACCGCCGAAGCAGACGCATGTCATCCAGCCAGATTTTCATGGCTCCTTCCGGGACGATTCATTTTTGGGAAGAATACCAATATCTGCGAGTGCTTCCTTGTTATAACAGTTCCGAAACCATGCGATGCTGTTCTCCAACATTGCTTGCTGCTGCGCCAGGCAGTAGGTGTTCAGCAGAAATTCAATGCTGCGATTGCCCTTGAGGAAGTCGCTGATGGGCTTGAGCAGCTTGTGGATGCCCTTCAGCGGCCCTCGGTAGTATTCCAGATCCAAATAATTGTGGAGAAGATGATCGTGAAACACAAACGGTATAGTCTCTCCCGGGTCGCCCGACACGGTGTATCCACTGCAGGTCATGTCGCTGACATCGCCTTTGGCACGCATTCTTGCCAGTGTGCGGTCCAGGTTGCTGAGCCATTTGTCTGAGTATCCCGAAACGGGCAGCTCCCGCCGAAGGGTTTCAGCGTCCCAGGTGCAGAGGTCGGTCAGCACAAAGGGCTCGTCGGGCCATCTGTGAGAACACACGATGTCCCCGGCGTGAAACGGTGTGGGAAAGTCGAACCACATCCCCTCAAAGGCAATGGACAGATCCGTGTCACGGTCGCTGAGCGCTCTGCACTCCAGCTGGCATACCTCTCCCTGCGGGGTCAGAATGCAATAATCCTCCCGCGGCGAATCCTCCCCGGGATCCATGGAACGCTTGAAAATGCGGAGACCGACTGTTTCTTCCTCTGCCGCCCTCCGGATCGCTGCGGACAGGCAGCGGTCAAAATCACTGAACGGGCCGAACTCCATATCTCCGCATAATTCACCCTGCCGGGACAGCTCATAGACATAGACGCAGCCCTCCGGCTCCTTGAAGCGCCGCAGATCCCGCTCCTGCAGGTCAATATGGTCCCGCAGAAACTGGTGAAAATCCGGAATGGCCTCCAGATTCAGCCGCTCCGCCATAGCGCAGTTCGGCATGGTGTCGATGATCTCCCGCCATGCGGCGATTCTTCCCTCCAACGTGGCGGCTTTGCACCAATACACCAGAAAAGCCACCTCCGGCGTGGTAAATGAATAGTTCAGCTTTTGCAGGTGCTCCCGCATATCACGGGAATCAATAAAACGATAAATGTCCAACCTCTTTTCCTCCTGCTCATTCTGCCTGCCCCGGCAGTGTCGACTGCCGAAGCAGGCAATAGGCGTTCAGTAAAAATTCGATTCCGCAATTTCCTTTGAAATAGGTGCTGACAGGCTGCAAAATTTTATGAGAACTGTCCAGCGATCCCCGGTAATATTCCAGGTCCAGATAATCACAGATGGGTGCTTTCTCCCGACGAATCAAGTTTCCTTCCGCGCGATACCCAAAGGCGCCCATGATACGGCTGTCACCCTGCCTGAGAAGACGCTCTACTGTCCAGTCGGCGCAATCCAGCACTTGCCGGTCATACTCGCTGGGCGGCAATTCCTTCATCACTCGCTCAGATCCCCAAGTGACCATGTCCGTCAGGACAAACGGTTCATTGGGAGAAAATCGAGAGCAGACAATGTCGCCGCTATGAAACGGTGTAGGGAGTGAAAACCACATCTCCTCAAAGAGAAGATAGGTCATCATATCTTCGGCATCCGTCGGCAGGCAATTAATTTGCATGATCTCACCGTCCTGATTGAAGAGACAGGTGCCTATCCGACGGCTGTGCTCTGCCGCATTGAGCGGTTCCTTGCGGATCTCCAGTTTGCAGCAGCCCGCAGCATGTGCCGCATGTATCGCAGCGGCAAGACAATCCTTGTAACTGCGATACACGCTGCCCGAATCAGTTTCTTCCGTCAAACTGTCTATCAATTTGTATTGATAGACGCAACTGTCTGCCGACTGAAACTGTCCTAACATTTCTTCCTGCAGTTCGATGTACGCAGCTACCCGCTCTCGGATATCCAAAGCGTCGTCCCAAGGACAACTCGGCACATACCCGACTATTTCCTGCCATGCGGCAATTTTTTCATTCAGCGTGGCAGTCTTGCAGTACCAGATCAAGAACATTTTTTCCTCTGTACTGAATCGGTAGCGAATTTCTGTCAGGTATCGCCTGATATCTGCGGAGTCTATAAATCTGAAAAGGGATGTTTTCCATAGCTCTTAGTAGAGTGAAAGGAAACAGCTACTAACACGTCATCATCACTTTCGTCAAGGTCTATCTTAATGTATACTTTCACGCCTTCAAGCATATTCCCATTCAATAGTAGAAAAGACTTGTTGGTTATGAATTCAATGAGTCGTTCGTCTTTGTGATTAGGATTTGAATTAAGTATACACTTTGTGAAGTCGGATATAGTTAGCTGTTTAACTATATTCATTAAATCTGCTTTTTCAATTTGACCGCAACCTAAATTTTCAGATATTATGTTTCTTCTATACTTAGCAAGAAGAACTGATTTGCATTTTTGAAACCCTTCAAGGATTTTAATTATATCATCTCGTGTTAATTTGAATGATTTAGGACATTTATCATCTAGATCTTCGGCTCCAAAAATGTCTGAAAACTCAAACGACCTAGCGTCTTGGACAAAAACAATTCCTTCTACCTCATTGCATATATCGAACAAGCTAGGAAGCTGTTCATCACAATAAATACACTTTTTCATTTTACCCCTCCTGTTCCTCCTGAATACTCCGGTAATGCCGGCTCCCGTCGGCCTTGAACGACAGCGGCACCTCATCCGGCAGTGAAAAGGCTTGGCGAATCCGTGCATCAATTCCCGGTGTGCAGAGCGTGGAATACAGATAGACCAGCGCTTTCCCGTGCCGCAGCTCTACCCGCCCACGGGGAAAGTAGTTGTATGGCATCCCGCCGGTAAGGGAATGCGGAAGCGTTTCCCAAAACCGCCGATGATTGTTGCCGACTGTATCGACCTCCGCGCCGGAAACGGGAAAGCACAGCAATTCCCCGTCCACATACCAGAACAGCCCTCGTTTCGCAGTCACCTCCATCACCTCCGCTTATTAGGATAGAACATCCTGTGGGCCTTTTTCAGTTCACCGCAGAAAAAGAAAGCCGGCATCCACCGGCTTTTCTGCAAACACACTTATGCTCTTTTTTGATGGTCGTCATTTCTAACGGTAGATAAGCTCGTTTGAAACGATTTCCATAGCGGCATTTTGAAGATTGTTCATTTTCTGCACCCAAAGCATCTGGTTTTCTGCTTTGAGGACTTCCGTTACGCCTTCCATTTCGGCAAGCAGCTTTACAAGCTGAGAAAACATTGCTTCTGCCTGCTCGTTGAGGTCTGCAAGGTAATCGTTCAGCTTGCCAATGGTCAGCAGGTTGGCATATCGCACACGGCGATGCTCCTTGAGATAGCGGAGGTGCCGCTGTCCCCATATTCCGATTGGCTCTTGTTCTTGCTCTGGCTCATCGTCCCCGGCGATTAGGTAGTAGTCACCGACCAGTTCATACTTCAGCCCTGTGCGCTCATCTGTAATGTGCTTTTCCATACGCTAGCCCTCCGCCCTGCAATCTTGAACTTCTTGGTTTTGACATTTGCCACTTTGATAAGCACCTCGTCCACGGCATCGGTGTATTTGCCCTCCGAAATAAGCCGATTGCGAAGATTGTTTAGGGACTCAATTATTAGTCGCCATTCTTCAGTTGTAAGCGCAAGGTAATACTTCTGCCTCAACAGCCAGACCTCCTTTGATTTTTCTATAATCATTATAGCGAGGCTGACAGCAGTAATCGAATGTACGGATATAAGAAAATCACCGAAAAAAGTCCGTAGTGGACTGATCTCGGTGATTTTCCTTGCCATTGCTACGCCTGATAACTAAGCTCTTTTAATACTTCGTTATCAGCCTGTAGCGTTTACGATGTTTGCTTCCATTATTTAACACGCCTTTCATATGCTCTTGTAGCATCCACTGCTTTTCACCAATGAAAATCTGCCCCATCCCCAGCATTCTCCCAATACTCCCGTGCCAGCTTTTCCAGCCCTTCCGCAAAGCTGTCGATATGCTGATAGCAGTCACAGTTATAATACGGCTGATACCGCATCCAGCCGTCCTTCAAATGATACCCATATCCAAGCTCCGGCTTGCAGATAGATTGGATCAGCCCGCGTGCGTAAGTCGTGCAGGCATCGGACGTATAGTCGCTGACACCGCTGGGGTAATCCGTCTGCGCTGTGATTGGGACGATAGCCGTCAGCAGTGCCGCACCATCCCGGGTGAGCTTCGCTTCCTCCGCTTCCTGCGTCATAAAATACCGCCACGTATCCAGAAACAGCGCTCGGAATTCATCCAGCTCCATTTGACTGTCATAAACTAACTCCATATTAAAATCATTCCAGCGGTTTGTCAAGTCTGCGCACAGCTGCCGCCGCTGTTCCTCTGGGCTCAGGTTCCGTTTCATGTCTCTGTTTCTCCTGTCTGATTTTCCTCCGGCTCTACAATTGCTTGAATATTCAAGAAGATTCCGTTGCGATACTGGAACTCCTCCCCATCTGCGGCAGCTTCCCAATACTCTCGCGCCAGCTTCTCCAAATCCTCCTCAAAGTTGTCAATGTGCTGGTAGCTATCTGATCCGGTATTATGGGGTAGATACCAAATCCATCCATCCTTAAAATAATGTCCTTCGCCTAAATCAGGATTGCAAACAGATTCAATAAAACCTCTTACATAGACTGCACAGGCATCCACCACATATTGTTTCACTCTTTTGGGGCAATGCTCCAATCTCGTAATTGGAACCATCGCCGCAATGATTGCCGCGCTGTCCCGCATCATCCGACGGTCATCTTGTTCTTCCTCTAAGAAATATTGCCAGGTTTCCTCAAAAAGACCTATGAATTCATCCAGGAACAGCCCAATGCTATCCTCTTCCATCGTCCAGGCAACATCATTCCAATGTATCCGTAAATCCTCACACAGCCACTTCCGCTCTTCTTCCAACTCAGCTTCATGCGTCATAGTCTATTCCTCCCTTTCGAATTTTCAAAAAATCATCAAAATTATGAATCCCCGCCAGCAGCCCATTTCGGCACAGCGACACATATAGTGCCGCTGCTTTGGCTTGGCAGTTGAGACTTTTCTGCGGGTTAAATTCAATGTCCGTAAACCCGTCATAATCCAGCAGCACCGCCGCGCGTTCCGGATTCTGCCACAGGGCAGTCAGGTACAGCCAATCATAGAACGCCGTCTTCGGTTCCGTGGGGTACGTCTGCCCTGCAAACTGAAATCCGATCAGTGCTCCGGATTCCTTTAACCGTGGATCACGCTTGGCTTCCTTGGGCGTGCAGGTATATAGGTCCGTGTAAGGGCCGCCGGATGCAAATACCTTACCACCCTGAAAGACATTTTCCACCGGAACGCTTCTCTCTAGCTCCGGCACATAGATGGGCAAGGAAAATGCACTGAGGTTCCGTCCGCCCTCCAGCGGTGACTTGCCGGAGATCTCAAGGGCGTGATGGCCTGGATAAGCGGCTTCATATGCTGCGTGGATTGCAGCAATATTCTTTTGCTTCTGTGACACCGCAAAGCCGCCGTTCCATGTAAACTCCGCCTCAAAGGTGTCAAAATAGGGATAGGTTTCCCGAACCATATAAACCGGACGATATGCCATTGCCGCTCACTCCTTTTCATAGGCCGCAAGGGCCTGCCGTAAATCTTCCTTGACCCGTTTCCGCAGAGATTCCGGACTGAGGATCACCACATCCGGGGCAAAATTCTTAGCAAACTGCTCCAGCGCCCGCTCATTGGTGTACGCCGATACGGTCACGCCTCTTTCGTCCTCGTCCAGAAAGCGAACCTGCGCGCCAAATAGATCCATCACATCACTGACCATGGCGTGGGTTACCCGGAACCTTGCCTGGACATTTTCGCTGGAATACATATAGGGATGCTCCCGCATATAAGTCGCCAAATCAAGGCTCCTACCCCCTGCCCACTTCAGGCGCTCAAAGGGCTTACAGGGTTCATCGGTAATATGTATGTCGCAGATTCGATCCAGCCGATAGTTGGAGATGTCATCGTATTTATCATAATTGCAGATCAGATAGTATTTCCCCTCTTTGGCGGCCATCTGATAGGGAGAAATCGTGTAGATTCGCTGGGTGCCATCCAGGCGGCATTTCACATGAAGCTGCTTGTCCGTGCCATACTCCAAATACTTGAACGTCACCTTGCAATTCCGGCTGATCGCCTCGTCCAGCAGCTCGATGTTCAGAAACAGCTGCTTATTGTCCGCCTGATCCGCGGGCATTTTTGCAATATGTCCCACGCGAGAACGGAAGTAGATACTGGACAGGCCCTCCAGCTTTTCCACCAGCTCCTTGCACTGGCTGTAAGGAACGTGCTGGGAGAACAGCAGTCCGTCAATCAGCAGCCGCAGCTCGCCGTCTGTGAACTGACGTTCCAAATAGAAATCCGACCAGAGATAGCTTTCCTCCAGCTCCTTGGTCTTGGGATTCGGCACCATGCGGACCGATTCGCTGTATTCAATGTCATATCCGCAGTCCATAAGATTCAGCAGATTCCGCCGAACCGCCTTCCTGTCCGCAGGCATTTGGTACTCTGATTTTAAAATATCGGAAATCTCCTTCTGACTCAGACGATGGTCCTCGTCCGTGTATTTTCGGAGAATGTCGAGAATATTCAGAATCATTAGCTTCTTAGGCTGTTTTGCATACATGGCCGCGCCCTCCTTTGTTTCATCTTACCATTCCATGGGATAGGATACAAGAGGGGATGGGTCATTTTCGGGGCATCGTGGACAATCTGACATAAATAATATATTCCCAGTAGATACCACCTTCAAAGCGGATATCTTCTGGGAATATTTCAGCGAACATTCTGCGAACAAAGTGGCCTATTTTCAATTTACTTAAGGCAATGATTCGGCGATATTACCTTGCACCACTTTCACGCAGAACATCAGCAGTTCCAACCGGTTGCGCCATTCTACATTGCTTTACTTTGTACCAGATATGCGCTCCTTTGCACCGCCATATGGGGATTGGTAAGGATGAGGTCGCCAGTTCGAATCTGGCTAGCAGCTCCAAAGCCCTTGAAAACGCTTAGTTTTCAAGGGCTTTTGCTTATTTATAATAAATTTTCAGACCGCATCCCTTATCACTACTATTTTATGAAGGGATTGAATCCTATCAAATTCAGGCTTTCTGCAAAATACTGGAATGGCAAGTAGTTTCCTTCGTTCTGTGTTGGAGACGCAAAGGCAAGACTTAGATCCATAATAAATCCGGCAATGTCAGCAGAATTAAATCTTACGCCTGTAGATCCGCTGTAGCTCGCTTCACTATGCAAACGCAAGGGTTTTAGAGGTTTGCAAACGGTAAATTTTACAACAGTGACTATACTGTTATTGTTTTGAGTTCTTAAATGGATAGATTACTTTTCCCTACATTACATCTTGAACAAAGTGTTTGAAGATTCTCTATCACGGTTTCCCCGCCTTTTGACCACGGAATGATGTGGTCAATATGCAGTTCGACACTCGGGTCTTTGGCTGGTGAGGCTCCACATAAGCAACATTTGAAGTTGTCTCGCAACATCACCTTAAATCGAAGCCGAAGGTTTATATTTCTGGTGGTTGTATGTAAGACGTTAGTGGAATATATTGGCGATGCAGTGGAACTAAGCTCTGTTTGAATCTTTGAAGTTGGGATGTTTCCAACTTCACTTCTATCACTATCAACCCACTTGATAAAGGACTCAAGGGCACCTCTCCATCCTCCAAAATGTCGTGTATATGCATTCAATGCGTATTTTGAGATTCCATTCTTTATATCCGTAGAAGTCGGCTGCCGTCCAAGCTGAATCCATATCCGTTCAATTTCTTCCAGTAAAATCTCGTCCGGAATACGCCTATTTGATTTTTGTTTATATGGTGCTAAGTGTGCTTTATGAAGAGTGTTTTCCCAAGTTCCAAAACGCTTAAAGCAAGTATCCTTCGAAAATTTCCCGTTTTGTGTATATTCGCCACAACTAATCGTATCTTTATGTAAGTGCTGTGCTACAGCAACAACATCCGATAGTAAATCATCATCTGTAATATGCTGATATAAGGGATTGCTTTTTGCGGCAGCAAGCTGATATATACTAGGTTGTATCTCACACAACAGTAATGCTTTGTTCCATCCCCCAAACCGTCTTCGGATTGTAGTTGGACTATACTTCCCATATTGAGCGTATTCACCCTGTGTGAGTGTGCTTTTATTTAGTTTTGCTGCTACCCTCTTTATGTCATCCAATAAATCTTGATTTGATATATCTCTGTGGTATTCATTTAGAACATAATCCATAATTTACACCTCAGGCATAATCTAGCATATCTTGTTCCTATTTTCAATGATAGAACTATAAATGAGCAAATTTTTCAGTTTGCACAAGAATTCTCGCATTTTTCTTTCATGCGAGGATAACTTGCGCTTATTCTCCGTTCACTCTGGGACAGAATTGTGCAGCATCTCAAATATGCTCATTTTTTAGCATAGAAGTAATTCAGATCAGGGTAAGACGTTTTTAGATCTATTTTTATCTTTTGGAATTATGAAAAGATGAAAGAAGATGATACGAAGATGTGGAAAGATGCTAATAGATGTACGAAGATGAATAAAAAATGATTAAAGTTCTTCAAAGATGTTGCTAAACGCTCCGAAATGCTGTATGATAGCTACTGAAAAGAGATGCGCTCTTGAAAGCGCAAAAAGAAGCGCTCTGTTTTAGCAGCGCGCAAAAACTAAGTATTTTCAATGTGTTCAAATAGAAAGTTGCCCTCTAAGCCATAGCTTGCTATGGCTGCACTTGGTAAGGATGAGGTCGCCAGTTCGAATCTGGCTAGCAGCTCCAAATTTTCTCCGTATCGATTCGATACGGAGATTTTTGTTTTTCGGGCAAAACTGGCGACCTCATCCGCCTTTTCAATCGCGAGGTCGGAGGGCTCCCATGGGGCCCCGGCCCATGGGACACGGTGGCCAGTTCGAATCTGGCTAGCAGCTCCATGGTTTAGGTGGATTTCACGGTTTTCTACGATGTAGAGGCCGTGATTTTTGCTATATTGCACAAATTCTATACCGACTGTTCATTCTGCCCCTGTGATATGCGTCACACATATCACAGGGGATTTTTTATATTGTGGTACAAATGTGGTACACTTTTTAGTTCAAGAGATGCACGGGCTGAACCCGTGCGCGGTTGGTCTTAGGGAACCTCTGAATAAACAGCCTTCATTCAGAGGTTCCTTCGTCCTATTATCGCACAATAATCCTTGATGATAACCGTGGATACTCTTCCGGCTTCGATCAGCGCCTCCATTTCCCGAAAGCCCGGACGATCAAAGGTCGTGCCGCTGATTCCGTCGTCCACAAAATACTGCGGATGCAGATAGCCGTTCTTCTTGGCGTAATCCATCAAAATGATCTTTTGAGATGAGATTTGTAATGGGTATTTTTGCGAAGCAATCGCGATACGCATTGGCAAATTGCAAGACTTTAGCTATAATAACGTTGTTATCAATAATACTGTTATTGCAGACCGTGAGGTGAAAACGTGGCAAATAGAGATCACTCCTTGGATGATAGGATCATTCAGGCTGCGTATGCGGAGTTTCTTGCTTATGGTTTTCAGAGAGCCTCTCTGCACAAGATCGCCGAAAAAGCCGGTGTCACCACGGGGGCGATCTACACAAGATACAAGAATAAAGACGCGTTGTTTGTCAGTCTGCTTCAGGATTTTTTTGAGATGATGAAGGTTCTCTTTACTCCCGTCGCGGAAGAATACGAAAAAGCAAAGTGCAGCGCGCAGCCGGAAGATATCCTCCGCGCCATAAACGCCGAGGAACAGGTATATTTTCGGCTGCTGACCGAGCACCATGACGACTGCACTTTATTTTTCTGCTGCAGTGATGGCAGCTCCGTGGAAACCATACTGCATGAACTGATGGATCGTAAATCGGAACAAACGGTGGAATTCTTTTTTCAGGTGTATGGAAAAAAGCCAAACGCCGATGCGATCCGTCTTTTGATGGGCTCCCAAGTCTGGTACTTCCGTCAGCTGCTGGATCAGCATATGGAGGAAGGCAGAATGCTTACCTGCTTACAGGCAGTCCTTGATTTCACCAATGCCGGCTGGCGGCAGCTATGCGATACCTTGCAATAAATCCGAAAATTTGATTCGGACGGTACAGCCGTCCGTCAGCATGTCAAAAAAGCACTCGCCAAGTGCGGGAGCTTTCTGTATAATAAAGAAAGAGGTGAGGGGAATGGAAATGTGGCAGGAAAATCATCGGG
>CAKTUS010000088.1 GCA_934621485.1 uncultured Clostridia bacterium
GCATAAGGCTTAGGGGCTCCGCCCCTAAAACCCCGGCAGGAGGCACTGCCTCCTGCACCTCCACTTTTTCAGCAACCCGCCCCCGCTTCCGGCGGGGGCGAAAACTTATCGCTATGAGTCTGTTCATCAAACCCTGTTTTGATAAGCAGATCGTGATCCCGAGGCGTTTCCTTGAAAAAAAGCAGAAAATCTGAAGCGGACAGAAGCATCCGCTTGCGTTTCTTCCCGCTGGCAATAAGCGTTTTTTAGCCTTTCCTTTTACACATCCAGCTTTTCAAAGCGGCTTATCGACCAGCGGCAGCTCAGCCAGGTCATCAGGCAAAACGCGGCCAAGCCCAGGGCCAATGCGATCAGCTTTTGGGGCAGATACTGTGGATCCGGGGTGTCCAGGCAGTCTCGCATAAAGGGCAAAACATGGTCCAGCGTTTCCAGCAGCACAATGGCGATAAAAAACCAAACCGACCGAAAGCCGAAAATTTTGCCTACCTTGTGAGGAGCGGCGAAATAGGCGGGAAAGAACATCAGGTTGAACAGGCCGAATAGCAGCAGGCAAAACCCAGGCAGTGCGACATTGGCGTCCATGCCCACAGGATTGGGCCCCAGGCCGGCCGCCTGCCTTAGCCACAGAAAGGGAACCGTCGCCAGCAGCTGTATTCCTTCCACCATTACCGCAAACGCAATGCGCGCCCGCACCACGTCGCTTTTCTTCACCGGCAGCATGAGGGTATAGGTTAAGTCGTTGTTTTCCCGACCGGTGAGGCATACGAAGAATAACCCCAGAATGGTATAAAAACAAATGACATAATAGGGATAGCTGGGAATCATCACCATGGCAGACAGAAGCCAAAACAGCGCTACCGTCACATGGAAGGCCAGCTTCCATTCCTTTTGAAGCAGCTTTTTCATACGGTTACTCCTTTTCCAAATGAATCATGGCCGTTTCCAGGGTAGCGGGCTCGCCGAGCAGGCCCAGCGTCTGCGCGTCCTGCGCCTTTATCAGGGCTGTAAAGCCCTGCTTCGCGGGCTTAAGGCCAATCAGGCGGGAGCGCAGCTCATCCGTCAGCTGGTTCTCTGCAAGCACGAGATAGCGATAGCCGTTCACAAAATCGCGTAGCGGCATGGAGGTTTGCACCCGTCCCTGGCGAATGTAGGTAATGCTGTCGGCACACTTATCCAAATCCGACGTGATGTGAGTGGAAAATAGGATGCTGACTCCTTCCCGGGACAGGGCCAAAAACTCATCCAGCAAATCGTCCCGGGAAACAGGGTCCAGGCCGCTGGTGGGTTCGTCCAGAATGAGCAGCTCCGCATGATGGCTCATGGCCAACGCCAGCGCATACTTTACCCGCATGCCGGCTGACAGCTGTAGCTGACTCTTGTTTTCATCCAGGTGAAAGCGCTCCATAAAGCGGCGATAGGCTGCATCATCCCAGTTTTCGTAAAAGCTTTTGGTAACGCCGGAAAGGACGGACAGCTTCTTGCGGGCATAAGCGTCCACGCCGCCGGATACAAAACCGATGCGCTGCTTGATAGCGCTTTCGGCTTGCTGAAGCGGTTGACCGAAAAAGCGAGCCTCTCCCCCATCGGGATGCACAAAATTCAACAGGCATTTCAGCGTGGTGGTCTTGCCCGCGCCATTGCGGCCGATAAAGCCCATGATTTCGCCCTGCTCCACGGAAAAGCTTACGTCCTCCAGCCGAAAAGCCGGATAAAACTTGCACAGGTGATGAATCTCCAACGGTTTCATGATTCGCCTTCCCCTCGTCAAAATGAAGCGTCTCAAAATAAGACGTTCGTAATATAACTACTGTTATATTGTATCGTTTTTTGCTGGATTGTCAATATGCCCTGCCTTAGACCCGCCAAAATGCTGCCCAAATGTCCATATGGCTTTCTTGAACCTGCCAACCCTGCACAGCTTGAAGCAAAGCCGGATGGCGAACGCTGTACCGCGGAAAGAGAAGAAAACCTTCGGCACAATCGCTGGCGGGCAACCAGAAATCTTTCCAATAAGCAGACCGGCTGGCAGAAAGAATGGTACCAGCTTAGCGATACGTTTTTTTCAACAGCGACGTTTTAGAAAAACAAAGCACCGCGGCTGGAGCGTCAAAAATGGGAATATGAAGGCGCCGCCTTTTGCCGCGGGGCTCAGGCCGTCCAAAAAGCTCGCCGGGCGGCGAGCTTTTCTGCCGAAAGGCGCGTTGCCTACTCGCCTGCGGCTCGCCGGGCGGCAAAGCGCATAAGGAAAGCCTTACCTCGCAAGGCACAGGCTGTCGAAAAACCCTCTACGAGAGCGCATCCGTGCACACGGCTGCGTTTGTTCGCAGGGAAAGTGTTGTGATATAAGGCTTAGGGGCTCCGCCCCTAAAACCCCGGCAGGGAACACTACCTCCTGCATCTCCACTTTTCAACAACCTGAGCCTTGCTGCGCAAGGCTGCCGGCCCCGACGTACACCCTGCCGGGTTCAGAGTTATGACCGCCGGCTAAGCCGGCTGCTTGCTTCAGCCTTGGAAGGGCTTTTTACCGGCTGGCGTCTAAAGATGCACGGAATGATTTTTCTCAAATGCTCCGCCGCCCGTAAACGGGCATCAACCGTTTTGATCGAGTGCACACGAATTTGCTGGATTGTTATTCTCGCCTTGCCTCGCTCGACGCTTCAAGCGAAAGCTTTTTTCGGGATAGAATGAAGCCCCGCGGCAAACTGCCGCGGGGCTTGTGTCTCTCCACAGATTAGAAATCACTCAGTTCCTTTTGCTGCTGCTTGTAAGTGTCGGACGGCTCGTGGTTCGCGGTGTTTTCTTCCACATCCACGTTGCCTTCCCGAGTAGCGGCGTCACCCATTTCCTTTTCATCAGGGGCGGGCTGCTCGGGCTGCTGGATTTCGTCCTGCGCGGCAGGATTCTCCAAAACCTCCTCGCCAGCAGGCTTCTTGGTTTCCGCATCCTTACCCAGCTTGATGGTGCGCACCTTCACCAGCTTGCCGCCGTCGGCAAAGGTGACGGTGTATTCCACCGAGAAAGTCTTTTCCGCGGACACCTTGAACACGGGATCGCTTTCCAGGCTCAATGCCTTCGCATCTTCGCCCTTCTTAATCCGCCAGGTAACAGAGGTAATCTCCGCGCCATCCTTCACAGCGCTTACGCGGAAGGCATACACATTGCCGCTATGGCTGCGGCCCAGGCGCACGCGATAGGGCGATTTTTCATCGGCCACTTCTTCGTACTCGATTTCTTCCTCGGTCACCTTATCATTCTTCTCCGCTTCCTTGTCCTTTTTGCCGGTTTCCGCCTGTTCCTTGCTTTCTTCCTTTGCTTCGGGTTCAGGCTCCTTTTCGCTCTTGGTTACGTCAGTATAGATGTTCACCATAACGGCGTTCAGTTCTTCTGCAGGCTGGGTTGCCAGATTGGTCTCCTCGGTGAGATTTCCTTCGGACTGCTGGTCCTGCTTCTCCCCGGCGGGCGTTTCGTCGGACTGCTGGTTCTGATTCTCCCCGGCGGGCGTTTCGTCGGACTGCTGGTTCTGATTCTCCTCGGCGGGCGTTTCGCCGGACTGCTGGTCTTCAAAGAGGCCGGTGTTAACGTCTTCTTCGGACGGATCGCCGTTTTCTTCTTCAGGCATGGTTACATTCTCCTCGGCCTGAGAATCGGCGTCGCTGATGGAAATTTGTACGCCATCGAAGCTTTCCATGGTGGACACTGCGAAACTGTATCCCGTGGCCGCCTGGCCGGACGTGTCAGCTGCCACTACAACAGTAATGCTTGTCTGCTCACAGTCATCTGCGCTAATCAATACTTTGAATGGCTTTCCGACCTCTTCGCCGCTGCCAATCGTCAACGACCTGTTCGCGCTATCCAGTTGTGTTGCCGAATCCATCTTCTTTCCTTGCAGTTCCAGGGTCACATTGTTCAGAGCCTGCCCATCACTACGGCTAATAATGAATGTAACGCTGCCGCCCCGCTTCACTTCCGTGCCGGGATTGGCGGTCACCTGAAGCGTGGCCTTCAGTGGCACATTGCGCACTGCCGTAATTCTGACCCGCTTGCCGTCAACAGAAACCTCTTTCTCTTTTGAGGCCACTTCAAAGTCGGGCACGTTTACCGGTACGCCAGTCAGGTCATAGCCATCCGCAGCGTTAATCGTAATGATGGCCGTGTATTTGTCCGCAGCGATAAACACATCATTAGAGGTGCAGTTTTCCCACTTGATGGAGCCGGTATATCCATCGCCATTCAAGCTCTTTACAGCCTTCTTGCCCAGCTCAGGGGTGATGCCGGTAATGGAAATGTCTTTCACCTTTGTCGCGCGGGTTAGCGTAATGTATGCGCTGCCTTCCAAACCACCGTCCGCCGTCACCGTTACCGTCAGGGTGCTGGCCGGTTCATCGGCGGCAATGGTCAGTTTATTGTCTTCGAAGCTCGTAGCCGCCAGCGTATTTCCGCTGACCGTGTATACCGGGTTGGTAACGGGCTTTCCATCGCTGCGAGAAGCATTTACCGCCACGGTTTGGGAAGCGCTGCCACTCAGCATAACGGTAGCAGGCTTACACTCCACGCTCAAAGTGACGGTTTGGCCTGCGCCTGCAAAGGTAGCAGTAAAAGCAAGAGTCTTGCCGTCTTCCAAAAGTGTAGCCGCGCTGACGCTCTTTGCGCCTTCCACAGTGAATTTGGGGGTAGAGCCCTTAAAGGTGTACCCGGCCTTAGGCGTAGCATGAAGCGTTGCGGTGTACTCGTCAGCGTTCACAAACACGTTGCTGCCATCCACGCCCTCCCACTTGACAATGCTCACGTTCATCTGCTGGGCCGTAGCGGACTGGCTGGCCGCCTGACCTACCACAGGTGTGGCAATGCCGCTGATGGCAAAGTCGGTAACGCTTTTGCGTTCTTCCTTGGGAATGTCAATCATCAGCTTGCCCTGAAGACTCTTGTCCTCCTGAGACTCAGCGCGCACCATGATGTTTATGGCAAACGTATCATTGGTTTGGGCCATTTCATCCTGGAAGGTGGCAATCTCGGCGGCGCTCACCACCAGCTCGGCGTTATAATCGTCCTTCTGGATAATGGCACCGGCGCTGGGCTCCAGCCAGTTCACGCCCAGCAGGGAATTGCGCACGTAGGCAGACAGCTTTACACGCAGATTTCCATCGGCGTCCTTGCTTCTGGCCGCCTGCGTAATCACCACCTGCAGGCCGTTGTCATAATTGGATCCGCTCACCAGCGCAACGGTGGTTTCAGCCTTCAAGTCTTTATAAGCGGCTGTGATTTTGATGCTCTTGCCCACGGTTTCAACGGGGTCGATCACCAGCTTCACATCGCTGTTGTTGCTTTTGATTGCCGCGTAGTTTTCAATGATGGTGCCGTTGGCGTCCACATTACTCAGGCCCCAGGTTACCTCGGAGTCAAACTCCACTCCGTTGCTGAGCTGAGCCTTCAGCTGCACAATGCGGCGATTGACGCCGTCCATCTCCACCTGAGTGCTGTCGGCGGAAATGCTCAAGGCGGTGGGTACCTTGTACACGGCGGTAATGGTCAGGGTCTGTTCATCCGCCGAAGTGGTGGAGGTTACTTCATCCGCGCCGGACACCTTGAAGGCGTTCGCGGGAACCCCATCCAGGGTGAAGCCTTTCTTGACGGTAAGGGTAATCCTGGCCGTGTATTTCTCCTTCATCATAAACTCGTCGCCGGTTACGCCGTCCCAGTCGATTACCAGCGTATATTGAGAGGAGCTGCTGTCCTCCGTTACGGCCTGTTCACCGGCCACAGGCCGCGGAATACCGGTAATGTTGAAGTCGCTCACCTGGGTAACGCCGGTAGCAAAGCCCTCAAAGGTCCAGGTGTTGCCGGACTGCTTGACGGCGGTCTTACCATTCAGGGTCACCCTTGCGCCGGTGGTGGTGCAGCTGTAGCCGCTGGGCGGGGTTACCGTCAAAACCGCCACATAGGCATCGCCGCCCCAGTAATGATTGTACTCATCCAGGGTCGTGGAATGAGTGGTGGACGTCCAGGTAACGGTTCCCTTGGCCACCTTGGTTACATTCCCCTTGGCATCCCATTCTACCGGCACATCCGCCACGCTGTACACTGGGGTCTTGCCGGCTTCGGGAGCCGCAATGGTCATTTTGACGTTCAGGGGCTTCACACTGGCCACAGCCTTGGTGGAAGAAGAACGGGTCTTATCGCTGCTCTTCACGTAGTAAGAACCCGTGCCCTGAACCGTTACCTTAATGGTCTTGCCTTCGCTGCCCTTGGGCACGATGAACGTCCGCTTGGTTGCCCCTTTCTGCGCGTCATTGCCCACATACCACTGGTAGGTAACCGTGGCCTGGCCCGGGTTGGTATCGGCCCGCAGTTCGTTGCCTACCTCGGGCGCATAGTCGTTCGCGCTCTTTTCCAGGGTGGTGTTGTAAATCCACAGGCCGTTCACTTCCGCGCTTCCGGCCGCGCCGTAGTCGGTCCAGTTGCTATAGGCTTCGCCGGTGTAGGGCGCAACGCCGATAACCTGCACGCGAATCTGCTTGCCCTTATCCGCTTCCTTGATGGTATAGGAATTCATGCCCTTGCCGGAAACGGTTTGCGTATCGATGGTCCACACGAAGGACAGCTCGCCGGCGTGGTCGTTCACGCTGCTGGGCAGCACGGTAGCCTTCAGCGTGTCGCCTACTACGGGGGCGTTCAGGTTCAGCTTCACGCCGGTAATCCTGGTGCTGCTTTCAATGACGGCACTCATGCCGCTGGTTACCTGGCCACCATACGCGCCGGCGCCGGTGGCAACCACATATACCTTCTTGTCAATCCAATCCTTCTTCAGTTTCAGGGAAGCGCTGGTTTCACCGTTCAGCTTGGTGCCGTCTTCCAGATACCACTGGTAGCTGGCGGACGCGCTGGCAGGGGACAGCTTGGTATACAGAATTTCCCCTTCACGGGCGGTGCCGGTAATGGCCACGCTGGTCAAATTGGCGGACACCACGCGGTTGGTGACTGCGTTTACCGTGCCGCTATAGGGCGTTACGCCGGTCACCTTCACTTCCACCTTCTGGCCCAGGTCCTTTGCGTCTACCTTGTAGCTGGCCGTATCGGCCACCTTTTGACCGCCCACATACCAGGCGACGGAGACGGAGGCGCTCTGGGGCTCGATGGTGGTGGTCAGCACATCGCCCACAACGGGAGTTTCCTTGTTCAGGGTAACGGATTGCAGCTCATACTGGCTGGTAACATTGGCGGTGGCGGTAGCTACAGCGCTGCCGGTATACTCGCCAATACCCGTCACCTTCAGCTGAATGGGCTTGCCCACGTCGCTGGGCTGCACCGTATAGGTAGCGTCGGAGCCCATCAGCGTGCCGCCCACGCGCCAGGCGTAATCCACCGTAGCAGAGGAAGGCTGCACCTGTGCGGTCAGCACGTCGCCCACAACGGGCTTCACCTTGTTGATGGTTACGCCCTTGATATAGGGATCGTTCTGCACGGGATTGGTCTGGGTATGCGCGGAGCCGGTGTAAGCGCCGGTACCCTTCACATCCAGCGTAATCTTCTGCCCCTCATAACGGGCCAGCACGGTAAAGGTGGAGGCGGTGGACTGCTCCACGCCGTTCACCTTCCAGCTATAGGTAACGGTGGCCTCGGCAGGATTCAGGGAAGCCTCCAGCACATCGCCGGCCGCGGGGTAATCGTAATTCAGCGTAACGCCCTTCACCGTCAGGGTTGCAGGGGCGGGCGCAGAGCCGAAATCCAAAAACTCGGTCATCATGTAGCCCACGCTGCCGCCAATGGAAATGCGGCACCACTTGTCGCCCTTCTCCAGTACGGTTACCTGAGTGCCGGGGCGATACAGGGCCAAACGCTTGCCGCCGGCAGTGGCGCGCAGCCACACCCGCAGGCCGTTGCCGCTGGTAACGGTGGCGTTGGCAACGCCGGTGGGCGTGGTGCTGCCCGGCGTGGTGCCGGAAGCGCCAAAAACCAGATACTGATTCATCATCCAGCCGGTCAGATCGCCAACGGTGATCTGGGACCACTCGCTGCCTTTTTGCAGCACAATGACCGTGGTATTCACCGGATATTTGGTGACCACGTTATAGTTGGTACCGGGGCCTTCGCGCATGCGCACGCCGTACCCATTGGTGCTGGTAACGGTGGCGTAGCTGTTGGTGCTCGTGGTATCAGCTACCGCGCCCGTACCCACCAGGGACGTAAGCCCAAACGCCAACGTCACGACCAGCAGGATGGAAATAATCCGTTTCATGTTGAAATCCCTCCGTTACACAATGTATGTGAGGTTTCAGTGCCAGGGTAAACCGGCCTTCATACAATGTCTCATCTCGCATTATACCTATTTTGAGAACAATTGTAAAGGCTTTCGAAGCATTTCCTTCAAAAAAATGATACAAATTCGTAAAACTTTGTCGAAGAAAACGACATGTTTGCATCGGCGTGTTTTACTCGCAATAGAAACGCCTGACCGTTACCGTTTCATCCCAGCCAAAAGAAATTCTGCCACATCCAGATAGACGCATGAAAAAGGCGGTAAGTTTCACGCCTGCGGAGCGAAATTTGCCTGGCAAGGCCCCATTTGGGGAGCGCTCAGAGGAACCGCGGCCATTCTGATTGGAAACACATCGCCAGCTGACCTTGGGGATGGCAAAAGCCAAAAGTTTCCTTTGCGGTGTGCAACCGCAAGGACGGTTGGCTTCACTCCGTCAAAGCGAAAGCGACCGCGGTTCCTATAGGGCTTATCTATCTTTTATCCTGGAAGAAAAACGATCAAATCGCTTTCCGCAGGCCGTCCAAAAAGCTCGCCTGACGGCGGTCTTTTCTGCCGAGAAGCGCTCTTTGCCTGCTCGCCTGCGGTTCGACGGGCAGCAGGCAAAGAGCGTAAGGTTTCGGAATGAAAATCGGAGGGCCGCAGCCCTCCGATGCCCCCAGGGGTTTTCGCCAGTCTGTGAAAAACGATCAAATCGTTTTCCGTACTCTTTTCCACAGCAATAAAGAATCGGAAAGCCGCCGCTTGCCGATTCTGTTTGTCCAAAATCCTTGCCCGGCGGCGAGCTTTGCTTATCCTCGTTGCCTGCTCGCCTGCGGCTCGCCGGGCGGCAAAGATCGTAAGAAAAGCCCTGCTGCATAAGGCTCGGCCTGTCGAAGAAAACGGCAAGAGTGTCCGCGGCCACAAACATCGTTACGCCGGTTCGCAGGAAAAGCATGATGACTCAAGGCTTAGGGGCTCCGCCCCCGGCAGGCGCCGGAGGCAAGCGGACTTTCAGTGGGCACAACCGCCATAGGCGGCTCAGACTGTCTAAAAAACCCTACCCCAAAAACGGCTCACGAAACCGCCGGAATTTTGTGTCTTTCAGAATGATTATTAGCCTATAACGAGTCTTGTTTTCTTTCGTTGCGTTACAGAGAGATTTTTTGCATTGATGTCTTTTGGGAAGAAGTGGGACTTTGCCAGCGGTCTGCACCGCCATCAGCGGTTAGCGACCCGCTGATGGAGCGTGAACCAGAGAGCGCTGCCACCGCTGTCCTCCCTGCGTTCAAGCTGTTGCTCTGCCTCCTGCGCCTCCGCTTTTTGGGCAACCTGAGCCTTGCTTCGCAAGGTTGCCGAAACGCCGACATATACGACCCCTGCTTCAGAACCAAAACTGAAAACTTGCTGTCCTCTCATACCGCTTAGGGCCTTTTTGACATGGGGAATCAGAGAACCATTCTCCCATGCTCACCCCGTCTTTCCGACGAAATCCGGCCGCCGCTCCACCCGGTTCTCTCCCATGCACAATGCTGATTGCGGGGTGTACCAGCCGCACAACAGGCGACGATGCGATTTGCATGAGAGGGTTTCAACCGTTTCTTCAGCAAGCGGCTCCAAAAGTCTGCGGTGCTTCCTTACGCTTTTTTCCTGCTTTTTGAAACCATCTTTTGGATAAGCCCATGGTACGCCAGGCCCAGTGCGATGCTTGTCAAGCCGCCCAGCAGCCACCAGATGGCCCCCTGTATGTTCCATTGTTTTTTGAACAGCCATTCCAGCCATACGTTCCATAGAAAAATTTCAAAAGACGACGCTCCCAACATGCGAAGCGGCGCGAGGGCTTTTGTCGGCAGCTTTTCCATCAGCCGCCCCAGCAGGACGCACAAAGAGGGGGCAATCAGCGCAAAAGGATACCAATACAGGCCATAGTGCAAAAGTCCCTCCGGAAAGCGGGCAAAGCACCCCAGCAGCACCGCAAGGCCCAATATCAGCGCAGCGGCGGCCAGCGCCAGCACGTCTTTCTCTCCAGGACGCTTTACCGGCAAGGCAAAGACCATTCCCAGGAAAAAAACCGGCAACCGGGAAACTGCCATCAGCTGGTTTTGACCCATCAAGGGCAGACCGACAGCGAAACAAAGCGCCAGCCACAGCGGCCACTCCTTAGGCCGTCTGCGCAGCGCCCAGGTCATCAACGGCGCAAGCAAAACGCTGGCAGCCAGTGCGCTTACATACCAGTTTATCATCAGCGGCGCGCCCCAAAAATAGCCCAGCATCAGTCCGTTGCCCACCACCGTGTGCAGCGTTTCTTCCAGGTTCATCTGCCGCAAAGGAATCATCACTGCCAGCCACAGCGCGCAGAACGGCCAATAGGCTGGCAGCAAGCGGCGGGCCCGGCGCTTCCAATAGTCTCTCAGCCCGGGCTTTTGGCTCAGTGAGCCGTACAGGCCAAAGCCGGATAAAAAGAAAAACAAATCCACGCCGCCATAGCCAATTTTCTGTACCTGATATCCCAGGCCCTGCCAGCCAAGCTGCATGTGAAACCATACCACCCATAAAATGGCGATTCCCTTAAGCTCATTTCGATATGCCCGCAGCCACTGCCGAACCTGTTCCATCCGTTTTCCCGCCCCTTTGCCGCTTTCTTTCTTTA
>CAKTUS010000089.1 GCA_934621485.1 uncultured Clostridia bacterium
GTTTTAGGGGCGGAGCCCCTAAGCCTTATGCCGCAGCATTTTCCCTGCGAACAAACGCAGCCGTGTGCACGGACGCGCTCTTTCGCAGAGGTTTTTCGACAGTCTGGGCCTGCGAAGGCTGTAGTCTCGCAGACTAGTGGTTTTGCCTTGCCACGCTTCGGGGAAACGGCTTGAAAAGACAAGCCCCGTGAAAAAGGCGTTTATTTCGCCGCGGATTGTGCCGCTTGCAGAAAAAACGATGCCAGGGCGCCAATGCGCAATTCGGCGGCGCATCGGGCGATGTTTTTTCCGCCGCCTGCGGCATGCAAATTTCTCGATTTACCGCCAGTAAACCTTCGAAATTTGCCTTTGCATCGGATGAAAAAGCCATTCGCCGGCCGACCATCTCATTTGTGCGGTGTCGCCCTAGTTTTTCACCGCGTAGCAAACCTCGGCCGTAGCCTCCACCGTTAGGGCGGAAGGGCCGGTCTGCACGGGCGAAGCGGGAGCGGTTTCGGTTACGCTGATCAGGTCGCCCAGGTTCAGCCCGGCGGCCTGGGCCAGGGTTTGAGCCTTTGCCATGGCGCTTTGAACCGCCTGAGTCAGGGCCTGCGCGTAGGCTTCGCCGGTTTGGCCGCTTTCGCAGGAAAGCTCATAATCGCTTTGAGCGCCTCCGGCAATGGCGGCGTCGATGGCTGCGCCCAGGCTGCTCAGGTCGCGCACCAGTACCTTCACATGGTTGGTAATCTGGTAGCCGGACAGGATTTCCTGCTCGTTCAGCCGGGTATAATGAAACTGGTATTGGCTTTCAATGCTCATCTGGCCGGGAGTAACGTCGTCGTCGCCTACGCCGAGTTCGGCCAGAGAGGCTTTCAGCTTTTCCAGCGCGGCGTCCGCCAGGCTCTGGGCTTCGGTAACGGTTTTCCCCTCCACCTGCACGTTGAGCGCCAGCACCACCCAATCCGCGGCAAAGGAAACCTGGGCGCTGCCCACGGCAGTGATGCGGGCGGGCGTTTCCTCCTGGGCCATGGCGCAGGAGCAGACCAGGCAAAGCAGGCACAGGAGAGCAAGAAAACGTTTCAGTTTCATGGAGAAAAATCAGCCTTCCTTTCCGCGGCGCACACGGCGCACAATCAGCCATACCACAAGGCCAATAACGGCCAGCACTGCTGCCACCGGAAGCGCCATGGCCAGAAATACCAGCAGCCCGCGGCCAAAGCTGCCCATCCACGTAACCGTGGCCTTCAGCGCGGCCAGGATGCGCTGCCCCAGAGATACTTCTGAAGAAGCCGCGCTTTGGGCGGAGGTTTCCTCGTTGAGCTGCACGTTGACATAGCTCATATCCACCCGGCTGTCAATGTCCCGCTGGGCGGTTTCATAGCTATCCAGCTGGTACTGGGTTTCCTGAATAGCGCTTTCCAGCGCGATAAGGTCGCTCACGTCCTGTGCCTGGCTCATCAATTCGTTCAGCCGGGCCATTTTGTCGTTCAGGGTTTTCAGCCGGGCGGCGTTGTCGTTGTACTGCACGGTCATATCGGTGGTGCTTTCACTGCGCTCGGTGATGCGGCCTATGCCGGTTATGCCGCTCAGAAACTCGTCCAGCCGGTCCGTGGGCACCCGCAGAGTCAGGCTGGCGCCCCGTTTGCGGCCGGTTTGACCATCGCCGTACTGGTACAGGTTTTCCACATAACCGCCTATGCCGGTTAGCAGGCTCTGTACGCTTTCCAGGCTTTGGTTGAAGGCGTCGGTGCTCAGGGTCAGGGACACGCTGCGCACCAGCTTGCGCGTTTCCGCCGTCGCAGGTAAATTGCCGGCAGAAGCGCTTTTGGTGCTGTAGAGGGCCGTGCCGTTGGACGAGCCTACGGCTCTCTCCACCTCGTCCGCATAGCCCGCGTCAAAATCGGCGGAGGAATCGTAGACCGCAACTCGCGGCGCGGCGCTGTCCGAAGCGCTGTCGGACGCGCCGGGTGCGTAGTTCATGCCGGCGATGCCGCCGATCACAAGCACCAGGGCAGCCGCGGCGGAAAGCGCAGCGCGCCAGAGAACACGTCCAGAATGCTTTTGCTTTGTTTCATTTGCCATTTGCCGAAGCTCCTCTCGTTTTACCTCGGCGCGCCAACGGCTTTCAAAGCCTGCCGGCGCGGCCGGGGCGTCGTAGAGGCGGCGCAGAGCCAGGTCCATCTCGTCGGGTTGCTTCACAGGCGTCCGCCTCCTTTCATCAGGAAAAAACGAGGGAGAAAGCCAAAAGTTCCATGGCAGAAAACATCCTTTTTGCGCATCATCGTTCATCGGCCTCCGCAAGCTTTTGCCGCAGGGCGTCTTTGGCGCGGCTCAGGCCGCTTTTTACCGTGCCCGGGCGAAGATTTGCGGCTTGGGCGATTTGCTCATAGGACAGGTTTTCGCCGTAGTACAGGGTGATGAGCAGCTGCTGCTGAGGCGATAGGGTTTCAACGGCCCGCCAGAGACGTTCGTCCTCGGCAGAGCGCACATAAGCCGCTTCCGGAGTGAGAGCGGGGTCCTCCGGGTCGCCGTGAGCGTCGCGCCACTGTTCCAGGGTAGCGCTTTCCCGGCGGTAGCGGGCGCTTTTCAGCACATCCAGGCAGGTGTTGTGGGCAATGGTAAACAGCCAGGCCGCCATGCCCTTGCCGCTTTTGCGGGAAAAGGCGCGGAAGGCGCGCAGCATGGTTTCTTGGGCCGCGTCCTCTGCCTCCTGGGGATGGCGCAGCATCATCAGGCAGTGGCGGTACACCATGGCGGAATAGGGCGCGCAAAGCGCTTCAAACTCCCGAGCATCGATACTGCTTTTCATGACGCTTTCCTCCTTTTCGCCAGGCTTCGCGCCCTCATTATACGATGAGAACGCCAATCGTGCAAGCGCCGGGAGCGAACGGGACGAAAGAAAGTGCAAAAACACCCGCACAATTTACGAAAATTCCTTTGTTCCCGGCACATACCTATGTTATAATAGAAAGGCCGCGCACAAGAACGAACGGTTTTCGAAGCTGGCGTTGGAGCCGGCCCGGCGCGAATGCAAGGAGGACTTTTATTTTGAAGAAGAAACAACGGGGCATGCTGGGATATGTTGTGCTCATCGCCATCTTTATCGTGATAGCGCTTGCGCTCAACGGCGGCCTGGGCCAGTCGGTGAACCGCCGCATTGAATATCCCGAACTTTTGACCGCTATTCGCGAGGACAATGTAAAGGCGGTGGCCATTCGCGGCACCAGCCTGGTGGGCCTGTACCGCAACGGCAAGGTGGCCGACGCGGATTTCCCGGAGAGGGCCTACGACTTTGAAACCACCATCGGCTCGGATTTCATCGACACGGTACGGCAGATGACCGCCGAAAAGACGGGCAAAACGCTGGATGAAGTCAGCGTTAACGACCTGCCCTTTACGGTGCAGTACCGCGCGCCTGTTATCACGCCCTGGTACGTGGAATTCCTGCCCTTCCTGCTGATGATTGCCGTCACCTTTGGCCTGTGGTATTTCATTATGGCGCGCCAGGGCGGCGGCAACAGCAAGGTGATGAATTTCGGCCGCAGCCACGCCAGGGTGAGCGACCCTTCCAAGAATCCCATCACCTTTAAGGATGTGGCGGGCTGCAAGGAAGAAAAGGAAGAACTGCAGGAAATGGTGGACTTCCTGAAAAACCCCAGGGCCTACACCGAAATGGGCGCCCGGATTCCCAAGGGCGTGCTGCTGGTAGGCCCTCCGGGCACTGGCAAAACCCTGCTGGCCAAGGCCGTAGCGGGCGAAGCCAATGCGCCCTTCTTCTCCATTTCCGGCTCGGATTTTGTGGAAATGTTTGTGGGCGTGGGCGCCAGCCGCGTGCGCGATTTGTTTGACCAGGCCAAGAAGGCCGCGCCGAGCATTGTGTTTATCGACGAAATCGACGCGGTGGGCCGTCACCGCGGCGCCGGCCTGGGCGGCGGTCATGACGAGCGCGAGCAGACCCTGAACCAGCTGCTGGTGGAAATGGACGGCTTCAGCCTGAACGAAGGCGTCATTGTGATGGCCGCCACCAACCGCCGGGATATTCTGGACCCGGCCCTGCTGCGGCCCGGCCGCTTCGACCGCCAGGTTACGGTGAATTACCCCGACCTGGAAGGCCGTGTGGAAATTCTGAAAGTGCACAGCTGGGGCAAGAAGCTGGATAAGGATGTGGACCTGGAAAATATTGCCAAGCGCATGCCCTACTCCAGCGGCGCGGATTTGGAAAACGTGATGAACGAGGGCGCCCTGCTGGCCGTGCGCCGCAAGAAAAAGGTCGTCAGCCAGCAAGACCTGGTGGACGCTGTGAGCCGCGTGCAGATGGGGCCCGAAAAGCGCAGCCACAAGGTGACTGAGCGCGACCGCAGGACCACCGCCTGGCACGAGGCCGGTCACGCCGTGATTGCCAATATCCTGCCGGAGTGCGACGACGTGCATTTGGTGACCATCGTGCCCCGCGGCCAGACGGGCGGCCATACCCTGAGCCTGCCCAGCGAGGAAAACGACAACTATAGCCGCACCGCTCTGCTGGGCATGGTTACCATGGCCCTGGGCGGCCACGCCGCCGAGCGGGTAGCGCTGGATGATATTTATACCGGCGCTTCCAGCGACATTAAGCGCGCCACCGAGCTGTGCCACCGCATGGTGACTCAGTACGGCATGAGCGACGCCATTGGCACCATGTATCTCAGCAGCGATCAGGAAGTGTTTGTGGGCATGGAATTTGGCCAGAGCCGCGAGTACAGCGAGCAGTCCGCCGCCGCCATCGATGCGGAGGTGAAGCGCCTGCTGGACAGCTGCTACAAGCGGGCCTGCCAGATTCTTACCCAGAACCGCGACAAGCTGGACGCAGTGGCCCGGGCCCTGCTGGAGCGCGATACCCTGAGTCGCGCCGACTTTGAAGTCGTGATGCGCGGGGAAGCTCTGCCCCCCATGACCGCGGCGGAAAAGGTGCAGCCCTCGAAGGATGCGCAGCAGGATCCCACCCCCGATTCCGGGGAGGACGGCGCGCAAACAGCTTCCGTAACCATGGAAAACAGCGAACCCGACGACGGGGAGGCTTTCATCGACCCCGAAGAGAAGGATGCTTTGCAATGATGAACACTTGCCAGCGGCCCGGTGTATACCGGGCCGACCTGCATGTGCACAGCTTGTTTTCCGATGGGCTGAAAACCCCGGAGGAACTGTGCGACATGGCTTGCCGGGAGGGGCTGTCGGCCGTTGCGCTGGCGGACCATGACACGGTGGACGGCTTGCCCCGCATGCAGCAGTCCGCTGCGGCCTGCGGCCTGCAATGGCTGCCCGCCGTGGAAATTGGCAGCGGAAAAAGCGGCCGCACCCATATTTTGTGCTACGGCCCCGGGGTTCAAAGCCCGGAGATGGTCGCTTTCTTCCGAGAAATGTCCCAAACGCGCAAGGCGCGCGCTCAGGAGATGGTGCGTCTGCTGGAAAAGCAGGGCATCCGCCTGACGGACGAGGCCATGAAGCTTTTGGACAGGCCCAATGTAAGCCGGCCCCATGTGGCCCGGGCGCTGGTGGCCTCCGGCGTGGTGGACACCACCGACGAAGCCTTTGACCGCTATCTGGCCGAGGGGAAAAGCGCTTATGTGCCGCGGCGGCTGCTCAGCGCCCAGGAAACGGTGGCGTTGGCCCGCCGCCTGCACGCAGTGCCGGTGCTGGCCCACCCTGTGCGGCTAAAAATGGAGGAGCCTGCCATGTTCGCCTTCATTCTGGCGCTCAAGGAAGCCGGGTTGATGGGCGTGGAGGCTTTTCATCCATCGGCTTCACCCCGGATGGCCGGGCAGCTGGAAGCCTTGGCCCGCCGGGAAAACCTGCTGGTGACCGGCGGCAGCGATTACCATGGCGACCCCTGCGCCCATGCCCGCGTGGGCGGTCTTGCCCCGGGCTGGGCCGGCGTTCAGGCTGATGTGGAAGCTTTGCTTCAGGCCGCCGCTACTGAAACCAATTTCTCCCGCTAAAGGAGCGTTTGCCATGTACAACCAGGGATACCGACCTACGCAGCAGCCCTCCCAACCTTCCGCATCGCAAAATACCGCGTGGTATGCGCCGCCTCCCGCGCCCAAGCAGTCCCAAAACAAACGGAGCCGCAGCGCCAAGGGCGGCTCTGGGCCTGCGCCCAAAAAGCCCAGCATGAAGCGGCAGCTGATTCGGCTGGTGCTGGTGCTCCTGCTGCTGGGCGGCGCGGCAGCAGGAGGCTACTACTGGAAGGTGCAAAGCGACGTGCGCCCCTATGCCAATGTGTTTTTGGATAATGTGAGCGTAGACGGCATCGATCTGTCGGGCAAAACCTGGGCCGAGGGCAGTCAGCTGGTGTGGGACCAGGTGAACGCCAAGCAGAACGGTTGGTATGTGCGCCTGCGGAACCAAAACGGCGATTATAAAGACATTACCGCCGCAATGCTGGGCATTTCCTTCGACCCCACCCAGGCTTTGCAGGAGGCATGGGCCATTGGCCATAGCTCCAACATGAGCATTTTTGAACTGCGTCAGGAAATTGAGTTGGCGAAGTCCACCACCAGCAGCTTTTCCAGCGCTCAGCAAAGCGCGGATACCAGCCCCATCGATACCATTTTGAGCACCCTGGAGGCCGCAGCCTACCGCGCGCCCACGGATGCGTACATTCTGTCGTTTAACCCGGACGATACCAGCAATCCCTTTACGTATCAGTACGAAACCTACGGCCGCCGCCTGGATACCAGCGCCGTGCGGGAACAGATTCTGGACATGGTGAACAAGCTGGAAAGCGGCGAGGTGCTTTTGGAAACGGAAACCATCGCGCCCAGCGTTACCGTAAACCAGTTGAGCAAAACGGTGGAGCTGCGCAGCCGCACCCTTACTCCCATCGACAGCCATTCCACCGAGGACCGTACCAACAACATCCGCGTTGCCTTTGCCAAGTTCAACGGCACCATTTTGCAAAATGGCGACAAGTTTTCCTTCAATAGCGTGGTGGGCCGCCGCACGCTGGAAAACGGGTTCTTTCCCGCTATTGAGTACGCCTACGGCACGGAAACCTGGGGCATTGGCGGCGGCAGCTGTCAGGCCAGCACCACGCTGTACCTGGCGGCGGCGCAGGCCGGCCTAACCATCACCAAACGGGAGCCCCACTCCAAATCCGTCAGCTATACGGAACTGGGCCTGGACGCCACGGTGAGCGATACCCGGGGCCGGGAGATCGACCTGGCTTTCCGCAACGGCACCGGCAGCCCCGTTTACATTTCCGCTCATGTAATCCAAAGCCCCAATAACAAGAAAAAGCTGATGTGCGAGGTGCGCATCTACGGCCAAAGTCTGGGAAATGTGCGTTACGAGCTGACCGCGCAAACCGTTCAGGTGATTCCCAAGCCGGAGGAGCCCACCCTGAAAGAGGATAAGGACGCCGCCTATGTAACCTATCAGGATGAGACCAAAACCATTAAGGGCCGGGACGGCTATGTGGTGGAGTCCTATCTGGTAACCTATGTGGACAACGTAGAAACCGAGCGCAGGCTGATGTATACGGACACCTATCCAGCTAAGGCCGATACGGTCTACACGGGCGTAACGCCGCGAGGAGTGTAAGAAACCTTTGAAAACCGTTTTGGGATGTATCCGCCGTGCGGATGAAGATTTTCAGATGATTCAGCCGGGCGACCGCGTGGCCCTGGGGCTAAGCGGCGGGAAGGATAGCCTGCTGCTGCTGCGGGCATTGGCGCTCTACCGCTATGTTCGCCACCACGACTTTACCCTACAGGCCGTGATGCTCACCTCCGGCCCCGCCATTCTCGATACCGGCGCGATTGAGGCCCTGTGCCGGGAGATCGACGTGCCGCTCACCATTAAGCATACCGAGATTTATCAAATTTTGTTCGAGTGGCGCAAGGATCCCAACCCCTGCGCGCTGTGCGCGAAAATGCGCCGCGGTATGCTGTGCGACCTGTGTACCGAGCTGGGCTGCAATAAGCTGGCCCTGGCCCACCACCGGGAGGACGCGCTGGAAACCCTGATGATGAGCGTGATTTTTGAAGGCAGGCTGCATGTATTTCATCCCTGCTCCTACATGAGCCGCAGCAACCTGACGGTGATTCGGCCCATGATTTATCTGCCGGAAAAATACGTCATTCATATGCGCAAGGAGCTGAATCTGCCGGTGCTGAAAAACCCCTGCCCCGCAGACGGCCACACCAAGCGCCAGGAAATGAAGGAGCTTTTGGCTGAAATGTGCAAACGCTATCCTGATTTTAAGGAAAAGTTCCTTTCGGCCCTGAAAAACGATCATCAGTACGCCCTGTGGGGCCGCGACGAGGGCGGCCGTCCTCCGGCGGACGCTTAAAAACCAAGGAACAAGCCGTGCAAAAGCACGGCTCCAGGTTGCCGAAAAAGTGGAGGTGCAGGAGGCACTGCCTCCTGCCGGGGTTTTAGGGGCGGAGTCCCTAAGCCTTATGCCGCAGCACTTTTCCCGTGAACCGGCAAAGCGCTGCTTCCGGGCGATGACGGCCAATCAGGGGTTTTCAGCCTGAGCCGTGCAAAAGCACGGCTCCAGCCTGTCAAAAAAGCTGGGTAGTATCGGAGGGGCGCAGCCCTCCGATTTTCATTGCGAACCGGCGGCGTGTATGTCGGGTTCGGCAGTGCTGCGCTGCAAGGCTTTCCTTATGCGCTTTGCCGCCCGGCGAGCTTTTTGGACGGCTCCAGCCCTGTTAAAGAACCCGCTCCGGGAAGCAGCCAGAGGGGACGCAGCCTTCGGGCCGGCTTGCGGTCGGCAAATGCCAAAGTTTCCTTTGATGTGCACAGCCCCCAGGAAGGCGGTGTGTTTCTGCTTTGCTGAAAACATTCCGCCCGTTCTGAAAAGCGGGGGTGCAGGAAGCGCGGCGGCTGTTCAAACGTGAGGAATGGGACAGGCGTAGCCTTCCCCTTTTTTGCGCCCATGGACACCCGTTTTACTCCGGCCCTGCCGGGGTTTAAGGGCGAAGCCTTGACCCCATTTCCGCCTCGTTCCGCGCCCCTCGGCGCTTCAGCTTCCGGCTGCCGGGCGCGGTGCATGAAAGCGGCCGCTCGGCTGGCTTTGGGTTACCGGCTTTGCAGCCCCTTGCGCATATGCGTAAGGGCGTTTTTTTCCAGACGGCTTACCTGGGCCTGGGAGATGCCAATCTCGCCCGCTACCTCCATCTGGGTGCGCCCCTGGAAAAAGCGCAGCCGCAGGATATAACGCTCCCGGTCGGTCAGACGGGCCATGGCGTCCTTTACGCCGATTACGTCCAGCCAGCCGTTGTCCGGCCGCTTTTCATCCGTAATCTGGTCCATGATGTACAGCGCGTCGCCGCCGTCGTTGTATACGGGCTCAAACAGGCTGACCGGGTCCTGAATGGCTTCCAGGGCGAAGATAACGTCCTCCCGGGGCACGTTCATGGCCTGGGCCAGTTCTGTCACGTTGGGTTCCCGGCCCAGTTTTTCGGTAAGCAAATCCCGCATTTTCAGAGCCTTATAAGCGGTATCGCGCATGCTTCGGCTTACGCGAATGGCGTTGTTGTCCCGCAGGTAGCGGCGAATTTCGCCAATAATCATGGGCACCGCATAGGTGGAGAAGCGCACGTTCTGGCTCACGTCGAAATTATCCAGCGCCTTGATGAGCCCGATACACCCTACTTGAAACAAATCATCCACGTTTTCGCCCCGGTTGCCAAAGCGCTGAATCACGCTGAGCACCAGGCGCAGATTCCCACGGATAAATTCCTCCCGGGCGGACAGGTCGCCTCCATGCACCAGGGGAAACAATTCCCGCATGCGTTCGTTTGAAATCACGGGCAGCGTAGAGGTATCCACGCCGCAGATTTCCACCTTATTCATCGCCATGTTTCCGCACCTCCGTACCACAGGCTTGTACTGGGAGTATGGGAACGGCGCGTCCCTTTTATGCCGGGCCGACTCCATGCGGCAAAGGCTCCAAAAAAGTGACAAAAAACAGGAATCCGCCGCCGAACGCCGAATGTGTTAGCAAAGAACCAATAGCCTGGGAGGCGGGAAAATCATGGAACAGACGGTGGCGCAGCTTGCGCAAAGCATCGAAAAGGCGCAGAATATCGTGTTTTTTGGGGGTGCGGGCGTTAGCACGGAAAGCGGCATCCCGGATTTTCGCAGCGCGCACGGGCTGTATGCCGGGGCGCGGGGCATGAGCTATGAGGGCATGCTGTCCATTGGGTATTTTCAGGCTCATCCAGATGCGTTTTGGACGTTTTACAAAGATGTGATGCTTTATCCCAACGCCCGGCCCAACCCGGCGCATTTTGCCCTGGCCCGGCTGGAAAAGCAGGGAAAGCTGAAAGCCATTCTTACCCAGAACATCGACGGACTGCACCAGGCGGCGGGCAGTCGCAGGGTATGGGAGCTGCACGGCAGCGTGCATGAGAACGTGTGCACGCAGTGCGGGCAGCGGCACGATTTGGCGTATGTGCTGGCGCAAACGGGCACGCCCCGGTGCAGCCGGTGCGGCGGTATGCTTCGTCCCGGCATTGTGCTTTATGGCGAACCATTGGACGACGCCGTGATGGCCGAGGCGGTGCGCGCCGTGCGGCAGTGCGATTTGCTCCTTGTGGGGGGGACGTCGCTGGTGGTGTACCCTGCTGCGGGGCTGATTCGCTACCGGCGTGTCGGCGTGCCGCTGGCGCTGCTCAACCGGGACGCAACGCCCTACGATGGTGAAGCGGCTTTGGTGGTGCGGCAGAATATTGCGTCGGCGCTGGATGAGGCGATTCGGTAATACTTGCAAAAGAGAAGCGCGGCGCGGTTCCCTCAGCTTGTCGAAAAACCCCTGAGAGGTATCGGAGGGCCGCAGCCCTCCGCTTTTGATTCCGAAACCGGCGGCGTGCACGTCGGTTTCGGCTGCCT
>CAKTUS010000090.1 GCA_934621485.1 uncultured Clostridia bacterium
CAGCTCCCAGGTGCCGTCATACTGCTTTTCCATGGGGGTGCGGCTTTTGTCCCACTGGTTAAACTCGCCGATGAGGGAAACATGTTTGGCGTTTGGCGCCCATACGCAAAAGTGCCATTTCCGCACGCCGCCCTCCGTGCAGGGATGAGCCCCCAGCATTTCATAGGCGCGCCGGTTGGTGCCTTGATGAAAGGTATCGCGGATTTCAGCCGATGGTGCGTGATACAGCATCGGATCATCCTCCTTACCTTGTAATTTGAAAATACAGGTTTGAGTAGGTATGTTTTCCTATCTCCTATTGTAGAGTTAACCCTTCTTTTCGTCAAGCCTATTTGAAAACATTTTTCGCAGATTTGTCATCTTTGAGACCTGCGCTTTCATGAGGGGGAAAAACCGCTGGCCGCAGCGGCGTGGGCGCGCTGCGGCCAGCAAGGAGCCTTGAGCTAGGGCTGCAGGTTTTCCCGCATGCCGCTGAAGGGAGCGGACGGCTGCATATGAGGCGACAGCGCGTGCAGGGGCGGTTCGTCCCGCACAGACGTCAGGCGGCTGACGCTTACTTCATAGGCCACCTTGTTCAGGGTGGTGCCGTCCGGCAGCTGCTTTTGATAGGCGCGGCTCTGAAAACGGCCCACCAGCTGCACCCGGTCGCCGATTTTCAGGTTGGCGGCATAGCGTGCGGTGCGGCCCCAGGTGATGCAGGGAATGTAATCGCTTTTTCCGTAGGAACGGTTCACGGCCAGCATCAGGTCGGCGATTTCCCGGCCGAAGGGAGTGGTTCGGAAACTGGGCGCTTTGCAAAGCGCGCCGGTGAGGGCTACCCGGTTGGGGTTTTCTTCATCCTCTTCGCTTTTGAGCAGGCGCTGGGCAAAGGCGGTAATCAGCAGCCGCCCTGCGCCTTCAATGACCTTGTTGTAGCTGCGAAGCTGCCCCTCCATGCACAGCATGCTGCCGTTGGACAAGGGTTCGTCCAGCAGCAGCCGCTCGCTGATGGTGATGGGCAGGTAATCCTCCGCGCCGCTGAGCCGTGGCACCCGAAGGGTGGTCACATAGAACTGCTCGCCAAAGAGCTCGTGCCCAAACTGTAGATTCTGGCAGATTTGTCCCCGAAGATGGATGCTGTTGCCGGTGTCTTCCATGTTATTCACCTCATGTTTCGTTTTGTGGTTCAACCGTTTTGGGATGCTGCTTGCCTTGTACGTCGATGGTGTATTCGCCTTCAAGCAAAATCTGGCTCACGGGGATGATTTCATACCCCAGACCCTGATAATGCTGAATGACCGTAGGTAATGCGTTTACGATATCGTTGCTGTCGTTGTGAAACAATACGATATCGCCCGGGTCTACCCGGTAGGTGCATTGCTTGATGATGTCCTGCGTGCCCCGGTCCTTCCAGTCCAGGCTGTCGATGCTCCATTGCACAACCTCATACCCCTGCTGGCGGGATACCTGAACCACCCGGTCGTTGTAATCGCCATAGGGCGGGCGAAAGAGCGTGGGGCGCACGCCGGTCAGGGCTTCCACCTTGTCGCTCATGCTGCGCAGTTCCTTCTGAATGGCGCTTTCATTCATCTGGCTCATGTGGGGATGCGTATCGGAATGGTTGCCGATTTCATGGCCGCGGGCGGCGATTTCCTTCACCATATCCGGGTACTTATCCACCCAGCCGCCTACCAGAAAAAAGGTGGTTTTTACATGGTATTGATCCAGAATATCCAGGATGGGAATGGTTTTGTCCGCGCCCCAGGAGGCGTCAAAGCTGATGGCGACCACCTTGTCGCTGCGCTCCACGCTGTACACGGGCAATTCCCGCTTGCGGGCCACAACGGCGGTGGCGTTATCGCCAAGGCTGGTGCAGTACAGGCCGCACAGCGCGCACAGGCACAGGCACAGCCCCAGTTGGGAAAGCAGCTTGCGGGTTTTGCGCGACAGATGCCGTAGCGGCGAGAAGAATACCGCGCGGGAAGAAGACGGTTTTTCCGCCTGGCGGAGGGACACGCCTTTTTCACGGATTTTCAGGGGCTTGTTGCTCAAGATGAATCACTCCTTTATACACCGATACCTATGCGGAAAGGCGGACCGGATATGCTCCAGAAGACAGAAAGCCCGAAACAAACCCCATATGGGACAGAAAAAGCCAAAAAACCCGGCGGCAACGGCAACAGGTACAAGGCGTTTCAAACCGCTCTCAGGCGTATGACCGAGGGCTGAAATGGAAAGCCTGACGCAAAGAAGGGAGAGGGTGACATGACGGAGCGGGGCGGTTACTGGGCGGCCCCCTTGTTATCCGAGCGCCCCGTGCTGCGAGGCCGCCATACGGCCGACGCGGTGGTTGTGGGCGGCGGGGTAAGCGGCGTAACCATTGCCTTGTGGCTATGCCGGGCCGGATTGCGGGTAACGCTGCTGGAAGCGGGCGCGCTGGGCGGCGGAATGGAAAAATGTGCGGGCGTTGTCAGCGTAAGCCGGCACCTTCAGTATGCGGCGCTGGAAAGGGCATTTGGCCTGGCGGCCATCGACGCATATGCCTGCACCCAGAACCAGGCGCTGCACAGTCTGCGGGAAATGCTGCATACGGCGGGCGAAAAGGTAGAGTGGCAGGATACGGCCCTGCGGCTGACTGTTGCTGATGCAAAGCTGCTGCCGTTATTGGAGAGCGAACAAAACGCCATGCGCCGGGCCGGGCTGTCTGCGGAAGTAACGCGCAGCCTGCAAAGCCCGTTGCCGGCGGTCGCGGCCCTGGAAATGAACGGTATGGCAACGCTGAACCCCATGGAATATCTGCGCTTTTTGCTTTTTCAGGCGCAAAAGGCCGGAGTGAAAGTCTACGAACATTCCCGGGTGACGGCGATGGAAACCAATCTGGCCATGACCGAACGCGGCAGTGTACAGGCGCCTTATCTCATCATCGCTACCGGGTATCCCATCGTGAATATTCCCGGCTGGTACTTTTTGCGCATGGAGCAGCGGCGTGCAAGGCTGGTTTCTCTGGCAGGCGGAGGCGGCTTCGAGGGAGTGTATGTGGATGCGAACGGCGCTTATGTACTGCGCCGCCGTCAGGAGACGACGCTGCTGGAGGAAACAGGCGGCCGAATAGGCGCGCCTGCGCGCTGGAGCAGGGACACGGCGCGCCTTTGGGAGGATGCGGCGGCTGGCCGCCGGATCATGCAGCGTCAGGAGGGCGTGATTGCCTTCACGCCGGACGGGCTGCCCTATATTGGCCCCTATAGCGCTCAAACCCCCAACCTGTTTGTGGCGGCCGGTTATGGCGGCAACGGGCTGCTGATGAGCGTTGTGGCGGCTCAAGCCATCAGCGCCAGGGTGCTGGGCCTGCCCTATGACGCTTATGAAGTGTATTCCGGGCAGCGACGCAAGGGCGCAGCCGCTATGGCGGCCCGTACGCTTGGCCGGTATCTTGGCGGGTATTTGTGGCGGCCGTCCGCGCCGCGCTGCTCGCATCTGGGCTGCAAGCTGGTGTATAATCAGCATAGCCGCCTTTGGGAGTGCCCCTGTCATGGTTCCCGGTTTGACGATATCGGCCATGTCCTTGGCGCGCCGGCGGTACAGCCGGCCCGTCTGAAACGAAAAAAATAAAGCCCTTCTGCTGACAGAAGGCGCATAGAATGATACAATAGAGCGGCCGCCGTGGCGGTCAGGCTGAAACACAAGGGGGAAAAAACATGGCAACGCCGGTTGCAAAACGCTCTAACGCCCTGGCGGGAAACCAGGATACCTCGTTTTTGAAAATGTTGGCGCTGGTCTTTATGCTGGTGGATCATCTGGGCGTGGTCATCTTTCCCAAAAGTCCGGAAATGCGCGTTATCGGCCGCATGGCCTTGCCACTGTACGCCTGGTGCCTGGTGGTGGGAAGCCAAAAAACCCGCAGTATGCCCCGTTACTGTTTGCGCATGCTGAGCATGGCCCTGATTTCGCAGCCCCTGTATATGCTGGCCCTCAACCACAAATGGGCCGATTTGAACATTCTGTTTTTGCTGCTGCTGGGGCTCGTTGCCATTTGGGGCATACAGGCGCGCTTTTTGCTCAGCCAAGTATGGGCTCCGGCTTTGTGCTACCTGGCTTTGGGTTATTTGAAAATGGATTACGGCTGGAAGGGACTCACCTTTGTACTGCTATTGTACCTGGTGCGAGACAGCAGAAACGGCTTGATTTTTGCTTATCTGGCTTACGCCCTGTTTTGGGGGGCGTCCAGCAGCGCGGTTACCCAATTATTTGGCTACCCGCTGACCTTTTTGAACTGGCCGGGGATTGGACCGGTGCTGGCCGCTTTTTTCCGCTTGCAGGGCATGATTTGGCTGTCGCTGCCCTTGATTGCGGGACATACCCACAGAAACTGGCATGTTCCACACTGGCTGGGCTACGGGCTTTATCCGTTTCATCTCATTCTTCTCGCCGTGCTGCGGCTGCTGTGCGGCACGCCCCTTTCCACGCTGACAGCTGGGTTTTGAGAAAAATTCCATTTCCGGGCTTGCTTTTTTGCCGGACTTGTGATATGCTAATTTGTGCTAGGCGGCGTGGCGGAATGGCAGACGCACCGCACTCAAAATGCGGCGGGAAACCATGTCGGTTCAAGTCCGACCGCCGCTACCAACAACCCTTGGCTTTGTTTATCAAAGCCAGGGGTTTTCTAGTACATATTTCTGCGAAGAAAACGGGAGGCAGAATCGGTAGATTGTTTGTCGAAAAATCTTGGGCGGATTGGAAAGCTGCTACAGACTGTCGAAAAAACCTTCGGGGAGTTGTCAGAGGGATAGCCTCTCTGATGGGATTCGGATCGACCGGCTTTGCAGGTCGGGCAGGAAGCTTTCGGCAGAAAAGACCGCCGCCAGGTAAGCTTTTTTGACGGCCTGAGGCAGATTGAAAATCCGCCGGTGTTCATTTCCAAACCGGCGGTGTGTTTCGGAAGCCTTACTGAGCAAGGATCCGGCTTGTTAAAAAAGAGCGGCGCAGGCGGCACTGCCTCCTGCCAGGGTTTTAGGACGGAGCCCCTAAACCTTGTTCCATCATGCTTTTTTGCGAACCAGCGTGGCGATGTTTGCTGGCGCACGCTCTCCTATGGTTTTTTCGACAGCCTGAAACCTTGCAGCGCAATGCTTGAGCAGTCGAGAAAATGGGAAATCAAAAAACGGCGTTCAGAGGGGTTAGGCAAAGCGCGTTCGAAAACGCTAAAAAAACCGTCAATGCGCTTGAAATAGCGGATGAGGGCACGGCATGCTCAAACGTCTTTTGGCCGTCTCTCCAAAGGGGATTTTTCAACGCTTTGCGCCTCACCACCGGCTGAACCGTGGGAAACAATGGCTTTTTGTTTTCGGGACGGCTTAGCGGAGAAGGACCGGAAAACAGAAGGGCGGGAAAGCTTTCGTCCTCTGTCTGGCCCGGAGGACGCAAACGACCGTTTTTTTCGGCGGCGGCGGCCTATGCCGTAGGGCCAAGCAAACCATGGCTTAGCCGGTGAAGCTCATTAACGCTCTTTGAGATATCCCCCGGTTTCCTTTTCAAGCGCCTGCCATACCAGATATTTCGCACCCTTTTCATCAAAGAATTGTTTCAAATCCCGATTCAATGCGCTCATTTCGTCAACCGCATTCATGGCGTGATCGGAGGCGCAGATTTTTCCCAGACTTGTGGCGCACATGAGCTTGAAGAAACGCAAACAGGTCCTGCGATATGCAGCGTTTTCAAAATCCGCGTCCGCTTTTGGCAGAATTTCATGTCCGGCGTTTCGGATTGCGCGGTAGCCCTCCAGATTGGCGTCGATCAGCCGGTTCAGATACGCCGCGTTCCCCTTGAGCTTTTTCAAATCGCCATCCGTTTTGTAGCATGCGAAAGCAGCTGGCAGCACAAACGCCGCATGGCAAAGAAGGTAATCCTCCATATTCGGCTCATAGGCCACCTTGTATTTTGTGTCCTGGAAAATCTGCCCAATCAGCCGTTCGTTTGAAGGCGCGCCCAAAAGTTGACCGATGGTGATTTTTCTAAGGTCGATGGATGCCACGCGGTCACGCTCCCGGTGCCCCGCCGAAGACGCAAAGGCGAACAGCACGTTTTTTTCCGGCAGCGAAGCGGCAAGCGCCTTTGCGCGCACGTTGTTGCCTACAAACACGATGGTTTTCGTGCGGTTTGCCCGCAGCGTATCCAGAATGGCGTCAAGCTGCGTATAGCGCATGACGACAAAGAGTACGTCGTATGAGTCCTCCGGTTTCAGCTCGGTTATAATCGGAACCCGGCTGACCGATACCCGGAGCGAGAACGTGTCCTTGATTCGCAGTCCGTTCTTTTGAAGGTTTTCTGCCCAGTTTCCACGTGCAAGCAGGGTTACATCTTTTCCGGCCCGGAACAAGTCTCTTGCCAGATTGCACCCGAGCACGCCTGCGCCGAATACCAGAATTCTCATCGACATGTCGCCTCTTTCTGAAATCAGCATTGGTTAGTGAACACTAACCCTATTATAGCAAAGAAAGGGACAAAAGTCAAAGCCTCCCGCATTGCGGGAATGGTTTTTTGTGCGCATCCGCACCAAAGCGCTTTCTACATCGGATCGGTCAAACGCTGCAAAATCTCGCCAATGTCTTCCTCTACGCAAATTGCTTGTTCTTTGAGCGCATCGGGCGCATAGGCCTGACCATCATTCAAGCAGGCATAGACAGCCTTGGGATTTTCAGCCGTCATTTGCCAAAACGGGTATTTGATGATAACTGGCGTATTATAGCCAACACCTAATTCCAGAAAGAGAATTTTTTGTCCTTCACGGGTACGGAGAAAATTCTCATACCGTTCTGCTGCTCTGTGCCAGCCCTCATCCTCGACAAACTTGTTATCTGACCGCAAGTTCATGGTCATCGGCCTACCGCAATGGGGGCAAACTGGCAGAAGTTCAGATGGTATTTTCATGTTCTCCTGCCGTGCAACCATTTCACGGATCAGTGCCTCATCCTCAAAGGTTTCCTGACAGCACGGTTCACTGCACTGGAATAGACCATAATCACCTTGCGTATAGAACAATCGCTTTTTATCAAAACCTGCTTTCTGAAAACAGTGATCCACATTGGTCGTGATCACGAAATAGTCCTTATCGGCAACCAGCTTGAAAAGGGTTTCATAGACTGGCTTTGGAGCATTCATATAGCGGTTGATGTAGATATATCGGCTCCAATACGCCCAATGTTCTTCCGGCGTTGCAAACGGATAAAAGCCGCCGGAATACATATCATGGATGCCGTATTTCGTTTCAAAATCGGAAAAATATTTTTCAAACCGTTCCCCATTGTAGGTAAAACCTGCCGAAGTAGAAAGACCAGCACCTGCACCGATTACAACAGCATCCGCCTCATGTAGAGACATTTGCAATCTTTTAATCTGATCTGAGCATTCTGGCGCGGATTTTCTTGTCAAAATTTTTGAAAGCATTGAAATTCACCTTCTTCGTTTTTGAAAAAAATTCTTTTTGGGCATGTTTATTTTAGCGTGTTATACCAGACTGAGTGTTCCAATGGGAATCGCTTTCCACTCATTTTGGAATTCGGAACAAAATCATCGGCAGGATGCAACTCCACCGCCTCAGTATCTGGTCTATACCACCCAGACCTATGAGGACGAGCATTGGGATGATGCAAACCGCCGTTACCGCGTTTGCGTTTACCTGAACCTTTGGTGCACGGTCGATCCCACCGAGGCCATTCGCCTTGTTCGGGCCGCCATGCGAAAGGCCGGCTTCGCCTTTTTCGACGAGGCCGTTTCCTATAACGACGACACCCGCCAGACGCTGGTCGCCTGGACGTGGGTATGCTGGGAGGACGATGGATGAGCATGGAAGTATCGGGCGGCGTGGAGCTGCGGGAGGATATTGCCCGCATGGCCGATTTGCTGCGTACCTCCGGCGAGAACGGCTCCCGGGCCTGCAACTGGATTATGCAGAATGCGGCCCAGCCGGTGCTGGAGCAGATGCTTCACAACGCCTCCACCGATCCCAAGCGCCGCACGGGCACGCTGCTGCAGTCGATCAAGATCGGGCACGTGGTGAAAAAACGCTCCGGCGGCTATCGCGTCACAGTGGGAATTCACCGAAAGGATGGCGGCGCTGCGTATGGAAATCCGGTCGAATTCGTGCGCCCGGATAGGGCGTTGATGAAAGTGGCTTAAGGAACCACGCCGCACGATAACGCGGCACCCAAGCTGCCTGACCGAAAGGCGAAAGCTGATACGGGACAAAAGCACGGCAGAAAGCGGTAAGTTGCCTGAGACAGTATGGCACGACCGAACCGCGATGAGAAGCGGCATGAGGAATAAGCTGATTTGCTGAACGTGAGTTTCTTGTCTCCGTTACCGGGAGGACGAAGGAAATCTGTCTGACACCTTCGATGTGATGAACACATATTACTGTGATTCGATATGTGGGTTATCAATGCCATCACATGACGTGCTGGAGAACCAGCGCCAAGGGAACGAAAGCGAATCCGACAGCCTGCGACCTAACATCAACGCTAACCGGGGATTGCCTAAGTCAGAACGCCGGAAACGGCTATGCGGCAAGCCGCTGAAAATCTGATATGGTAACGGAGCGTCCATAGTAGTCCGAGGTGGGTAACGCCCACTACATGGCGAAGGGACGCAGTTGGTAATTCCAATAAGAAAGCTGATTAGGGAGGAATACCTCGCATGGAACAGACTAATACAACCATGAAACCAACAGCGGCCATATTGGAAAACATTCGTCAGGCTTCCAAAGCAAACAAGGAGGTGAAGTTTACTCGGCTTTTCCGGTACATGCTCAGACCGGATATTTATTATTTCGCATACGAACATTTGTATGCCAACAACGGCGCTGCCACCAAGGGTGTAAACAACGATACCGCCGACGGGTTCAGCGAGAAGAAAGTCATGGCCATCATTCAATCTCTGAAGGATGGAACCTATACACCTTCCCCTGTACGCAGAACGTACATTCCCAAGCGGAATGGAAAGTTGCGGCCCCTGGGTATTCCGACGTTTACGGACAAATTGGTGCAGGAAGTATTGCGAATGATACTGGAAGCGGTATATGAGCCGATTTTCCTGCCGTCATCCCACGGTTTCAGGCCAAACCGGAGTTGTCATACGGCGCTCAAAGACATCAAACACGGTTATCCCGGTGTGCGATGGTTTGTAGAAGGAGACATCAAGGGATTCTTTGACCACATTGACCACGGGCAGTTGACCGCCCTTGTATATGAAAAGGTCAAGGACGCCCGGATTATCCAACTGCTCCATAAAATGCTCAAAGCCGGATATTTGGAGAATTGGAAGTATAATCGCACGCTCAGCGGCACGCCGCAGGGAGGCATTATTTCGCCATTACTATCTATCTGCACGAACTGGATAAGTTCATGGCGGATATGAAGGCAGATTTTGACAAACCCAAGGATAGAACGTTCACGCCCGAATACATGCACTTAGCTGGCAGAGTCCATCACATCAGCAAGCTCCTCAAAAAGAAAACTGACCCGAGCAGAATTGCTGTCCTGCGAAGGGAACAGAAAGAGAAGCGGGCGCAAATGATGAAACTGCCTGCAAAGTCACAAACGGATAGCTGCTGATGATATCCGACCAGCGCCCCGCTTCCTGCGTGTTTTCCCGCTGCGCCTTGACCTTGCTTTCCAAATCAGGCAGGGCGGCGGCCTTCTCCGCATGTTCGGCCTCATATTTTTTCATGAGCGTCTGAAAAACGGTCTGCGGGACAGTCCCGTTGCATTTATCTTCGTAAAGGCTTTGCATAAGGCGCTCCAGCTCGGTCAGGCGAAGTGTGGAGGCTTTCCATTCCCGCTCCAGCGCAGCCAGCCTGCTATGGCTTTCCTTCGCCTTTAGCCGAATGATCTGCTCCATCAGCTTATCACGGTCACAGCTTGCGTAGCGCGCTTTCTCCCTAATATCAGCAAGCACGAGATGCTCCAGCGCGGTTTCATAGATCGAATGAATGGAACACGCGTTTTTGCCGCTTCGGGCATAGTTACCGCAGATGAAGGAACTGTACCGTCCCGGTCTGCCATCCTTGTAAGTGAACCTCTCGATGTGATTTCGCATCTTGAAGCCGCAATCAGCGCAGTAGACAAGTCCTGTAAAGATGCTTTTGATTCCGTCCGATGTGGGAGATTTCCGCACCTTCTTTTGGTCGAGAGCAACGCAAGTATCCCATACCTCGCGGGAGATGATCGGCTCATGGGTGTTCTCTACGCGAATCCACTCGTCCTCCGGCTTTTGGACGAGCTTTCTGGACTTATAGGACATCGTGCCTGTTTTGCCCTGTACCATATGGCCGATATAGACTTCTTTGCGAATGAGGGATTTCACCGTTTCTCCCGCCCATTTGTGGTTAACGTTGCGTGGATCGGATACCCCTTTGCGCTGATAGTAGAGCACACCGGGTGGAACAATTCCTTCCTCATTGAGCGCAGAAGCAATCGCATGGTAGCCCATTCCCGCGGCTCGCATGGCAAACATGCGGCGCACCGTGGGCGCGGTTTCCTCATCAATGATAAGATGATGCTTGTCCAGAGGGTCGCGGCAGTAGCCGTAGGCGGGATAGGTTCCCATGAATTTGCCATTTTCGGCGCAAGCCTTTTTGACCGCCTTGACCTTTTTGCTGGTGTCACGGCTATAAAACTCGTTGAATAGGTTCAAAAAGCACATGACATCCGTCGCGCAGATGATGCTTTCCACGTCGGGAGCGTTCATCAGGCGGCTCAGAATGGCGAATTGCTGCTTTGTCCC
>CAKTUS010000091.1 GCA_934621485.1 uncultured Clostridia bacterium
CACATGGCAGGCGCACTGCCAGATTTCGGTCAGCGCGCCCCCCTTGAAGCCGAAGGGGTGCCTGAGGGGCTCCCGCTCAAAGTTGGTTTGTACCTGGGCAATATTCAGCAAGAAGATCCCTTCCTTCCGGGTTTGAGATAAGCAATCCGAATCCATCAGCCGTTTTTACCCGAAGGAGCCGGCTGGGCGGCATTGCTTTCCCGCCACTCGCGCCATACGTTTTCAAAGGTATCGTCTGTCTGGGGAATGGGGTGCACATCCCGCCAGTGAGCCTGCGGCCCGTTCGGCGTATACACCACTTCCTGCACCCTGGCGGAGAAAGCGCCGTCGTCCAGCACCAGGCGGCAGGTTTCCGGCAGGCTGTCCAGCCCCAGCTGTCCCTGCGCATCCGTATACAGCGAGGAGCCGCGGCTTCCGCCGCCCTGACGGCTGTAATCCATCATGGCGTAAAGATACATCTGCTGCGTCAGCAGCACATCGCGGTACAGATACAGCTTGCCCGCTTCCCGCCTTGATGCGATGGTGATGTTTTTCTCCAGGCGCGCAAACTGCTCCCGCACCTCTTCATAGAGCCTTTCAATGGCTTCCCGACTGCGCACGGCGCCGCCGGCGCGGCTCATTTCTCCCATGGCATGCTCCAGGGCCGCAGGCAGGTTGCTCTGCGGGCCCATCAGCCGGTCGGGCAGGTCTATCAGGCTCGCCATGCGCGCCTTTTCGCTGTCCGGCAAATCCTCGGGGCGCTTACAGGGCGCGGGGTGGCGGGAAATGTACATGGCGGCTCTCTCCGAACCCACCTGTCCGGCATTGAGCGCGCTGCCGCCGGGACGGTAAACCCCGTGGCTGCCCGCCGCTTCGCCGCACACAAACAGGCCGGGAACCGTGCTTTGCCACCAGTCGTCAATGGCCATTCCGCCGTTGTTGTGCTGAGAGCACAATGCAATTTCCAACATTTCCGACGCCAGGTCTACGCCGCGGCTGCGGTAAAACTCCACAGCCGGCGCGTTCATGTGCAGCAGCCGGTCGATGGGCTTGCCAAACAGCGCGCCCGTTTTGCGCAGGTATTCATGAGCCTCTTCGTTCAAAGCCTGGAAGGAGAACGCCTCTCCCAGCGGATTTTCCCGGAAGTCCAGGAAAATGCGCCGGTTCTTCACCTTGCTTTCCGTGTATACAATCAGGTCGATCAGGGACGAACCGTCCAGCGCCTTGCGCACGTCAAAGGGCCACTGATAGCCCTTGAGGAACACCCGGTTGAGAATGGCGGCCGCATCGGGAAGATAATCGGGCAAAAACTCATGTGGGTCGCCGCCCTCCTGATTGGTGGAGATGAAGCGGGGCAGCACCTGCATATACGTGCCGCTCACGTTCCAGCGCGGCGCAATGGACGCCAGGCCGTACTGCCATTCCGTCAGGTTTTTTCCCGCAGCCCCCACCTCAAAGGCCGCGCCGCTCATGCCATGCTGAAGGGTGGGGTAGCAGCTGTCCAGATAGATTCCTGCCGGACCGCCGGTTGCGTAAACGATTTGTCCTGCCAGCAGCAGCTCATAGCTATCCGTATCGGTGCGCAGGCACAGCAAACCGGCGGCGTGACCGTCGCCGTCCCGCACAATGGCTATCACCATATGATGATCCAGTATGGCGATGCCCTTATCCATCACGGCTTTTTCCAGCGCTTCCGTCATCTGCTTGCTGGTGAGCGGCCCTACGGACGTGGCTCTGGTACGCGGGTCGTGATCCGTTTTATAGCCTACATACTCGCCGTAGCGGTTGCGGGGAAACGGCACGCCCAGGTCGCACAGATGCAGGAAGCAGCCTGCGGACAGAGAAGCCTCGCACAGGGCGTGCTCCCCATCCATGCACTGACCGGCGAAGTAGGTTTCCGCCATGGCGCGCACGCTGTCCGGCTCATGGCCGGACAAGGTGAGCTTATAATAGGTTTGCTTATCGGAGCCGGTGTTGCGGGAGGTGCCCGCCAGCCGGTCGTCCGTAACGATGGCCAAATCCTTGACGCCGTACTGATGCAGCCGGTCCGCCGCATTGTAGCCTGCGCAGCCGGTGCCCACCACCAGCACATCCCGCATGGTAACGGGAAGGCTGCGGCCGTTGATCCAAAGGGTTGTTTTTTCCATATTGCTGCTCCTGGGTCAGATGGTGCGAATGTTCATGTAACCGCCGTCCACGTGAATCACCTGGCCGGTGGTGTAGGTCATCTGTCCATCGGTAAAGAGGGTTACCACATTGGCCACGTCCTCCGGCGTGCCCCAACGGTGAATGGGAAATTCCGACCCCTGTAACAAGCGGTCGTATTTTTCCTGCACAGTAGCGGTCATGTCCGTGCGAATCACGCCGGGCTGCACCTCATATACAAAGATGCTGTCGCTGGCAAGCCGGTCGGCAAACAGGCGGGTGAGCATGCTCACGCCAGCCTTGCTGATGCAGTATTCCGGCCGGTTTGGCGAGGAAACAAACTGCGAAAAGCTGGAAATGTTCACAACGACGGAGCGGATGCCGTCCTCGCGCACGGGCTGCTTAAGCATTTCGTTTACAACCGCCTGCGTCATGAACATGGTTCCCTTTACGTTTACGCCCACCACAAAATCGAAGGATTCCTCCGTAGCGCTCAGCAGGTCCTGCCGCACCTTGGGCGCCACGCCGGCGTTGTTCACCAGCACGTCGATACGCCCATAGCGGCGCATTACCTCGGCAATAAAGGCGCTGCGGTCCTCCGCGCTGGTGGTGCTGCCCCGGAAGTAGAGCAATTCGCCCAGCGACTTCAGCTCTTCCAGATGCGCTGCCACCGATTCTTCCGAGTTCAAATCCAGAATAGCCACGGCGTATCCCAGCTTCAGCAGCCTTGCCGCAATGGCCTGACCGATTCCACGGCTGCCGCCCGTAACGATTGCCACCTTGTTCATGATGTGTACCTTCCTTTCCCTGCTTTTTCCTTAGTGTAGCGAAACGGCGTGCTTTTCCTGCGCTGCGCGGTACGCGGCGTAGATGATGCGAATGGCGTCCTCCGCCAGCTCCAGGCCCGATTCCGGCTCGTCGCCCGTCAGCAGGCAGCTCAGGAAATTGCGCAATTCACCCACATAGCCGCGCATCAGCGTTTCTTCCAGGAAGATGGACTGCCAGCCGGCCTTTTGTCCCAGTTTCTCGGTCATGTATACTTCTTCCAGATGGTCGTCATTTTCATGATACACCATCATGGCGTTGTTAGGCGCAATGTTGCACTGGTAGTTGCTTTCGCCGGTATAAACCTCCATGTTGTTGCGCGTGCCGCCAACGGTGTTGTCACTGGCCAGAACCTGGGCGATGCTGCCGTCGGAGAAGGTAACCAGCACATCGGCAAAGTCCTCCACGTCCACAGGATGGGCGGCAATGTAGCGATGCTCGTCGCCCCGGAGCATGTTGCTCAGACGGCCCGTTACCGCCGTAACCGATACCGGACGAATGTGCTCGCCGCGTACCTTTGCCTCCACATTTTTCAGGTACAGCGCCGCCGAAAGAGGATGGCAGCCCTGACGAATCAGCGCGCCGCCGCCGTTCAGCTTCCAGTAGGGCGCATGAGCGGCATGGGAGCCGCTATGGGCTTCCTCGCCCTTTATCAGCAAAATCTTGCTCTTTTTGCGTTTCAGCAATTCGGCGCACTTCTGCACGGAGGGCGCGTACACATAGTTTTCCGCATAGAAGAAGCGTTTGCCGGTCTTTTCCATGGCGGCGCGAATGGCGCGCAGGGACTGGTCGGCCTTTTCGTACATTTCCGTGCAGGGCACGGCCTGGCCGTCCTCACGCACGGCCGGGGCAAAAAAGCCGGTCAGCGGCTTTTCGCAAATCACGTGCTTGTCCGCCTCCATGGCGCGCACCACCATCATTTCGTGAAGCGCCGGGGGCGTAATGATATCCACCAGATCGATTTGCGGATCGGCCAGCAGCTTATCGAAATCGTCGTACACCCTGGGAATTTGCCACTGGTCGGCAATTTCCTGCAGGGTGTCGTCCTTGGAGCAAATGGCGGCCAGCTCCACATCCTTCATGCCAAGCTGCCGGTATGAATCCAAATGAAGCTGCGCGGCAAAGCCGGAGCCTACAATACCAATGCGAATCATCGTTACGTCCTCCTTAATCACAAAGAATGGTTTCAGCGCTTTGTTCAGGCGCGCAGCAAGCGGTCGCGGCGGCGCAAAGCGGCAATAGCGATCACGCCCGTCAGCAGCAGCAAAAACACCACGCAGAACATGGTCTGAATCGTCAGGCCGTCCAGCATCCATCCGGTCAGCGCAGGCACAACCAGCGAGGCTGCGCCGCTGGCTGTGGCCATCAGGCCGCTGATGGTGCCGGAAATGTGGGGAAACATATAGCCTCCTTCCCCCACAAGCAGGTTGAACAGCGACCCCGTGCACATGCCCGCCAGCAGGGCGCCGCCCCGGAAAACCCACGGATGATGCGTCAGGATGCACAGGGCAAAGAAGCAAGCCGCCAGCAGCGGCGACCAGGTGAGCAGCTGCAGGTTGGCGAAGCGCCCCACCAGACGAATCATGGCCAGCGAGCCCAGCAGCGCACCCAGGCTGAAGATGCTTAACACGCGCACGGCTTCGGCATGTCCCATGGCGGTATTGCCGGCAGCCAGCGTGGTCATCCAGGTGAGCCCCATGGTATGCGCGCCATACAGGCAAAAGGTGCCCACCAGCAGCAGCGCCCCTTCCTTTTTCAGGCTGGGCATGCGCACATAGCCGTTTTCCGCTGCGGCGCAGGCGGCTGTGGGGGGAAAGTGAATGAAACGGTGCAGCAGAATCATCAGCAGCGTAGCCGCTCCCCACATCCAGTACAGATACGTCCACGGCATGCCGCCATCCAGCAGCGCACCGGCCCCAAGGGGCACCAGAATCCCGCCCAGCGCATACACGGTTTGCACACGTACCTGGGCGGCCTGCGAGCGGCCCGTACCGGCGTAGCAGTCAAAAACCAGCGCCAGCATGGTGGTGTTCACCATGCCGTAGGCAACGCCGCAGAACACGCACATCAGCATGCCGCCCAGCAGGGACGTAACCATGGGCATAACGCCAAAGTAAACCAGCATGCCAAGAAAGCCGATGAGCGACAGGTTTTTTCGGCCGAGCCGGTCGGACAGCGCGCCGCATACCGCCTGAATCAGCAGCCGGCCCACGCCCATGCAGCTGATGAGCAGAGAAATCCGGTTGACCGCCACTCCATAGCTTTCCGCCAAACGGCTCTGGGTGGAATTGACGATGGTGAGCACCGCGCCAAGCAGCGTCATGGCGGCATAGGCGTAAACGGCGGTCAAACGAACGGTGGGAGACAGTCGCCCGGTTTTCATCACATGGCTTCTCCCAGGAAAGCGGCGATCACGTCCGGGTCGTTAAGCAGCTGCTGCCCGGTGCCGTCCTTGCGGATGAAGCCGTTTTCCAGCACATAGGCATGGTCGCAGATGTTGAGCGCTTTGCGCGCATTCTGCTCCACCAGCAGAATGGTCACGCCGGAATCGCGAATTTCCTTAATCATTTTGAATACGGTGTTAATCACGATGGGGGCCAGGCCCAGAGAAGGCTCGTCCAACAGCAGCAGCTTGGGCTGGGCCATCAGGCCGCGGCCAATAGCCAGCATTTGCTGCTCGCCGCCGGACAGGGTGCCGGCAAACTGGTTTTTCCGCTCGTCCAGAATCGGGAACATTTCCAGAATGTGATCCAGCGTTTTTTGCAGCTCCGCGCCCTTGTACAGAAAGCCGCCGATTTTCAGGTTGTCGATCACCGACAAACCGGCAAATACCTTGCGTCCCTCCGGCACATGCACAATACCCGCGCGTACAATTCTGTGCGGGGCTACGCCCACCATTTCCTTGCCCAAAAAGCGAATGGAGGACCCGCTCCTGGGCGAGTTCAGGCCGGAAATGGTGCGCAGCATGGTAGACTTACCGGCACCGTTTGCGCCGATGATGGACACAATGCTGCCTTCCTCGGCGGACAGGCTGGCGCCCTGCAGCGCCTGAATGTGTCCGTAATTAACGGACAGGTTGTTGATTTCCAGCATCATTGGTCATTCCTCCTCATCGCCCAGGTAGGCCCGGATGACCTCCGGGTTTTGCTGCACTTCGGCAGAGCTGCCAACGGCAATGGTCTGGCCAAAGTCCTGCACATAGATGACCTCGGAAATGGACATTACCAGTTCCAGCCGGTGCTCAATGAGCAAAATGGTCATGCCCCGCTCCTCCCGGATGCGCAGAATCAGCTTCGTCAGCTCCTGCACTTCCTTGGGGTTCAGGCCGGCAGCCGGCTCGTCCAGCAGCAGCACCTTGGGGTCTGCCGCCAGCGCGCGGGCGATTTCCAGCTTGCGCTGCAGGCCGTAGGAAAGGTTCTCGGGGTTTTCCAGCACATAGTCGCCAAGCCCCACCCATTGCAGCTCCTTCAGAGCGCGAAGGCGGGTGCGCTGTTCCTCCCGGCGACGGCGCGGGGTGAGCAGCAGGGCGTCCAGCAAGTTGTAGTTGGAGCAGGAATCCAGCGTGGTCTGCACGTTTTCCAGACAATTCAGGCCGTGAAACAGACGAATATTCTGGAACGTGCGGGAAATCCCCTTCAGGGCAATCTTGTGCTGAGCCAGCTTGGTGATTTCCTCGCCATCCAGAAAGATTTGGCCGCTGTCGGCGGTATACACGCCGGAAATCACGTTGAAAATGGTGGTTTTGCCGGCGCCGTTGGGGCCAATGATGCCGATAATCTGGCCTTCCTCGGCGGTCATGGAAAAGTTCTGTACGGCTTTTACGCCGCCAAAGCTCAGAGACACGTTTTTCAGTTCCAGTCTGCTCATTTTTTCAGCGCTCCTTCCCTTGCTGCCGCTTCTGCCATCAGGCGGCTCTTCCGCTTGTCGCGGGTGAGGAACAGGTCGGAAATTTCCCAGTAGCCAAAGACGCCGTTGGGCTTAAAGTTGAGCACCAGCAGCACCATGGCGCTGTAAATCAGCACCTGGTAGTCCGCAAAGCGGGAGAAGAACTGGCTTATGGCGCTCAAACCAAAGGTGGCTACGATGGAGCCGGTCAGGCTGTTCACGCCGCCAAAGAACACCCACGATACCCACTCGCCGGATTTTCTCCAGCCAAACAGGGAGGGGTCCACGTATTGCAGATAGAAGGCGTACAGCCCGCCCGCCAGGCCGGCCAGGCCCGCCGCGCACAGGAAGGAGCGCATCTTCACCGCCGGCATGTTGATGCCCATGGACTTGCTGGCCAGCTCGTCCGACTTCACGGCAATGGCCATGCGGCCAAACTTGGAGTGGCGGAAGTTGCGGGTAAAGAAAATGCACACGGCAAGGAAGAGGAGGGCCACAATCAGGGTGGTGTGCTTGGGAATATCCGACATGCCCAGCGCGCCGCCTGTTACGTTGGACTGGTTCAGCAGCGCCACAACGGCTTCGCCGTAGCACAGCGTGACCAGCGCCAGGTACTCCTTGCGCAGGCGCATGATGGGGTAGCCGCACAAAAAGCCCATTGCCACGGAAAGCACCACGCCCACCAGCAGGCAGGGCAGGAAGGGCCACGCATACATCTTGCCGAGCACGGCCGCCGCATAAGCGCCCAGCGCCATAAACGAAGCCTGACCCAGGGAGAACATGCCGGTGAGGCCCGTCAGAATATACAGGCCGCAAACCGTGATACAGGTGATGGAGGTAAAGGTTAAAACTGCTTCAACATATGTACTCATTCATACTCCTCCTTCCGTCAGGCCTTGTCCTTCACGACAACGCCCGCGATGCCCTGGGGACGAATCAGCAGGAAGACCAGCATCAGCACAAAGATGAGCACGCGGGCCATGTTGGAGCCGACAAAGTACACCAGGAACTGCTCCACCACGCCCAGCACAAACGCGCCGATTACAGCGCCGTACACGCTGCCCAGGCCGCCGATAACGGAGGAGATGAAGCCCTTGGTAACCACGTCGCTGCCCAGCTGCGCGTAAATCTTGTTCTTCACGCCCAGAAACACGCCGCCCACGCCGGCCATAACGCCCGCCAGGATAAACACAATCTGAATGGTGAGCGCCACGTTGATGCCCATCAGGTTGGCCGTATCGCGGTCGAAGGAGGTAGCGCGAATGGCGCGGCCGTACTTGGTTTTGTACAGGAAAACGAACAGCAGCATCAGCACGATGATGGCCGAAATAAGCATGTATACATAGTTGGTCATCAGCGTATAGGTGGTTCCGCCGATGGTAAACTTGATTGCAAGGGAAGAATAAAACTTGGGAAACGCCAGAGCGCGGATGCCAACGCCGTTATTCACCAGCTGCTCTACAAACGTGCCCCAGGCCAGAGACGAAACGAAAAAATAGAAGTTGGAAGCGCTTTTTTTGGCGATTCTGCGAAACGCCAGGACTTCGGTAATCAGACCAATCAGCGCGCCTGCGCCAATGGCCGCAAACAGACTGCCAAGCAGCCCCAGATCAAACTTATTGCAAAACCAGTAACTGACAAAGGCCGCCGCGCTGATCATGGAACCATGCGCAAAATTCGTAAACTTCATGATGGAGTAGACCAAGCAGAAACCAACGGCGATCATCGAATAAGAACCACCGATGGCGAGGCCGTTGACCAGGGTTTGTACAAAGGTTGTGGTTGCCATAGCGTTATGCCTCCCGGGTCCAGATTGGGGGGATGAAAACTTTCGTACACAGAAGGGGCTGCCACCAACCGATGGCAGCCCCCGGATTTTATCCGTCGTTTCTCCGACAGTTTGATCAGTAGGAGAACTCTTCCAGCGTGTAGTCGACCGTCTCGGCGGAGTAGCCAACCAGCATCTTGTATCCGGAGGGATTGCCTTCGCCGGTGTACTCGTAAATGCTCATCGCCAGGCCGTAGGGCTGGTGCGTATCTTCGCCCAGAGAAATGGTGCCGGTCAGGCCCTCATAGCCCTTCAGGCCGTTCAGCTGAGCGCGCACGCCTTCGCAGGTAGCGCCGCCGTTGGCGATGCAGTGAGCCAGCACGCTGGCCATGTCATAGCCCAGGCAGAATTTCATCAGGTTGGTAGCGCCGGTGTAGCCGGACCAGGCAATGTATTCATTCCAGATGCCGTTGATCTTTTCGCTGTCCAGGTCGATGTTGGACACGAAAACGCAGCCCTTCAGGTCTTCGGGAGCAACCTGCTCGTTCAGCACGGGAGCGGCGTCCAGACCGCACACGATCTGGCCTTCCCAGCCATAGGAGCGAATCTGCTCAATCATGCCGCCCAGCTCAGAGGTGTAGTTGGGGCAGAACAGCACGTCGGGGTTGGCTTCCAGCATCTTCATAATCTGGGTGCTGAAGTCGGTGTCGCCGGCCACAAAGTTCTGAGCCGCCACGATGTTGCCGCCGTTGGCGCGCACATACGCGGTGAAAGCATAGTACAGAGAGTAGCTGTAGGAGTTATCCACGCGGTAGAGCACGGCAATGTTGTTGTAGCCCTGCTCCAGGCACCACTTGGCCTGAATAGCGCCCTGCAGGTCGCAGGAGGGCTGAGAGAGGAACATGTTGGTCCAGGGCTCGGTCAAAGCGCCGATTTCGCCCTTGCGGGTGCAGCGGCCGTCCATACCCATCATGAAAATGGGGGTGCCCACTTCTTCCGCCACGGGAGCCAGCGCGATATCGATGTTGGCCTGGTGGGGGCCGACGATGGCAACGCAGCCCATAGAGGCCAGCTCTTTGTAAGCCATGATGGAAGTATCCACATCGGACTTGGAGTCCTTCTTAATCAGCTCGATAGGATACTTTTGGCCGTCAACGGTGATGCCGCCGTCGCGGTTGATGAGCTCCACGGCCCAGTCAACGCCGCCCTCGATCATGTTGCCCATGACGGAGGAGTTGCCGGACAGAGCCTGAATGGTGCCGATTTTAATCGTCTTGGCTTCTTCGGCCGCGGCAAAGGTGCACAGCGACAGCGCCAGGCAGACGATCAGAAGGATACTGAGGAACTTCTTCATTTGGTTAGGTCTCCCTTCTTATTTTTATGAACCGCTTTCCTGCGGTTTATAACGGTGTGGAAGCAAGGTACTCATCCTCCGGGTCAAAGCCCGGAATGGCTACGTTGAGAATTTTTAATGAACCGATGGGGCGGTGCACACAGCCGGGACGAATCATCACCGTATCCAGCGGGCGCACGTGAACCCGCCGGCCGTCCAGTTCCAAATCGCCTTCGCCCTCCAAAATGGTGTAGCACTCGATCATCTTTTTGTGATAATGAGGCTTGGCGTCCTTCTTTACTTCCAGCAAATGCACGGTTGCCGGCTTGCCCTCCACATCCATAAAGGCCCGGCGCGAAAAACCGCAGGGACATTCCGTTGGCGCAAGCTGGCTGAGCGATACCTTTTCATAACGGGGAGCGGTCACGTATTTCCTCCTCAACACCGGCTGTCGTTTCCATCTGCTCCAAAGGTTGCGAATTTTCTGCATTTTGAAGCGAAAGCGTCTTCAGCACATTGTTACGTTTGTCACAAGTCCTGTTCTTTATGGAAATATTATAACACCGTTTGTGCAAAAAAGCTTGCAGAAAACGGTTGTGTTCTTATACAAACGGTGCTACAATGGAGCCCTGAGGTGAACGCACAAATGCTGGTACGAAATCAAGCGGAATACGACCTGTACATCGGCCTGGAGCTCGTGGGCACGCTGCGCTGGCAGGACGACTGGCATGGAAAGGAGCACCGCCA
>CAKTUS010000092.1 GCA_934621485.1 uncultured Clostridia bacterium
GACCTGCCCACCCAGTTCCTGGCTGGCGAAGTGGCGATGATCTACCACACCACCGGCAACCTGACCAACATCAAGAATAACGCCACCTTCGACTTTGGCGTGTGCTTCATGCCTGCGGGCCGTCAGTACGGCGCTCCCACCGGCGGCGGCAACTTCTACATTACCAACGGCATCTCCGAAGAACGTCAGCAGGCCGCCTGGAAGTACATCAAGTTTATGTGCGATACCGAGCGCGCCGCTCAGTGGTCCATCGATACCGGCTATGTGGCTACCCGCAACTCCTGCTACGAAACCCAGATTCTGAAGGACTACTACGCCTCCTTCCCGCAGGCGCTGGTGGCCTATGAGCAGCTGCAATACGCTCAGCCGGAGCTGACCACCTATTCCGCCGCCGAAATGTGGCGCATCCTCAATGACAACATCCAGGCCGCCGTTACCGGCGAAATGACCGCCGCCGAGGCCATGGAAGCTGCTCAGGAGCAGGGCGACGAGCTGCTGGCTGATTATCAGTAAGCTTTTCGCCTGTTAATGTAGAACCAAAACGGGAGCATGGGGCAGCTCATGCTCCCCCTTCTTTACGATTCTCATTCCTTGCCCGGAAAGGATGTTGAACCATGAACCGCGTTTCCACCGCTGCCAGCCGCAAACGGAAGGAATTTTTGCTGGGCTGGCTCCTGCTGCTTCCCGCCATTGGCGTTATGGTGGTTTTTACCGTTTATCCCGTACTTCGCAGCGGCTATCTGAGCCTGACGAAATATAAAATGGGCATGGATATGCCCGAGTGGATTGCATTTGGAAATTATACGCGTTTGTTTGGCAGCTCCGTTTTTTGGAAAGTGATGCGCAATACCGCGTTTTTTGCATTATATACGGTTATTCCCAGCATGGTCATCGGGCTTTTGCTGGCGCTTTTGGTGAATCGAACCGGAAAGCATATCGGTTTCATTCGTACAGCCTATTTTTATCCCTCCGTTATGCCCATGATTGCCATTGCCAGCGTGTGGATGTTCATTTATATGGCCGGCAACGGTTTATTTGACCAGATGCTGGTTTCCCTTGGCATTGAGCCAATGAACGTGCTGTCCCACAAGGAAACCGTGCTGCCGGCCATGGCTGTCATGTATGTGTGGCGTGAGGCTGGCTACCTGATGGTATTCTTCCTTTCCGGCCTTCAAAGCATCAATGTGGATGTGCTGGAAGCGGCGGCCATTGACGGCGCTACGGGTTGGAAAACTTTCCGCACCATCACCCTGCCGCTGCTGGCGCCCACCACGCTGTTTGTTTCCACCATTGCTTTTACCAACTGCTTCAAGCTGGCGGATCATGTGATTATCATGACCGAGGGCGCGCCGAATAACGCCAGTACGCTGCTGCTGTACTACATCTATCAGCAGGGCTTCACCAACATGAATTACGGCGTTTCTTCCGCGCTGACCATGCTGATGCTGGTGTTGCTGCTGGCCGTTTCCATGCCCCGCTTTTTCAGCCAGGACCGCAAAATTCACTACAATTAAGAAAGGGGCGATGCAGCGTGAGAAAGCTGGGTTCTTTCATTCTTTCGTTTTTTTCGGTTCTGCTGGGCCTGATCTGGCTGGCGCCTCTGGTATGGCTGGTGGGCACGGCGCTCACCAAAACCTCGTTTCATATGTCCTTTTTGCCCACTACCGCTTTTTCCTTTGAAAACATCCGGTACGTGTGGAACGCGGTGCCCTTTGGTCAGTATTATCTGAATACCATCATCTTGGTGGTGGTTACCTTCGGGATTCAATTTATCACCTCCACATTGGCCGGCTATTCCCTGGCGTTTATGAATTACAGGGGCAAGGCGATTGTCTTTGTGATCATCTTCATGCAAATTATCATTCCCAACGACGTGCTAATCATTCCCAATTTTATGACCCTTTCAGAGATGGGGCTCATCGATACCAAGCTGGGCATCATGTTTCCCTTCCTGGGCAGCGCCATGGCCATCTTCCTGCTTCGGCAAACCTTCAAAACGGTGCCCCGGGCCTATGGCGAGGCTGCGCGCATCGATGGGGCCAATCTGTGGCAAACCATTTGGCGCGTGTATATGCCCTGCGCCAAACCCGCCTATATGTCCTTTGCCGTCATTTCCGTCAGCTATCACTGGAACAATTACCTGTGGCCCCTCATCGTTACCAAGTCCCCCACCAACCGCACGCTCACAGTCGGTCTGGCCATCTTTGCCAAGTCCAAGGAGGCCAACATGCAGTGGTCCAACGTGTGTGCGGCTACCCTGATTATCATCCTCCCGCTGCTGCTGACCTTCTTTATCATGCAGAATCAGTTCATGAACAGCTTTGTCAGCGCGGGCGTAAAGGAGTAAGCCATGCTGAAATTACACTTTTTGGGCCGCGGCGCCGCCTTTTATCCCAGTTTTCGAAACACAAACGCTTTCTTTGAGAAGGGAAAGGATCTGTTTTTTCTGGATTTTGGCGAAAGCTCGTTTGCCCAGGTGGTCGCTTCGCTGCCATTGAAGGACTATGAAAACATCTATGTACTGCTCACCCATTTGCATGCAGATCACTCCGGCTCCCTGGCGTCCATGACGTCGTACCTGTACTTTGTTTTGCACAAAAAGCTGATCATTGTGCATCCTGAAGAAACCGTGTGCCGCCTGTTGGCCTTACAGGGCGTAGGGCCGGAGTGCTATCAGTATCTGCCGCGGCTGCCGGAGAGCACGGGCGTTCAGGCGGTTCCTGTGCCGGTGCAGCATGCCAAAGATATTCACGCCTTTGGCTATTTGCTGACCAGTGAGGAAGAAACCCTGTATTACAGCGGCGACGCCGCTCAGCTCCCGCCGGCGGTGCTGGAGGATTTTCTCTCCGGCAAAATCGCGCGGCTCTATCACGACACCGCCAGCCATCCTTCCTCTTCCCACTGCTATTATGAGCGGCTTGTGCAGGCCATTCCGCCCCAACTGCGCAGCCGCGTCAGCTGCATGCACCTGGATTGCAATATGGTGGATCAGCTCAAACAGCTTGGCTTCGACGTAGTGGTATGCTTTGACCAGGAGGAAAAATGAAACAGCTGTTGGAAGGCATGGAGGCCCTGGTACGCCAGGCCGGTCAACTGGCCTTGCAAAAGGCGCCAGCCGTTCATGAAAAGGGCGTTCATGATTATGTAACGGAAACCGATTTGGAAATCAGCCGTTTTTTGAGCCAACGCTTGCCGGAGTTGGTTCCAAATAGCGGGGTCTACAGCGAGGAAGGCGCTCAGGAGGACTGCCGCCGGGGCAAATGGTTTGTACTGGACCCCATTGACGGCACGACCAACCTGATGTATTCCATGAATCTAAGCGCCATTTCCTGCGCCTACATGGAAGAAGGCGATACGCTGGCTGCCGTGGTGTTCAACCCTTTTACCGGCGAGCTGTTCCGGGCGCAAAAAGAGGGTGAGGCTCAGTTGAACGGCCGGCCGATTCGCGTGAATCAGGACGCGGATCTGGCCCATAGCCTATTGGGCTTTGAAGGCGGCCCCCTGACCGCTGAGCAGCAGCAGCCCTATTTTCAAGCTCTGTACAGGCTGTTTGCGGCCAGCCGCGGTCTGCGGCAAACGGGCTCGGCAGCGCTGGATTTATGCTACATTGCCTGCGGAAGGCTGACGGCCGTGCCCTTTCATTACCTGTTCCCATGGGACTATGCCGCCGGCGAGCTCATTCTGCGCCGAGCCGGCGGCTTGCTAACCACCTATCGTGGGGAAATACCGAGCTATAGTGGGTTAAGCTGTCCGTTGGTTGCCTCCAACGGTCTCGTTCATCAGGCTGTGCTGGCTGAATTACGGGGTCTTTAGTCGCATACAGCAGCAAGCCTCTTGGGGAGGATTCAGGCCGTTATAAAACCCTCGCCAAGCGGCGAGGGTTCAAGCTGTCGAGAAACCCTATGCGTACGCCCGCGAATATTGCTGCGCTGGTTCGCGGGAAAGCAGGATGATACAAGGCTTAGTAGCTCCGCCCCTAAAACCCCGGCAGGAGGCAGTGCCACCTGCGCCTCCCTTTTTGACAAACTGAAAGATTTCCAAAAACTGACAGCCGTGTTTTCAGCAAAACTGAAAACTCCCCGTCCAACCGGCAAAACTGGTCGATGCGATGATACGATGATAGGCAAAGGGGCAACCCCCTTGCTCAACTCCCCGAAGGGGTTTGCAAGGCAGGCGAAATCGCTGTACCCGCCGCCGTTTTCGCAACAAAAACCGGCAGGCCGCAGCCCTCCATTTCGACGGTCTGATCTCCCTCTCGCAATGGACGAACTCCAACTGTTGCCCCCCTTACGGGTCGCAAAAGCCGACACACCGCTGGCTCGACCCGCAGACTTGAATCGTCGCCTCTGACATTGCCATAGCCAATTCATGTTTTAGTTGACGGCTTTTCATCGCTAACGGCTGTTGCATCCACCAGCTACACGCTTATCACCGCTCCCAAGCCCTGGCAGACGTCACATCCAGTGGGCGCTGCGGCAATTGCCCCCCCCCCGCAATACTCCAATCGCCATATTGCCTCCCGCACTTTCCCATTTTGAGAGCGTTTTCGCACTGGAGGCCGGTGACATGCCCGCATTGCTTCTTCCGCAAGAAACGTTCAGAACGGCACAGGAGGCAAAGCGGCGCGATGATTTTCAAGCCCGGCAGTCCTTTTACGCCGCGTTTGCTAAAAAGACGGGGTTTATCAGCGCAAATCGTGTCACAGTAAAAATGCCATTCATTTTTGACCTGCAAAACCGTCATGAAAAATCCCCTATCATGGAGCTTGCCCTCCATAATAGGGGATGGTTTTTCATGGATTACTGCCCAGAAGCAACTGCTGCACTGCCTCAAAAGCAGGCAGCTGCGGGGAAAACAAGGGCGTTGGCAGGCGGTCGATGGGGAAAAAGGCCAGTTCCGCCACCTCCTCCGGCTGGCAGCACAGCTGCCCATGATAGCGCCGGCACAAATACACAATGTCGACTGTGCTCACCTGATCGCCATTGGGATAGGTATGCCGTAGCCGCGGACCGGAAAATACACCCAACAGCTTCAGTTCGTCGGCAATCAGGCCCGTTTCCTCCAGCAGTTCCCGTGCAGCGGCATCCTCTACCCGCTCGTAAAGCTCCACCGCTCCGCCTGCATAGCCCCATTCACCGTTGTCCTTGCGTCGCTGCAACAACAGTTCGTTTCGCTCGTTCAGCACAATAACAGAAGCGCCGCACTGCATCAGCGGAATATGTCCGACAAGCTTGCGCATGTCCATGATGTACTCGCCCATGATACTCCCGCCTTTACAGCGCAGCTTTCAGCGAAGTCAAATCAATTCCTTCCTGATCGCCCAAGGCTTCATACAGCTTTGCCAGCACAGCCTTTACGCCGCCGGGCACATCGCTTTCCGCATTTAGGGGCATCACCGGGTCATGCACGCTCAGACGCAGCAGGAACCAGGCGCTATTCAGCTCGCCGCCGATATCAAAGGAAATGCGCACGCCTTCCCGGTTATCCGGAGCAATATGCCAGTCCTCATGACCGCTGGCATAATCCAGCACATGCTCAATGGCGCTGCGGGCGCAGGCGGCAAAGTCCTCACAGGTCACCGGCAGACGAATTTCCGTGCTTTCCACAGGTTCCCGCAAACCGTCCAGCAAATGGCCCAACGTCTCGCCCTGCTGCTTCAGCTGCATAGCCTTAATCAGCAGTACCGTTACCAAATACATACCGTCATCCAAAAAATGATTATCGCGCAGAGCCGCATGGCCGCTGGTTTCAATGGCCAAGGGGCAGTTGATGCCCGCCGCGTTAAGGCGCTTGGCTTCATCAATGACGTTGCGGTAGCCGCGCTTGTAGCGATAATGCTCGCCGCCCCATTCCTTGATAAAGTCCGACAGCCCGGAGGAAGTAACCGAATCGGTCACAATGGTCGCACCCGGCATTTCCTCCAGCAAAATGGCGCTAATGACAGCAATCAGGCGATTGCGGTTGATTTCTTTGCCCGTGTGATCCACAATGGCAGCCCGGTCGCAGTCTGCGTCGAAAATAATGCCCAAATCAGCCCCTATCCGCTTCACAGCCGCAGAAACGGAGGCCATGGCTTCCTTGTTCTCCGGGTTGGGAATATGGTTAGGAAAGCGGCCGTCCGGCTCCAAAAACTGGCTTCCTTCAATCCATGCGCCCAGGTCTTCCAGCATGTTGGCATAGAATCCGCCCGCGCCGTTTCCGGCGTCCACCACCACGTGCAGGCCCAAAAGCGGCTTTTGTACTTCAGGGTCCACGCCGCTGATAATCAGCTGTTTCAAATGGTTTTCATAGGTCGGCAGGAACGGCTTTTGACAAATGCAGCCTGTGGCGGCGACAGGAAGCTCGGTTTCCTTTTGAGCCAAGTCCAGAAGGTCGTCCAGTTCATGGAAGCCAATTCCGCCCTCCGCCAGGAAAAACTTAAGGCCGTTCAGTTGCCAGGGATGATGGCTGGCGGTAACCATAATGGAAGCATCCGGCTGAAAGCCCTCCGTCAAAATGGCCATATACATGGCGGGCGTGGTGCACATGCCGTAATCGTTGGCCATAGCGCCCGCCTTGGCAATGCCGGTTGCCGCCGCGGCAAGCAGCGCTTCGCCAGACAGACGGCTGTCCCGCCCCAGGGCAATGCACACCTGAGACAGCGCTTTTCCGGTTTGAGCGGCCACGTAATGCGCAAACGCATAGCCCAGCTTCTCCGCCACTTCATTGGTAAGCGCGGCGTTTTCCCCAATCGCCACGCCACGCACGTCAGACCCACTTTTCAGCTTCCGAAAATCCATAAAACCCTCCTATATTTCTTACCCATCCAGTCTTGCCATGCCAATATCCGCAGCGTTTCTGAGCAGGCGGTACATCGGCAGCAGCCGGAGATAGTCTTTCGATACCACGTCCACCAAATCGGGCGCATAGGCTTGCTTCAGCGGCACGTTGATCCGCTTGATGTAAATCTCTTTCAGTGGGTACAGCATGGCCAAATCAGCCGCCATTCCCGGCGGCGGCTTGAGCTTGGCATAGCTGTCGCCCAGAACAGGCATTGCTTCGTCCGGCAGTCCGCATTGACGCAATACGCGGCGCACCTGCGCCGGTTTTTGAGTCATCTGCTCCCGCAGCACCTCCATGGCAGGCCGGTTGTAACCCCAAAAACCCAGGCCCCATTCCACGCTTTCCGGTGAAAGCTCAAACCAGTACAAAACGGAATGTTCCCTTTCTTCTCCCGCCCGCCGAAACAGCACCCACAGGTGATCGCGATAGGGCGACTTGTCGCGGGTGTAACGAATATCCCGATTGATGCGGGCCAAACACTTTCCGGGACGCAACTCTATATCCTTTCCCACCTGGGACAAGGTGGGCGTCATGGCCTCGATAAAGGCGCGAAAAGGCTTGCGAATATATGCTTCATATTCTTCCCGATGCGCATGGAACCATGGCACCTCATTGTGAAACCGCAAATCCAGAAAAAAGCGAATGGTCTCCTCCGGGAACCCCTGAAACATGCCATACCTCATCCTTTCCCCGCTATTATACCCGATTCCAACCCCGATTTCAAGAACCGCTCTCAGCGGAATCAAATTCAAAACACATCGCGTGCCTGTCTCTGCGCAGCAAAGTCGCCGTTTTTGAAAGCTTTCGCCTTTCCAGCCTATGGTTAAAGCCGTCGCCTTTGGATTGCCCTGCCGCCCGTTTTTTCGCCAAGGCAACCTCGGCCCGCAGCGACAAGCGCTGCCGGCTTTAAGCCCATTGCGCCCGTTGTTCCGCAACCAGATCATTTTTCCCAGCAACTGTCTGCAAGTCTTTCCTGCCCTTGTGGGTTTCCACGATTTCTGAGAAGTTCTCTTTTTTCCTAGCCGCTGAAGCCTGAAAAGAACACCGTCAACAGCCCTACCCGTATTTTTTCTGCGAAGCGCACAGCAAAAATCCCGGCGGCTGTTTTGCCGCCGGGATTCAGCGCTGCTCTTATCCAATTATTCGTGACTGGAACGGCTGCGGCGGCGGGAACGGCCTTCCTCCTCTACCGGGCGGCGGAAAGCGCTGTCATCCTGCATGGGAGGTTCTTCTTCCGGCTGGGGCTCGTCCTCATAAGCAGTCTCTTCATAGGCTTCGTCCGCATACGACCCGTCTTCTTCATAAGCGTCTTGGTCGTAGTCCCACTCAGGCTGCTCTGCTTCCTGATACTCATCGTAGGTTTCATCGGCATCCGGCGCAGACTCTCCTTCCCAGGAAAGATCATCCAGCAGTTCATCCGGCGCAGGACGCTCCACCTTCGGCAGCAATTCCTCTTCATCGTCATAGAAGCCGCTGTTCATGGCAGAATAGCCGTTATCCTCTACAGACGACGCTGCTTTCCGCGCATATTTGAGATGAGGAAGCTCATAATCCTCTTCCTCCTGCGGGAAGCTCAGTTCCTCCGTTTCCTGCCGCACTTCCGGCGTTTCCTCCGGTTCTTCTTCCTCGGCAGGCTGCACATAGTCGCGACGCTTGGCGCGCTCCAACTGGTCAATGGCAGATTCCGACGCTTTGCGCTGGTCCGCCCGCCGCTTGCTGGCCACAACCAGCAGCACACAACAGGCAATCAGCAGCAGTCCTGCCAGCACGCTCACAGGAATCAAAATGGCGTGGATGGTTTTGGCCACCGGCGCAATGCTGGCGTCCGAAAGGGGCGGGAAGGTAGCGGGGCTAAACGTGGGCTCCGCCGTAGGCTCAGGCGCCGGCGTGGGCGTAGCGGGAGCAGGAGTGGGCACGGAGAAGGCAATTTGGATTTCATTGCTCTGGAAGGTGGTTTCACTGTCCAGCGAATCCTTCGCCGTTACCGTAAAACGGTACTTGCCTGCCATGGAAAGCGCCGTATCCCGGGAAAGGGAACGGCTTTCGCCTGCCGGAATCGTATCAAAGGTGTACAGCGTGGTATCGCCATGAGAAATGGCGACTTCCTTGGCCTCTACCGTGCTGTCATTGGCAATCTGGATGGTAAAGCGTACCTGACCAGGCTGTTCAAACACCTCGGTTCGGTCGGCCGTGGCCGTCACGGTCAGGTGCAGCGCCTGGGAGGGATCAACCGCCGTAATGGTCACCGGGTCAGTCGCCACAGACATTTCCGTGCCCGCCGTATCAGTAGCGGTTACGTTAAACTGAAAATCCATGCTGGCCGGAATGGTTACTTCCTTTTCCAGCGTAAGCGTATTGCCCGCCTTCAGTTCCTGATTGGTAAACACATCGCCAAGCGCCGCATCGGTAACGCGAATATCGCTGTAATCCATGTTGCCGGTGTTTTTCAGCGTCAGCGTCAGGGTAATCGTACCGTTTTCCACCACGCCCTTGGCGCTGGCGGAAAGCCTGGCATCCAGGGAGGATTCGCCATATTTGATGGTTTGCTTTTCTACCGTGTAGGTTTGCTTTTTCTTCTGCGTTTCAGAGGTATAGGTGATTTTGGCGCTGCTGGTTAAATCCTTTTTGCCCATGGTAACGGGAAATTTGATTTCCGCGTTCGCGCCGGGCTTCAATTCGGGAATGGAAATGGTCTGCTTGCCGTTATAAACATCCTTGTTTTCGGTCAGGGTAATGTTCAAAAGGCTTACGGTACCGCTGTTAATGATATCGTAGCGCACCACCACGCTCTGGCCCTCCCGAGCAATGGTGGGGGTAATGGTACGCTTAACCTCAATATCCGTTTCCGCCGTTTGCAGGCCAATCTGAGCGCGGATGGGCTGGCTCTGATCCACCGCCTCGCCGCTTTCCTTGTACAGCTTGTACTTCACATAAAACACCACGGCCCCGTTATCCAGGGTGCGCTGATTCACATCATAGGTACCGGTCCAGGTTTTGCTTTCTCCCGCCTTCAAAAGCGCGGCACCGTTGGTGCCAAAATCGGACACAATTTTCGCTGCCGGGTCGTAAAGCACCACCGGGTCCTTCAAATCGGTATCGCCGGCATTGGAAATCGTGATGGTTACGCTCACCGGCCCAGGCTCCGTCAGCTTGCTGGGGCTGATTTCAATGGTGGTTACGATGGGATCGGTCTCCGCCGCCACGGCAAAGCCCGCCAGCAGCCATACGGCAGCCAGCGCCATAACCAAAACCAGTAGCTTGCGCTTTGTCATGTATGTTCGGGCAGTTCAGCCGCCCTTCCTCCCTTCAACATTCCACCGCCCCGCAGGCATACGGAATAATGGATAGGTTTTCCAGCTTAACGGCAAGCCATTCCGCGGCCTGCCGACTTTATTGGATACATCAAGTGTTATTTTACCCGTAAACCCCACCCCTGTCAAGCCGTAGCAGCCGTCAGGCAGGGCAACAGCATTTAAGAATCAGCCGAAAAGAATCCGCAAGAAAGAGTCAGGGTCAAGGCAGGCCCAGTAACG
>CAKTUS010000093.1 GCA_934621485.1 uncultured Clostridia bacterium
AGCGTTTCGATGAATTATGACCGGCTGTGCAGGCGGTATTGTTTGCGCTGCAATCTTTGGCACAGCTGTCTATATGATCTTCCGCACTGCAAAGGTGCTGCGTAAAGCAGAGCAGAATACTTAATACCGTATAAATCCGAAGCCGATGCGTTTTGCATCGGCTTCGGCCCGTTGATTGACTTTGTCAACGGGCCGGCCACCGGCTAAGCAGGTGGTCAGGATATCAAATCTTTCCGGTTTGCAGGGACGAGAAGCGTTCTGAGCCATGCTTTGAGTATCAGGCCATAAAACTGCGCAGGATATCTTTCTTTCATGTTTTCTCAGCGAAAACTGGCTTAAATATCGGGAATTGACAATGGAATGTTTGTTTTTGCACATATGCAGGCAGCAGATTCCCATGTATAATGAAAGGGCCATGATAGAACGCTTAAATATTCTTCACATTTGAACGAAGAAATGAGGGAATGCCAATATGTCGGATCAGATACGTTTCAGCAATGGCCGTATCTCCATTGGACTGAACGCTGCCAACGGCGCGTGGATGGAACTGGTGGATAAAACGACAGGGGCGAACCTTATCAAGAATCGCCGTGATGTGCTTGGTTCCCCTTTGAGCGTTCTTTTGAAAAATGCGAACGGCTATGCTCAACTTTTCGATGGAACACAGGCAGGTTTTCATCCTGTCATTCGTGTAGACGGCCTGAAGTGTGAAGTCATTTATCCCGCGTTGCAAAGCGAAGAAAGGGAAACCGTTCCAATTCAGGTACAGGTGAATTTTCAGCTGGATGAAACGGAAGCCTCCGTCGATATATGGGCAAGCGTCCGGTGCAGCGGTAATGCAAAGCTGGATACCATTCGCTTTCCAATGATAAAAGGCGTGTGGCTAGGCCAGGACTGGCGAAAGAATGTACTGGTTACACCCATCAACGGCGGCGAAAAGATTGTGAATCCGGTGGAGGTTCTTTCCACCGAGCCGCCAACCATAGAGTGGCGCTGGCAAGGTTATCGCTGGCCGCATCGGCTGGGCGGTCCCTGCGGACATAAAGAGAGCGACTGCTGGGTACGGAGTGCTGCCATGGCCGGAGAATGTGCCGCTGCGTTTGCAGATTTGTATGATGAACACGGCGGTGTGCTCATGAGCTTGCAAGACGAAAACCATGGTATGCGCGCTTTGCGCATTGAAACTGGCGGTAGGCTTTCACCTGGAATCGGATTTGGGTTTGAACATCCTGCGCAGGGCCAAAGCTGGCAGAGCCCAGTCTGCACCATATGCCTGCACGAGGGCTGCTGGCGGGAAGCGGTGGATCTCTACCGGAAAGATCATTATGACACGCCGCAAAGTCCCGAATGGTTCATACAGAGCGCCGGCTTGGTTGCCCATTATGATTTCCAGTACCAGAGCGGAGAAATCATTCACCGATTTGCTGATTTACCTCAGCTGTACCGTCACACACAGGAACAGGGACTTGACAACATTATGCTGGCAGGCTGGCATGAGGGTGGTTTTGACCGCGGCTTTCCCTGTTACCGGGCCAACGAGTTACTGGGCGGCCATAAGGCGCTGAAAGAAGCTGTTCAATCTATCCGTGCCCAAGGCGGGCATGTAACGTTCTACATCAATTCTCGTTTGTGCAATACTGCCTATCCTGAATTTGCAGCGTTGGTTAAGAACGCGGCTGTCCGCACGGCGGACGGAGAACCCACGCTGGAAAAATACGGTTCAGATGAATTGGTCTTCGCGTGTATGTCGCCTCAGGCAAAAGCGTGGCGTGAAACCATCGTGGATGCAGCGCGGTATCTGGTGCATGAAATCGGTGCGGACGGGCTGTATCTGGATCAGCTTTCAGCGGCGACGCCACAGCGTTGCTATGGCGATGGACAGGAGCTGGACGGTTGGAACCGCGGCTGTAGGCAGCTGCTCCAAGAGGTGCGTGCGGCTGTCGGACCTGAGATCATGCTTCTCATTCAAGGCGTTTCACAAATGACCGGACCGCTTTGCGATGGTATGCTGACCGGAACGCTGACGTATCTCCATTCGGGCGGATTTACGGCATTCTACCGTTACCTCCAGCCCGATCATGTGCTGGCTGATATGATGGTTCCCCGCAGGTTTTCAGCCATGCGGCCAGAAGCAGTAGCAATGCTCTCATCCTATGTAATGGACCGTGCCTTTGTGGAAGGTTCCTTTGTATGGGTCTACGATCTAGAGGGAGATAACACATTCCGACTGGATCCGCCCCAGCACGAAAGACTGAGAAAGATGCTTCTTCTTAGACGAGCATGGCTCAAGCACTATGGCCCTGGTCGCTATCGGGATGAAGAGGGAATATATGCCCCCCGGGCGATGGTCCGGCGCTTTACTCTCAAAAATGGGAACGTGCTGCTGGCCTGTGCCAATGAGAAACAGGAAGCAGCAGAGGTAATCATCAGCCTTCCGTGGCCTGCATCCGCGGCATATCGAAGCATGGAAGCCCCTGAGACAGAGAAGCCTCTTTCCTGCGATTTTGCCAATGGCCAACTGAAATTGACTTTGCCGCAAACGGCTTTATGTGTAATTCATCTATTCAAAGAAAGTGGTGAATGTGAATGAATGAGCGCATTATACAAGCGCCTTTGACAAGCAAACGAGAAAAATTCATGCTGTACATGAAGCGCAACTGGCAGCTTTATCTGCTGCTGCTGCCAGTAGTGGCATACTTCATCATCTTCCATTACATACCAATGAGCGGATTGCAGATTGCTTTCAAGAATTACTCTGTGCGCCTCGGCTTTTGGAACAGTAAATGGGTGGGCTTGAAGCACTTCCACCGTTTCTTCAGAAGCTACTATTCAATTGAAGTCATCACCAATACCCTTTTAATCAGCCTTTACTCACTGGCGGTTGGCATGCCGGCACCAATCCTGCTGGCTCTGTCCATGAACGAAGTGCGCTGCAAAGCCTTCAAGCGCACGGTGCAAACCGTTACCTATGCGCCGTACTTCATCTCCACCGTGGTTATGTGTTCCATGATCTTTTTGTTCCTATCTCCACAGAACGGTGTAATCAACCGCATCATCATGGCCTGCGGAGGAGATAGCATCTATTTCATGGGCAAGCCGGACATGTTCAAAACCATTTACGTTATCACAGGCGTGTGGCAATATGCCGGCTGGAATTCCATTATCTATATGGCCGCTCTATCTGGCATTGATCCTCAGCTGCACGAAGCTGCCACAATTGACGGCGCTGGCCGCTTCAAGCGTATCTGGCATATTAATATTCCCTGTATTCTGCCCACTGTGGTCATCATGCTCATCCTCAACTGCGGTTCCATCATGAGCGTGGGCTTTGAGAAGATCTTCCTACTGCAGAATGATCTCAACCGTTCCTCCTCCGAGGTCATCTCCACGCTGGTCTACCAGCAAGGGCTGATTCAGAACGACTTCTCCTATTCCACGGCTGTCAGTCTGTTTAATTCTGTGGTCAACTGCATCCTGCTCGTTACGGTCAACTGGGTTGCCGGACGAGTCGGTGAAACGAGTCTGTGGTAAGGAGGAAAAAACGATGAAAGCCCGTTCGACTGCAGACCGCATTTTTGATACCTGCAACTATATCCTGCTGACGCTTATATTGTTCATCATCCTCTATCCGCTGTACTTTGTGGTAATTGCGTCTTTTTCCGATCCCATGGCCGTTTTGGGCGGCAAGGTAATTTGGAAGCCCGTGGGCTTCAGCCTTGAGGCCTATCGCATGGTGTTTAAGGATTCTCAGGTAATGATCGGCTATCGTAACACCATCGTTTACACGCTGGTTGGCACAGCGCTGAACATGGTTTTATCCATCTGCGCGGCCTATCCTCTGTCCCGCCGTCAGCTCAAAGGAAAAGGCTTTGTGATGGGCCTGCTGGTGTTCACCATGTTCTTCTCCGGCGGTTTGATTCCTACCTATATTACCATCAGCCGCATGGGCCTGCTCAACACCTTCGCCGTTATGATTCTGCCAACGGCTATCTCTGTATACAACGTCATGATTATGCGCACTTTCTTTATCAACTCCATTCCCAATGAGCTGGAAGAAGCAGCGCACGTGGACGGCGCATCGCACCTGAGAACGCTGGTGAGCATCATCCTGCCCCTGTCTAAGCCAATTCTAGCGGTCATGGTGCTCTACTATGCCATTGCCCACTGGAACTCCTATTTCAACGCGCTCATCTATCTGTCCGATCAGGAACGTTACCCGCTGCAGCTGGTGCTGAGAACCATTCTCATCCAAAGCCAAAGCTCAGAGGAGAGTTTGATTAATGTCCAGGGTACATTCAACCGGATGCTTATGAGCGAAACGATGAAGTACGCTCTAATCATCGTGGCGTCAGTGCCGGTATTGTGCCTGTATCCGTTCCTGCAAAAGTACTTTGTGCAGGGTATCATGATCGGGTCTGTCAAAGGTTAAACCAGACGTACGGAGCAGCGTCTGTCAAATATAGCAACAAAGAAAGGAAGGATCCCATGAAAAAGATTCTCTCGGCTCTCCTGGTTCTCATGATTCTGATTGCCTCCACAACCGCGTTCGCCATCGAAGAACCTCTGCCCTTCCAGGGCACCTTTCCCTTCTCAGAGGAGCCTATCACACTGAATGTATTCAACATGCAGGGTTTGTATACCCGCGGCGATTTCCAGGACATGGAGTGCTGGAAGTGGCTGAAGGAAAAGACCAATATAGAGCTTAAATTTGAATCCTACACCAGTGACATTGTGGCTGAAAAGCTTGCTCTGAAGATGGTCAGCAATGAACTGCCAGACCTGTTTTTCAAAACCCAGTTGGACAATGCCACTGTGCTCAAGTATGCTCAGGAGGGTATTTTCATTCCGATTACTGATTATCTGGAAGAGTATGCTCCCCACTTTTGGTATCAGTTGGAAAATGATCCCTCGCTGCGTGCGTTCCTGACCATGTCTGATGGCGAAATCTATGGCTTCAACTACATCGTCAGCGCCGCCAACTTCATGACTACTCCCGTTTTCGCCAATGGCGAATGGATGAAAGCCATTGGCTATGATGAGGTTCCCGCCGATACGGAAGAGTTCAAGCAAATGCTTATCAAGATCCGTGACGCCGATCTGAACGGAAATGGAGAAAAGGATGAAGTGCCGTTGATCGCCACCAGTCTGGACAACATCTACCTGCTTTTTGCCGGTGCATTTGGCGTCAACACCCGCGGCCGTACCGCTATGTACATTGATGTGGATGAGAACAATGCCCTGCGTTACATCCCCACCAGCGAAGGCTACCGCAATACCCTGCGTTACATCAACGAACTGTATGAAGAGGGCCTGTTGTATCAGGAGATCTTTGACTCCAGCATCGCCAATATGACCGCTGTGGGCGAACAGAATCGTATCTTCATGGGCATTGGCTCATTGCACTATGCCGGCACCACCTATCAAGACCAAATGGTTGGTGTGGACACCATCTTCAAGGGCCCTGCCGGATATCAGATGAACGCCAACGTTGGCAACCCAATCATGGCCATGAACACCTTCATCACCTGTGACAATCCACACCCCGCTGAAACCGTTCGCCTGATCGACTACTTCTACAGCAAGGAAGGCGTCGAGCTGATGTTCGCCGGCTTCGAAGGCGTCACCTTCGAACGCGACGCAGAAGGCAACGCCATCTATAACGATTATGTGCAGCATAACCCCGATGGACTGATCAACGAGGAAGTGCTTGGCGCTTACTGTCCGTGGGGCGGCGGCGCGAACCCCTCCATTGCTGAAGATCACGTGTTCGGCGCCAACATGTACACTGCCATGGAAAGAACTGTCTGTATGGAGCGCATTAAGGCTGCTCCCGAGGTGGTTTGGGGCAATTTCAACTATACGGCGGAAGACTATGAAGAGCTTTCCATCCTGGAGAACGATATCAATACCTACGTCTCCGAGATGCGTGCGAAGTTCGTGACTGGCGACGCCGATCTTGACGCTGACTGGGATAGCTATCTCAAGACGCTGGAGCGCATGCGTCTGGCCCAGCTGATTGAGATTTATCAGCGCGGTCTGGACAATTATAACAAGGCTGCCGGCTTATAATGGCTTCGGGCAAGCGTGGCTTGTAAAAAGCTTCATAGTACAGGCGCGGCGTCTTGCCGCATACCTGAAAACGATGACAGGGGTTTCGCTACCCCTGTCATTCGGACCGTCCAAAAAGCTCGCCGGTAAGGCGAGCTTTTCTGCCGAGAAGCGCTCTTTGCCTGCTCGCCTGCGGCTCGCCGGGCGGCAAAGAGCGTAAGGAAAGCCTTGCTGCGAAAGGCAGCGAAACCGACGTACACGCCGCCGGTTTCGGAACCAAAATCGGAGGGCAGCGGCCCTCCAATGCCTCCCAGGGTTTTTTCGACAGTCTGGATGACAGGGGTTTCGCACCCCTGTCATTTTCTGATTTAGGCCAATAAAGACGAATTCTGTTCAATATAATGAAGCGGAACGGGATACTAAGCAAATGAACTGAATTGATTTGCACGCCGTTTCTCCAAACGATGGAAAATTTTATTTGCTCCTGACGAAGGAAAACAGCCTGTGTATGATGAAGTGTTTTTCTGATATTTTTGGAGCGCAATCCTGAAGAAACCCCAGTATCCTTTCAAATGCTTAAAAGTATCGAAATTTCAGAAGGGGGAAAGAGAATGCGAAACGGACTCCGTTGGCAGATTTTTATGCGTTGTGCGCTGCTGCTGATCGTTGCATCGTTGCTGATTGGCATTGTTCTAGGCGGCCAGAACATCCGCACCCTCTCTGAAGAGTCAGACAGACTGGTGGAAAGTTCTCTTCGTACATCGGCTGCATGGCTGGATGCACGTTTATCCGAAATGAACGCTATCGGTTACCATATCATGGATGCGAGTCTTCTCTATCCATATGAGGTTTTCCGCAACGGTTATGCGTCCTCCCAGGCAACAAACATCCTCAACTCCTATAAAAACGCCAACATTTATCTTTCTGATATTGTTTTGTACTACGATCCAGAGGTTGCTGCTGCCTATGATTCTCAGCCGCGTTTTTTTACCACGGCCGGTTCCTTCGATGCAGCCATTTTTTGGAATTCTATTCATCCGGTGACTGACGGACGCCTGTCGCCGGAAATGCTGATTCATCTGCCGCGGCGTCCGCGTATTCTCTATCCCGTTGTGGGGGCAAGCAAGGCTGCCAGCGACAGCTACCTTGTTTATTTGTGCCCAGCCAGCCGCGAAAATGCCGGTGTGAACAAACGCGGGTTAATCATGTTCTTTATCAAAGACGATGTGCTTCGCAAGGGTATGACGCAGACGGCAGAACTCTATGGCGGCAGCTTTTCCGTATACAGTCCCGAAGGTATGCTTTTGTATGCTTATGCGGAGTCGGCTGAGCCTGTGAGAGGGATTCCGCAAGATTATCAAATACCCCGGATGCAAAAAAACGATACGGGCGTGGAAATGACGCTGCGCACCTCTGTACATGGGCTTACCTATGTGCTGAGCATACCGGCAAGTTTTACTGACCTTGCCGTCAACGGCACACTCAGTTTTTTGCTGCCATTTTTGCTGGTGCTAATTTGTCTGACGCTAGTAGGAGCATGGCTGTGGCTGAGCCCGCTGCTTAAGCCCATGAATCAGCTCAAGGATATGCTCAGCCCCTATGTCATGCATTCGGACGAATCGCTCAATGGTATCGTCTATTCCATCCGCGAGTTGGAAGCGCACAAAAACCGCCTGGAGGCGCTGGGGAACCAGCGGGCTATTCTGGCGCGTATTCAGCTTTTACATAACCTGCTTCATGGCAACTATGCCTCCATGGAAGAACTGGAAAAACAGATGCGTCTATGTGAGTGTGATTTACATTCGCCAAAGTATATGGTTTTCAGCTGCATGCTGCTATCGGAGGGCGAAACGACAGGACGGATTCTGGATCTTCGCGCAGCAGCCATGCATGTGCTTACGGAAACAGAACGCCTTGAGGAAGAGTTTCGTTATGCGATTCCGCGTAACAGACAAAATGAACTTGTCCTTTTGTGCGGCCTGCCCAATGACGTGGAGTCCAGTTTACATGCGGAGCGCCTGTTTGAAGGGGCTCGCAGCATTCTTCAGAAAAAGACAGGCGTTTCACTGGTGATGGGCTATGGCGGCTGTTCAGATACATTAATGGGGATTGAGAGTCTCTATACCGGTGCAAAGAAGGCTCTGTCCCAGTATTATCTGCATGGTGGCGAAGCGCTTCTGTGCGCCGCTCAAACCAAGGCAGACTTAAGCGATGGGTGGTATCCCGTGCGTGAGGAGCTTGAGCTTCATGCGCTGTTGCTTAACGGCGATGCAGCCCAGGCGAGGAAAACCGTATGCGGGTTGATGGAAAATATGCGCATGAACGATTTGCCAGAGCACATTGTCAAAAGCGTTTGCTACAGTTTGGTACACGGGCTGATGAAGCTGGCCGAAAATCTTAGATTCAACATGGGGGATGATTCTGCCTATCGTGATTTGATCCGCAGTATTGAGGCGCCTGAAACAACGCTTCAACACTTCTGCGATTCCCTTTGCGCCTATTGCAACGTTTTCTGTGAACGCAGGATGCGGTCAACCGCAGAGGGCGGAGATGAGCAGGCATGTGCTACGCACTGCCGCCAGATAGAAAACTATCTGCAAACGCATTTTAGCGATCAAACGCTCACACTTACCAGCGTTGCGGCGCAGTTCCGGCTTTCGGAAGGTCATGTATCCCGCGTATTCAAAGCGGGAACCGGTACAACAATGATGCAGTATCTGGATACGCTGCGTATGGAGAACGCCAAAAAGCTGTTGCGTGAAACAGAACTGCCGATCAACGATATTGTTCTTCAGTCAGGATATGTAGACAAAAGCAATTTCTTTAGAAAATTCAAGAAGCTGAACAATCTTACGCCGGTACAGTATCGGGAAATGTTCCCTGTAGATAAGTTGGAGTAGTACTTTCAAAGGCTGGAGAACCTTAACCAACTCCGGCCTTTTGATTTGACAAAAAATGAAAAATCTATCTATTTGTTTCAATGCTTACAAGCTTTTCATGGGTACCTTCAAGAATTATGAGCAAAAGAGATTCCGGCTAAATGAAATCAGCCGGTAATAGAGGCATCATCCGGGCCGCTTTCAAGCGATTCATATTACCTTTGCTGCCCCCTGAGTACCGGCTACATGGCGCAGCCTGGTTTTTTTCTTCTGCGGAGCTTTTGAACAGTCTGAACTCGTTTGGCCTTCTTAGAGAAGCATTACGTGATTGCCGATGCCGTGGCTTTTCCCCTTCAAGATGATCGTCGCGGGAAAGCCTTTCATAGAGAAAGACGGTCGAACGGCAGATATACTGGAACACATGATACCGCCGTTTGCCGCCTCTGTCAGCCGGGCCTGAAAGCTGTCTACAGCTTTTCACTTTCGGACTTCATCAGGCGAAGGAGAACCGGACAGCCAGCAAAAAAATAGACTGTGAAAGAAAGCAACCTTCTGTTGTAGAATCGAGCAAGCCGAAAGCACGATAGGAGGGGCATGTCATGGCCAGGACATACACACATGTGCAGGAGTTGCTGCCCGGCGTATTGGCGATGAAGAAGGATGGGTATCCCTACCGACAGATTGTAAATCGATTCAACTGCAAGAAAAGAACAGATTGAAGGGCTATGTAAAAGAATGCGAAGAAAGCAGCGGAAGATTGAGAAAGGCTATCCTCCACAACCCAATGGTCGACCAAGAAAAATATCGGCTACACAAGAACAGTTGCAGAACAACCGAATTGTCGAGCTTGAAATGAGAGTGGAACGGCCGCAAGATTTTCTATCCGAATGTGGAAGAATGTGAGCGCAAAATACCGGGTGATTGAGAGATTTAAGAGGGAAATATTCGATTCAGGAAATATGCGAGATATGCGAAGCGTCCCGAAGCGGGTTCCATCACTGGAGAAAGCGAATATCACAGCCGCAGCTGCACAAGGCTGCCGAATCCGGCGGCGTGTACGCCGGGTTCGCAATGAAAATCAGAGGGCCGCGGTCCTCCGATATCACCCGGGGTGTCGAAAGCCTGAGCTTTCGGCATAGACAAGAAATCCCCGTTCGAGAAGCAAAGCCTTTCAACACGATTACAGTCAGAGGGGGCCGCGGCCTTCTGGCAGTTCTACCCAAGGGGCCGGTAAACAGAAAAATATGTCCCTGCTTCAGACTGTCGAAAAACTCCTTCGGGGGAGTTGTCAGAGGGGCCGCAGCCCCTCTGACTATATTCGTATCGACCGGC
>CAKTUS010000094.1 GCA_934621485.1 uncultured Clostridia bacterium
GAGGAGGGCTGACGTATTCACGGTATACTATACTCCCACGCCCAAGCAACTGCTGTTTCACGCCTCCCAGGCGGATGAGGTGCTCTTTGGCGGCGCGGCGGGCGGCGGCAAAAGCAAGGCCATTGTGATGGACGCGCTGTTTCGATGCCTGACCTATCCGCGCACCAGCGCCTACATTTTTCGGCGCACCTATTCGGAACTGGAGGATACCATCATTCGCGAGGCGCTGGACAGCTATCCGCAGGATTTGGGCAAGTACAACGCCAGCCGCCACGAGATGGCCTTTCCCAACGGGTCGCGCATTTGTTTCCGGCACTGCGCCCGTATTTCGGATATGTACAACTACAAAGGGGCGGAGATTCAGTGGCTGTATTTTGACGAGCTGACCAGCTTCGAGGCGGAGATTTATGAATTTCTCAAAACCAGACTTCGCGCCAAAAAAAGCCTGCACATTCGGCCCTGCGTGCGCTGCGCCTCCAACCCGGGAGACATTGGCCACGGATGGGTGAAAAAAATGTTTGTGGACGCCGCGCCCTATATGCAGGTGTTCAGCCGAAAGGTGGTCAGCAGCGCCACCGGCCGGGAAAAATGGTTTCGCATGCAGTACATTCCCTCGCTGGCCACGGAAAACCCCTTTATTGGCGAGGATTACATTTTTCAATTGGAAAACAAGCCGAAGGCCCTGCGGGACGCGCTGCTGCACGGCGACTGGAACGCCTTTGAAGGCCAGGTATTTACCGAATGGAGCGACCGGCCGGAGCACTACCGGGACCGCAAATGGACGCATGTGATTGAGCCCTTTGAGATTCCGGCCTCCTGGCCCCGCTACATGAGCTTTGACCACGGCTATACCAAGCCCTTCAGCGTGGGCTGGTGGGCCATTGCCCCTGACGGCACGGCCTATCGCTATCGGGAGTGGTACGGCTGCGAGCCGGGACGGGCCAATGTGGGGCTAAAGCTGACGCCGGGTCAGATTGCCCGGGGAATTATGGAACGGGAACGGGGCTGCGAACAGCGGGACAACCTGCGGGTGGACCGAGTGGCGGATCCGGCTATTTTTGACAGCTCCCGAGGGGACAGCGTGGCCAAGCAGATGGCCCCGGGGCCCAAGCGGCCCGGGATTACCTTTCGCCCTGGCGACAACACCCGACTGGCGGGAAAAATGCAAATGCACGAGCGGCTGCGCTTCAATGAAGAAGGCAAGCCGCTTTTGTATGTGTTTTCCACCTGCCGGGACTTTATCCGCACCGTGCCTACGCTGCCTTATTCCATGTATCACCCCGAGGACGTGGACACCGACGGCGAGGATCACGCCTACGATGAGGCGCGGTACTTTTGCATGGCCCATCCCGTGCCCCAAAAGCCCAAGGAGGAACGGCGCGCGCCGGACTATGATCCGTTTATCCAGAAATAGCAAAGGAGGACCTTATGAACGAAAACCTGACTCCGCGGCAATTACGGGATGAAGCTTACGGCCGGCTGCAAATTTGGCGGGACGGCTGCCAGGAAATGCACCAGCGGGCGCGGGAAGCCCGCAAAATATTGCTATTGCAGGATCCCAAGCAGGACGCGGGCCGAAAACGGCCGGACAAGCGGACCTTGCAGCTGCAAACCCTGAAATCCACTTTCAACAACTGCGTGGCGGACCAGATGGACAACATGCCCGAAGCTCTGATGCTGCCGGAAACCAAGGAACTGGAAGCCGTGGCCGAGGACCTGACCGACGTGGTGCGCTTTATTCTGAATGAAAACAACTATGAAACCCTGCACCGCCGCCGGGTGGAGGACTGCTTTTGCACCGGCACAGCCGTAACCCAGATTGCTTGGGACGGCGACATGGACGGGGGCCTGGGTAATGTGGCGCTGATTCGCTGGCCCATCGAGGCGTTTTTATGGGACCCGGCGGCGGAAAGCCTGCAGGAGTCCCGCGCGGTATTCAAGGTAAGCTGGCACCCCATGAGCTGGTACCGGCAGCACTATCCGGACCATTACCGGGAGATGGGCAGCGAGGATGGCGTGTACGGCGGCCTGGGGTTGGCGGACGCGCAAAGCGGCCCACGAGCGGCGGACGAGGGCCGGGCCATGCTGCTGGAATACTGGTACCGCCTCTATGACGCGGAAAAGCGCCGCCATACCATCAACGTGGCCTATCTGGCTGGCGGCGCGCTGCTCAGCGACCATCGGGACGTGTACCGGCATGGGATGTATCCCTTTGTGATGGATGTGTATACCCCGATTGAGGGACTGCCTGTGGGCGACGGCATGATTCAGGAGCTGGCCCCCATGATGCGCTATGTAAACCGCTATGCCAGCTACATCGATATGAACCTGCGCATGGCCAGCAAGGGCCGCCTGCTGGTGGACCGGGCTGCCGGTCTGGACAAGGAAGCCCTGATGGACTGGGAAAGCGACGTGGTGGAGGGCGACCGCATTGACGCCAGCGCGCTGCAATGGTTGCAGACCCAGCCCTTCGGAGGCATGGCTACTCAGCAGATGCTGCAACTGCAAAACGATATCAAGCAGGACAGCGGCCAAAACCAGTTCACTCGGGGCGAAACGGTTGGCGGCGTTACGGCTGCCAGCGCCATCAGCGCCTTGCAGGAGGCAGGCGGCAAAATGACACGGCTGCGTACCGGAGTGCTGAACCAGGGCTTCAAAGCCATGGTGGAACAGGTGATGTGGCTGATTTCTCAATACTATCTTCCCCAGCGCGTTCTGTTTATCACCGGCAGGCGGGACGGAGAGCGCCGCCAAGTGAACGCTGGCCCCGACAGGCTGTTTGGCAAGCACTGGCACGGCGATACCGCCCTGCCGCCGCCGCCCTACACCGTACAGGTGCAGGTGCAGCGCCGCAATCCGCTCAGGCAGCAGGCGCAGAACGAGCTGTTTTTGCAGGCGTATTCCATGAGCGTAAGGGCCGGGCAATTCTTCCCCCTTTCTGTGCTGTTCGAGCTGTTGCAGGTGGACGGCAAGGAGCGCATCCTGCCGGTTCTGCGGCAACTGGAGCAAATGCCGGGCCAGCTTGCGCAAATGGACGCCGAGCGAAATGACCTGACTCGCATGTGCCAGGAGGCGGACGGCATTATGCAGCGACAGCAGCTGGAGGCGCAAAACGCACAGGAGGTGATGGAAAAGCTGCTAACGGAAAAGAACGAGCTGGAGGAGAAGGTGGCCGAGATGCAGCGGAAAATGACCCGTCTATCGGCCCTGGCTGCCGAAAAACGGCCTGATGGCCCCAAAGAAACCGATCAAAAGGAGGAAAAACATGGAGACGATGGAAATTCTGGAAAAAGAGCTGAAAAATGAAGAAAGGGAAACGCCGGTACAGGCCGCCGTGGAAACGGCCATGGAAAAGCCCTCCATCAGCCCGGTGGAGATGCGCGCTCAGGCGCTGGTGGTGCAGGCGCGTACCATTCAGCGCCTAACCGGCGTGGATGTGATGAGCCTTTACAACGCTGATGTGGAGGTGCGCAACCATGTGCTCAGCGGCGCGTGGGACTTTGTGGATGTGTACAAAAGCATGAACCTGAGTCCCGCGCCGCCCGCGCCTGTGCGTACAGCCAACGGAGGCGTAGGCACGCTGAATGTGAACGCCATGACCCAGAGCCAGTTTGTAAAGCTGAACGAGCTGCTGAAAATGGGCGGCACGGTGGCCATGGATCCGCGGCCTGAAAACGGCTGACATCTGAAAAGGCGGCGCGGCCGACGCTGCCAAGCAAAACAACCCAGTTTATTTTTTTATGAAAAAGGAGTGATTGAATGGCCTTGTTTGACAACCTGAACAAAACCACTTCCTCCGGCGTGGCGCCGGGCGTTACGGAGTACTATGAGCGCACGCTGATTGAAAACGCTCGTCCGGAAATGGTGCACAGCCGGGATGCGCAGAAGCGCCCCCTGCCGGAACACAACGGCCGGTATGTGAAGTTTCGCCGCATGATTCCCTTTGAAGCCTGTACCGAGCCCCTGGAGGAGGGCGTTACGCCTGCCGGACAGGAACTGAAGCAGTCCGCCTTCAGCGCAATGGTGAAGCCCTATGGCCGCCATGTGGAAATTACGGATGAACTGGACTTTTACCTGCTGGATAACATGCACCGGGAGACGGCCCTGCTGCTGGGCGATCAGGCGGCGCTGTCCCTGGACACCATTTGCCGCGACGCTCTGTGCGCCGGCATGAACGTGCAGTATGCCGGCAGCGCCACCACTCGCAGCGCCCTGACGGCGTCGGACAAGCTGACTCCTGCCGCCATTAAGCAGGCGGTACGCACCCTGAAGCGGAACAACGCCAAGCCCTTTGAGGACGGCTTCTATCACGCCATCATCCATCCCGACGCTGTCTTTGACCTGACCAGCGCCGCCGACTGGGTGGATGTAGCCAAGTACCAGGACAAGGAAAGAATAGAACGCTACGAGCTGGGCTGCCTGTACAAGGTGAAATTCTTTGAAAGCAGCAACGCCAAGGTGTTCAAAAACGAAAGCTACCTATACGGAACCACCGCAGCCCTGACGATAAGCGCTGTGGACGCGGCCTTGCGCTGCGTGACCGTGAGCCAGGCCATCAGCGAGCAGGAGGCGCGCATCCTGACCGGCAAGCTGGTCAGCGTGCAGTACACCAAGTCGGGCGCTACAACCGTAACGCCCATGTGCGTGGAACGGGTGGACGCCGCCGCCAAAAAGGTATACTTCCGCTGGATGCCCGCCGCCGACGTAACCAGCGAGTGGATCAGCGCCAACAGCGCAAAGATTGCGCCTACCGGCGGCGGAGCTGACGGCGCGCCTGTGTACGGCACGCTGATTTACGGCCAGAACGCCTTTGGCGATGTGGAACTGGGCGGCGACGGAAAGAATGTGAAAATCATCATCAACCCGCCTGGCAGCGCTGGCGCCAGCGACCCCCTGGAACAGCGCGGCACCATTGCTTGGAAGGTGCGCGGCTTTACCTGCGCCATTCTTCAGGACGCATTTATGGTGCGCATCGAGCACGGAGCTACGGCTTAATTCTGTATTCGGGCCGCGGAAACGAACGTTTTCGCGGCCCTTGCCATTTTGAAAGGAGAAGAGAAAAGGCATGACGCAGCATCAGGACGGCATCAGCGCAACGGTTCCCAAGCAAACCGCCGTAGAGGAACCTACGGTGCGCGTGTTTATTCCTCTGGCGGAGGAGGACGGCGCGGACATAAACGTGGATCAAACCGAGCAGGTGATTCTGAACGGCGTGGTAACCCAAATTCGCCGCGGCGAATATGTGGATGTGAAAGCGCCTGTATTTATGCAGCTGAAACAGCGTTACCCCAATCTGTGACGAAGCGGCGCTTAAAAGGAGGAGGCGTTTATGAACCTGCAGGAAATGAAAAGCACGGTCATGTTCCAAACCAACAACGACGCGGACGACCTGGGCGATTTTTTGCCCTATGTGACGAACTACCTGAACGAAGGCTATGACCGGCTGGTCATGGCCTGGGCTGGCGAGCATGTGAGCGAGGAAAGCCAGACCTATACGCCCCTGAAAAATGACAAGGCTTCGCCGGAACTGCCGGAATGGACCCATGGCGCAATAGCCGACTGGGCTACCTGGCTGGTGTACCGCAACGGCAGCGCTCAAAAACAGGATCGGGGATTGTGCTATCGCCGGGCCTTTGAAGCCATGGAAAAACGGCTGCGTAGCATGAGCGCCGCCGAAAAGGGACGGGAAGCACCTGCTAACCGACCTGCTTTCTTCAATATTCCGGGGTGATGGAATGGAAAACAGACAAACGGACGGAACGGTGGTGTCCATTTCGGAGTTTAAGGGACTATGGCAGTACGGCCAGAGCTTTTCCGGTGATCCGCGCTACGCTATGGAATGTGAAAACGCACAGACCCGGGAGGGCGTTTTGCGCCCGATGGCCGCCTGCCGGCTGCTGAACGGCGCGCTTGACGCGCCCATCGAAACCCTGGCCAGGCTGCACCGAAGATGGCACACGCAGCAGGAGGAACATGATGTGCTGGTGGCCGCCAGCGGCGGACAGCTGTACTGGATGCTGCCGGGCGGCGAAAGCTGGACGCAAATGACGCTGCCTGCCGGGTGGAATGGCGATTGCTATCAAAGCAACGCATGGAGCTATGTGGCCTATGAGATGAACCCGGAGGGCAGCGACGCGCCGGTGGACGTGCTGCTGATGAGCAACGCCAGGGACGGCATGGTTTGTGTACGGGGAGATACCATGACGGTTAGCCGGGTGGAAACGCCTCAAAAATTCGGCGTGATTGCCCGCCATGCAGAGCGCATCTGGGGCGGCGCTATTGCCGGCAATCCGGATATGCTGGCCTATTCTGCCCCGTTTGACCCCTTTGACTGGCGGCAGAACACGGAAAGCCCGGAGGACGGCGCAGGCGATGTAATGCAGCCGTCCTGGGACGGGGACAGCTTTACCACGCTGACGCCCTTTGGCGATCAGTTGATGGCGCTGAAACGCACTCGCGTATGGCGAATACTGGGTGCAAGCCCCGGCGAATATGCCTTTAAGGAGCAATACGGCGGCGGCGCGCCCTTTGCCGCTACTGTGGCCGTGGACGGCACCCGCATTTTGATGCTGGGGCGTCAGGGCCTTTTGTGCTATGACGGAGAAAGCGTGATCCCCTACTATCAAGAGATGGCGGGGCGTGTCTTTGAACAGGCCAATCCGCAGGCGCTGGAGAACGCCTGCGCTTGCCTGTGGCGAGATACCTACTACCTGGCGCTGCCTTTGGACGGCGCAAAGGTCAACAATGCGGTGCTGGCTTACAACACCCGGGAGGGCACGTTTTTGCTTCGGCGAGACGTGCAGGTGGAAAGCTTTTTGCCAACCGAGAACGCCCTGTACTTCACCAGCGCTCCCACTCCCGGCAGGGTATGGCTGTGGCAGGACGATTGCTGGCAGAAAGGCTGCATGGCTCAACCCATGCGCTGGGTGGGACCGTGGTGCGACCTGGGGCGCAAGGATGTGCACAAGGGCGGATTCACTGTGTATATCACCGTGGAAAACCATCAGGCAATGCAACTGCGGCTGAGCATCCAAACCGACCGGAGAATCAAAACCAAAACGCTTACGTTTCCCGCGTTGCCCGCCGGAGCGGAAAGCCGACAGAAAAGCGTGCGCTTTGGCGGCGGCGGACGGCGATTTCGCCTGAAAATTGCTTCGGACGGCAGCGCGCCCTGGCGGCTGGTAGGCGGCGTGCAGATTCAGGCGGAGCTGGATGCGGACTAAACGAAAGGCGGGGCCGTAAAGCGCAGAAACGGCTCCGGGCGAGGAGGGTATGAAAGGAAAGATCAAATACCAAACCATTTTCCAGCACCAGCCCCTATACGCTCCCAAGGGATGGAACGAGGAAGAGAAGCGCTTTGTACGCACTTTACAGGGGATTTTGGAGGATATTTACAAGCGGTACGGCCGTTTGGGGCTGAATGACCTGAGAAAGGTGTTCCGCGGCACGGTGACCGGGCTGGAAAGCGACATGGGCGCCGTACAGGGGAACGTGACCACGCTGGCGGGCGCATTTGAACAGCTGGCCGCGGCGGTAACGACGCTGAACACAACCAAGCTGGCCAGGAGCGAACTGCTCGACGCGGTATACCCTGTTGGCAGCCTGTACATGAGCGTGAACGCCGCCGAGCCTTCCGCCCTGTTTGGCGGCGCGTGGGAGCGGCTGAAAGACCGCTTTTTGCTGGCGGCAGGTGACACGTATGAGGCCGGGGCCACGGGCGGAGAGGCGACGCATACGCTGACGGCGGAAGAAATGCCAAGCCATAGCCATTCCGGCATTTATTGGGGGGATAATACGCTGCCGGAACGAGAAGCAAGCAATGATAGCGGAAGCGTTTGCCGCCACTTGCAATCGGCGGACGCAGCTGGCAGCATTGACGACAATGAATATCTTACGGGAGACGCCGGCGGCGGCGCGGCCCACAACAACATGCCGCCCTATCTGACAGTGTACATGTGGAAACGGACGGCATGAGCCGAAAGGAGGAAGGGGCTTTTGTTTATCATCAACGGAAAAAACATTGAATTGACCCGGGGGGACAGCTTTTCTTTTACCATGACCTTCACCGGGAGAACGCTGCCGGTTGGTACGCAGGCGCTTTTTACCCTGAAAAAGCGGGTGAAGGACGACACGGCCGTAATTGAAAAGACGGTGGGCGTAACAAGCAACGTGGCGGCAGTTCGCCTGGTTCCATCTGATACGGCAGAGCTGGCTACGGGCACTTATTTTTGGGACATGCGTGTGCTGATACCCGGCGACGACGGAACGGAAGTGCGCACCCCCATGGAATATGCAACCTTCCAATTGCTGGAGGTGATCGGCGATGCAGACTGACGCGCAGCTTCAGGCCGAGGTGACGCTTTTTCGCGGATACAGCGCCTATGAAATAGCGGTGCAGCACGGGTTTGAGGGCACGGAAGCGGACTGGTTGGTCAGCCTGAACGCTACCTCCGCTACGGTGAACGGCCAAAGCCGGGACGAAAACGGCGACATTAAGCTGTATGCAACCCATATTCCTGTCAGCGGGGAGGAAGGCGCGCCAAGCGTGGCCCAAGAGCTGGAAAGCAAGATGAGCGTTCAGGCGGCGCTGCAAGCCATTAGCCAAAAGGCCAGTACCGCCGCTTATACGGCGCTGTTTTCGGCCGACGGATGGAACGCATCCGCTCCATACAGTCAGACCGTAAGCGTAACGGGTCTTCTGTCCACAGACAACCCGCTTGTGGACGTAAGCCTGAGCGATGCGGGCACAGCCGAGGCAGGAAAGGCGCGAACCGACGCCTGGACCTTTGTGGGCCGGGTGGAGGCGGGCGCAGGAACTGTGACGGCTTATTGCTATGAGGAAAAACCGACGGTAGACTTGCCGGTGATTTTGAAGGTGGTGCGGTAAATGGGCGAAGGGTTGATTGTGCGACGGGGAGGACAAGCTTATAAGCTGCCGGTGCTGAACGAAAGCTACCCGCAGGATGCGATGGTGGTGGCGTCTGCCGGCGCGAGCGCTGCGTTCAGCCTGGTGATTGCCGAACCCGGAAATCCGGCGGAATACACGTACAAATGGTATAAGGGCGGCAATCTGGTGAGCGGAGCCACGGGGCCTGCCCTGAACCTGACGGGGCTGACGGCGGCCACAACAACGAACATCTATTGTGAGGTGACCAACAAGGCGGGCACGGTCACCAGCCGCGTAGCCACCCTGACGGTGCAGGACTGGAAGCCTGCTTACACCTACACGGGCAATGCACAGCTTATCGACGACGGGAATTATCATTGGCGTATCAAATTTCTGACCAGCGGCGTGCTGAAGTTTACATCGTTGGGAAATGGGGACAGTCTCGACGTATTCTGCCTCGGCGGCGGCGGTTCCCCCTCAAATGCAAGCGGCGCTAAGGGCGGCGGAGGCGGTGGATATACGACAACGCAAAAAGGGGTTGTCGCAGCGCTTAACACGGATTATCCGATTGTTGTGGGCGCGGGCGGAACGGCGGCAGGCGTAGGCGGCGGCCAAACCAGCGCGCTCGGAACCGTGGCCAATGGCGGCGGCGCAACCGTAGACACAACCAATCATCAATATGACGGCTGCGACGGCGGATCTGGCGGCGGAGCTGCTAATTACAGCGGCAACTACCCTGCCGGCGATGGCGGCTCTGATGGAAATGATGGGGGAGATGGCCTTAGTTCCAGTAATTCTTCTGGCTATTTGGGTAAGGGCGGAAAAGGGCAAGGAACGACGACCCGCGAGTTTGGCGAAGCAACCGGCACATTGTATGCGGGCGGCGGAGCAGGCAAGAACGGCGGTGGTGGCGGCGGAACCAATGCGGGCGACGGCAGCGGCGGCGAAGGCGGCGGCGCAAGCCAGCTCGTAGCGGCCCCTGCGAATTACGGCGGCGGCGGCTCTCAAGCCTATCCGGCAGGCGGAAGCGGCATTGTGGTCATTCGCAATCACAGGGAGGCGGCATAAAAAATGGTATATGCTTTGATTGAAAACGGGATTGTAGCCAATATCATCTGGCTGTATTCGGGAAACGCGGCGGATTTTCCTTGCGCCGTACCATTGGGCGATATTCCTGCCGCTGTAGGCGATACCTACGATGGGGTGCATTTTTACCGGGATGGCGTGCGGGTGCTCTCTCCCCTGGAAAAGGCC